>JAJIYQ010000001.1 GCA_020881075.1 Rickettsia endosymbiont of Labidopullus appendiculatus
ATAAAATATTGATATTTATATGGTTTTATAACTGACCATAGAAAGAAAAACCGATTATTCATTTAGATAATCCCCATACCTTAAATTATCAAATGGTTTAATAATAGACCTCTTGCAAAACTCGCTTATGCTGAGGAATTTGAAGGAGACACGGAACGCAGAACCGCAGCGTACTTAAGCGTACGTGAGGATTCGAGTACCGCATCGACGTACAAATTACCAGCAGAAGTAGAGTTTTGCAAGAGGTCTAATTTTTAAAGTGAGTCCAGCAATATTCTATAGGGTTAATGTCAGAGCTTGTCTGCAAACTAAGTAATAGAGATATACTCTTCTGCTTTGCAGAATTGTTTTTTGAAAATATCAGGGACTCGCATACTTACATACCTCATGTACGCTGCCGTAGCCCCGCCCCTCATTTTCAAATCCAATTCTCCAAATCATTTGAGTATAAATAGAATAAGTAATCGGCTTATAACCAAAAATTATGTTTTCACTAGAATCAGTAAGAAAACCATATTCTTAATAGCAACGAATCAATCCAGGGAAATAATTAGATAGATCGCTTCATCGACCTACGGTCTTCCTCATTAATAGACGAAGTAATGCTAATCTATATAGACTAGTTCATGTTTTTAATTTTTTGAGATAATTTACTGATTTTACGTGAGGCGGTATTTAACTTGATAATATTCTTTGTTACGCCTTTCATTATTTCAGATTGTGCAACAATCAAAGCTAATCTGGCCGATTCTTTTGAACCACTAGCAACTTCTTGTAAAACTTTTTTTAAATAGGTTTTAATTCTACTCGCTCTATTCTTATTTATTAAAGTTTTTTTAATTGTTTGTCTTATTGCCTTTTTTGCTGATGAATGATTAGCCATATTTATTATTTTCCTACAGATTCATTAATTTTGTTCTTCATGATTATGACTTTCTGCTTGTGGAGTCATACAACCTTTACTATTTACATCTCTATCAACGAACTCAATATAAGCCAGTGGTGCCATATCGCCATAGCGAGAACCAGCCTTTATTATCCTAGTATATCCACCTGGACGTTCACTATATCTTTTACCTAAAACGCTAATAAGTTTTTCAGTTGCCACTTTATCTTTGATTTTAGCAAGCACCATTCTTCTAGTGGCTAAATCAGACTTCTTAGCCTTAGTTACTAGTACCTCAATATAAGGTCTAAGCTCTTTAGCTTTAGGTAAAGTTGTTTTTATTTGTTCATTCATCACAAGTGCCACAGCCATATTAGCAAACATCGCCTGCCTATGACTACTTGTTCTGTTGAGTTTTCTACCCTTAATTTTATGTCGCATATTGTTACCTTAAATTAATATGGATCTTCGTAACGCTTAGATAAATCCTGAATATTTTCAGGAGGCCAGCCTGCTACGTCCATACCGAATTTCAAGCCAAAAGTGGCTAATATATCTTTGATCTCATTAAGAGATTTTCTACCAAAATTTTGAGTTCTCAGCATTTCTCCTTCCGTTTTGATAACAAGATCTCCTATATAGATTATATTATCATTTTTCAAACAATTTTGAGATCTGACAGATAATTCTAATTCCTCAACTTTTTTCAACAAGGCTGGATTAAATGATAATTCTTCTAATTTATCCTGCTTATCTTCCATTTGTTCTTCAAATGTAATAAATAATTGCAACTGATCCTGCAGAATTCTAGCAGCAAGAGCTATAGACATTTCAGGAGAAATACTACCATTAGTTTCAACGGTCATAATTAGCTTGTCATAATCTGTAACCTGACCAACACGTGTATTATCAACTTTATAAGTAACCTTCTTTACAGGACTAAATAACGCATCTATTGGGATTACCCCAATAGCAGCTTCTGAATCAACATTACTCACAGCAGGAACATAACCTTTTCCTGTCTCACACACTAGTTCCATTTCAAGCTGGGCTCCTTTTGCCAAAGTACAAATCATATGATTAGGAGTTAATATCTCCACATCATGACCTGCCCCAATCATACCGGCAGTCACCACACAAGACCCAGTAGCACTTAATCTTACAACCTTCTTTTCGGAAGAATGCATCTTAATGACTAAGGACTTAAGATTTAAAACTACATCAACTAAATCTTCTTTAACACCAGGTATAGCAGAAAATTCATGCACCACCCCTGGTATCTTTATCGAAGTTATTGCAGCACCCTGAAGAGAAGAAAGCAAAATTCTCCTCATAGCATTACCTACTGTTAAACCAAACCCTCTCTCTAAAGGCTCAACTACAATCTTTACTATATTAGCATTCTTATCAGGACTGTCATACACGATCTTCGAAGGCTTGATCAGTGAGTTCCAGTTTTTATTTAATGATAACATTATTTACTACCTATCTCTCTATACTCTTCTTCTCTTTGGCGATCTAACACCGTTATGAGCAACGGCTGAAACATCCAAAATTGAGGTAACTATAAAATTTTGACTAAATACTGCCCGCATAGCCGATTCTCTTTGTGCCCCTGCCCCTTGCACTCTAATTGAAACAGTTTTAAGACCATGCTCTTTTGCTGCTTCTGAGGCTTTATCAACAGTTATTTGAGCAGCATAAGGAGTAGCTTTTCTAGCCCCTTTAAAACCATGTGTACCGGCTGTTGAGAACGCTATAGCATTGCCTTGCACATCTGTAAAAGTCACAATAGTATTATTAAAAGTTGTTTTTATATGAACAACACCAAGAGTGATATTTTTTCTTTTTTTCTTGATCTTAGTATTAGCCTGACTCATTATTATACCATATTACTTTGTAACTTTTTTCTTACCGGCAATTGCAACAGCTTTGCCTTTTCTTGTTCTAGCATTAGAATGAGTATTTTGTCCTCGCACAGGCAACTTTCTTATATGTCTAAGACCTTGGTAACTTCTAA
>JAJIYQ010000002.1 GCA_020881075.1 Rickettsia endosymbiont of Labidopullus appendiculatus
GATAATATTGATACTGTACTAAAAGAGTCATCTCCTCAATCGATGGAGAAAATAGTGGAAACTGGGCAAGTTGATAGTCAGGGTAACAATGGTAATATTGAAAGTTCTTTATTAAGTTTAGCTGAGTTGCAAGCAAAGAAGTTACAATTAATTACGGCAGCCGAGCAACAATATCCTTTATATTTTGAGCAGCTGCGGAAAATAGCAGAATTACAACAACATATGCAAGACCAGTTTAGTACTAATAGCAAAATTGAGCAAATACCAAAGTGGTTCTTAGATATTCTACTAGAAGAAAAAGCTAAATTACAACAATTACATCAGGAACATATTAATAACCCAGAGTTTCAGGAATATTTGGCAACAGAAAAACAACTAGATCAACAAATTATCAATAATTTACAACGTCAACAATGGGAAACTAAAGGCTATGATTTATCACCAGAGGACTCATATATAGCAAGAAAGCAACTAGAAGAAGGCAAACATATCAATCTTGATAATCCGCAAGAGGCTGAATCTTTTTACCATGGTGATGATGAGAAATTTGATACTAATAATAGACCTCTTGCAAAACTCGCTTATGCTGAGGAATTTGAAGGAGACGCGGAACGCAGAACCGCAGCGTACTTAAGCGTACGTGAGGATTCGAGTACCGCATCGACGTACAAATTACCAGCAGAAGTAGAGTTTTGCAAGAGGTCTATTAGTAATTGATAGTTCTGTAATTATAGCACTGGAAAGAAAAAAACTTAATTTTTCTCAATTTAATATTAGTCAGACAATATATATTAGTAGCATTACGGTAACTGAGTTATTAATAGGGGCAAATAGGGCAAATACAGAAGAGAGGCGTATAAAAAAGTTCGCTTTTGTAGAGCATATAATTAGTACAATTGCTGTTATACCTTTTGGTACTGAAGAAGCGAGAGTATACGCACAGATTTTAAATAATTTATTCATGGAAAATATAACGCTGGGGTCTCATGATGTAATTATTGCAGCATGTGCAATAGCAAATGGTCATTCTGTATTAACTTTAAATGTACGGGATTTTAAAAGAATAAAAGGACTGGAAGTGTTGGAAGTACAAGATGGACAGTTAGGGTAAGTCAATTACTTAATACCAATATGTTGATCATATATGATGGATAGTAGACTGAAAAATCAAGACGTCATGGTTCGGGGCTGCTTTGTGGCAATCCAAAAATGAGCATGAATGGATTGCTTCTTGGCTTAAGCCTTCTCGCAATGACACCTTGTATTTAGTGTTAAAATAAAAATCTGCTATAATTTAGATTTTTTTCATTTATTATAATCATATTCAGTTATAATCATAACTTAATTCAAAAACTAAGAGATATAACATGACAACGCAAGCAAATGCTAAATTTCCTATAGAAATTGATAAGAAACGAGATAATTTATTGACTAATTTTGGTAAAGCCGTCCTAAAGGATAGGTACTTATTAGCCGGAGAGGATTTTCAGGATTTATTCGCTAGAGTCGCTAGCTACTATGCTGATAATACCCAACATGCCCAGCAATTATATGAGTATATAAGCAAGCTGTGGTTTATGCCAGCCACTCCAGTTCTTAGTAATGGTGGAACTGATAGAGGGATGCCTGTTTCTTGTTTTTTGAATGAAACAGATGATAGTTTAGAAGGTATTGTAGACCTTTGGACGGAGAATGTTTGGTTAGCCTCGCGTGGTGGTGGTATAGGAAGCTACTGGGGTAATGTTCGTTCGATTAATGAGGAAATTAAAGGCAAAGGCACTTCTTCTGGCATTATTCCATTTGTCAAAGTTGTGGATTCTATGACCTTAGCTATTTCCCAAGGGTCAATTAGACGTGGTAGTGCTGCTATATATTTACCAATTGACCATCCAGAAATTGAGGAATTTATCGATTTAAGACGTCATACAGGTGGTGATACTAATCGTAAAGCTTTGAACATTCATCATGGTATAGCTGTAACAGATGCCTTTATGCAAGCAGTAGAAAATGATGAGGATTTTTCTTTAATTAGCCCTGATACTAAAAAAGTTGTACGGGTAGTTAAGGCAAGAGAGATATGGGTGAAGTTATTAACTACTAGAATAGAAACTGGAGAACCTTACATAATATTTATTGATACTATCAATAAATATATTCCTGAACATCATAAAAAACTTGGTCTACAGGTAAAAACTTCAAATCTTTGTAGTGAGATTACTTTACCAACTGGTATTGATCATTTGGGTAAAGCGAGAACTGCTGTTTGTTGCCTATCTTCGGTAAATTTAGAATATTTTGATGATTGGCAGAATGATCCCGAGTTTATTCCTACTGCCATGCGTTTTCTAGATAATGTGCTTGAAGATTTTATCGCTAAAGCTCCAAACACCATGGAGCGAGCAAAATATTCAGCCATGCGTGAACGTAGCGTAGGGTTAGGGGTTATGGGTTTTCACTCATTCTTACAATTAAAGGATGTGCCGGTAGAATCGGTAATGGCACAGGTCTGGAATAACCAAATATTTGAACATATTCATAAAGAAGTTGATAGAGCTTCAGTAATTTTATCTGATGAACGTGGGGCTTGTCCTGATGCAGATGAAATAGGTAGTAAAGAGCGTTTTAGTAATAAAACAGCTATTGCTCCCACAGCATCAATCTCAATTATTGCTGGTAATAGCTCGCCTGGAATTGAACCATTTGCTGCTAATAGTTTTATCCAAAAGACTCTTACCGGATCTTTTAATGTACGTAACAAATATTTAGAAAAATTGTTAAGTAGCAAAGGTTTTAATAATGATCAAGTTTGGTCATCAATTGCCACGCATGAAGGTTCGGTTCAACATTTAACTTTTTTATCTGCTCATGAAAAAGAGGTTTTTAAAACGGCACATGAGATTGATCAAAATTGGCTTATTGATTTGGCAGCAGATAGGACGCCACATATTTCGCAATCTCAATCTCTAAATCTTTTCTTAGCAGGTAATGTAAGTAAGATGTACTTAAATAATATCCATTTTAGAGCCTGGAAAAAAGGAGTAAAGAGTTTATATTATTGTAGATCAACCTCAATTCAAAGACCCGATAAAGTATCACACGATGTTAAGAAAGTGGATTTTAAAGATATTGAAATAGCTAATAAGAAAAAACAAGAAGAAGAGTCTTCTAAATATGATGAGTGTTTAGCCTGTCAATAATTTTTAGGTACGTCATTGCGAGCGAACGTATGTGAGCGTGGCAATCCATGAAGCTTGTCATATAGATTGTTTCGTCGCTACTAAAGTAGCTCCTCGCAATGACAGTGTTGCAAAGCACCCCCTCGCAATGAGGTGTATAATTAAAATTCAAATAAATTAAAAAGGAAATATAATATGTCTTTACTTGATGCCAGTCCAATCTACAAACCATTCTCTTATCCATGGGCTTATGAAGCTTGGCATGTTCAACAACGAATTCATTGGTTACCAGAAGAAGTGCCGCTAGCTGATGATATAAAAGATTGGAAATATAATTTAACTCCTGGAGAAAAACATCTATTAACCCAAATATTTCGTTTCTTTACTCAAGCTGATATTGAAGTAAATAATTGCTATATGAAACATTACTCCAGGGTATTTAAGCCAACGGAAGTACTGATGATGTTATCAGCATTTTCTAATATGGAAACAATTCATATTGCGGCTTATTCTCATTTGCTTGATACTGTAGGTATGCCAGAAACTGAATATTCAGCATTTCTTAAATATAGAGAAATGAAAGATAAATACGACTATATGCAACGTTTTGGGGTAGAAACGAAAGAAGATATTGCTACAACTTTAGCAGTATTTGGGGCATTTACTGAAGGATTACAGCTATTTGCTTCATTTGCTATTTTGCTTAATTTTCCTCGTTTTAATAAAATGAAAGGTATGGGGCAAATCATTAGTTGGTCAGTAAGGGATGAGACGTTACATACTGATTCAATCATTATGTTATTTAAAACTTTTATTAGGGAAAATCCTGAAGTATGGACCGAGGAAGTTCGTGGTCGTCTGTATGAAGCTTGTGCTACTATTGTCCATTTTGAAGATGCCTTTATTGAACTAGCATTTGAAGTTGGTGGTATTGAAGGGTTAACTGCTAGAGAAGTAAAACAATATATTCGTTATATTGCTGATCGCCGATTAATGCAGCTTGGACTTAAAGAAATTTATTTAATTGATAATAATCCGTTGCCTTGGCTTGATGAAATCTTAAACGGTATGGAGCATACTAATTTCTTTGAAGCAAGGGTAACCGAATATACCAAAGCTGCAACTGTTGGATCGTGGGAAGAGGTATTTGCTGATATGGATGGTAGGAGGAGCGCTATACTCAAATGATTTGAAGAATTGGAACGCAAAATAAGGGGTGAGCGTGTTAGGAGTCTGCCTGCGATAACTAATTAATTATATTTTGAGCTATTTTTCGGTGAGAATATATATGATTTTTTCAAGAATAGTGTACCTATTTCAAGAAAATCATGTTTATTCGCAGCCAAATATAGAATTACTTTCGTTATCGCAGGCAGGCTCCTAGGCGTAGTAAACCTACGTGAGTATGTGAATGCCCCGAAGTTTTACGGAGCCAATTCTTCAAATCAGAAGAGTATACCAGTTAATGTGTTCTTACTGAACTATTAGGTTTTTTACTAATGCGAGATACGTGGTCTACCATATTGGGAGGAGATGGTGTTGGAACTTTAGTTTTAGGTGAAATCTTTTCCTCCTTAGGTGGATTGTTAATTGTTGTGTCAAAATCACTAAATAAATTTGTTTGGTTTTGAGGATTTATTTTATTTTTAATAGAACCCGAAGTAATAATGTCTTTTATATAAGACAGGATGAATCGACCGCAATTTATATTATCAGCTATTTTTTGATGACCTAGATATGATGATTTAAAGGTAACTCTATCTTTTCCAAATGTTTCTTCTAGTGAATCTCTAATTGGTTTTAGTGGATAAAAACGACTAAGCCATCCTTTGGAATCATGATGATGAGATGTTATATTCCCAGCGTTATCTTTATTCAACTCTAAATATGTGAAGTGTTTTCTTGTCAACAATCCAAGAAAATATTTGTGTTCATGTACGTTCCGTTCGCTCACCCCTTGTTTATTGTCCCCATTCTCCAAATCATTTGAGTATAAATAAAATAATAGTATACTAAAATGACTGCAAAAAATAGATGTTTTTAACATCATTTGAGTGCTAAAACAATTTTTGTTATTAGTGGGGAAGATAATATATAGTATAATATAGAATATAATTGGAGAATAAAATAATATGACTATTGAAATTACAGTTCCATCCCTTGGAGAGTCAGTATCAGAGGCTACTATTGCCAAGTGGCATAAAAAACAAGGAGATGTGGTTAAAGTGGATGAGCTACTTTTAGAGCTTGAAACAGAAAAAGTTACGTTGGAAGTAAATGCAGTTTCATCTGGGGTAATAAGCAAAATATCTAAGAATGAGGGAGATACGGTATCTGTTGGTGATAGCGTTGGGCAAATTACCGAAGGAGCAGTTTCTGCTGTAGCTTTACCTAGCATGTCAGGTAAAGAGGTACAACAACAGCCTATAAACAGCATTAGACCTCTTTCTTCCCCACCTTCTGTACGAAGATTAGTGAGTGAAAATAAACTGTCATTAGATGACATAAAAGGCACTGGTAGAGAGGGTAGGGTAACTAAGGGAGATGTATTAGGATTTATAAATAGTCCAACAACAACTTCATCTATACCAGCAACTGAATCACCTATTGTGAGCAATATTGCATTAGCAAATGCAGGGGCGGTAGAACGCGTTAGAATGTCACGACTTCGTAAGACTATTGCAGATCGTTTGAAACAATCGCAAAATACCGCAGCTATTTTAACAACTTTTAATGAAATTGATATGTTGAAAGTTATTAATTTGCGTATGCAGTATCGTGAAGAGTTTGAGAAGAAGCATGGTGTTAAGCTGGGGTTCATGTCATTCTTTGTAAAAGCTACTATTGAAGCTCTGAAAGTAGTAGCTTCGGTAAATGCTGAAATAGAAGGGGATGAGATTCTGTATAAGAATTATTATGATATTGGTGTGGCAGTAGGAACAGAGCAGGGGTTAGTAGTACCAATAGTTAGGCATGCTGACAAATTAAGTTTTGCTGGTATTGAGAAAGAAATTGCTGGTCTGGGTAAAAAGGCTAGAGAAGGAAAGTTATCGATGTCTGATTTATCAGGAGGAACTTTTACTATTTCCAATGGTGGTGTTTATGGCTCATTATTATCAACCCCTATTATTAATCCTCCTCAATCAGGTATTTTAGGTCTTCATAAGACCGAAGAAAGACCAGTAGCGATTAATGGCAAAATAGAAATACGTCCGATGATGTATGTAGCTTTATCTTATGATCATCGTATTATTGATGGTAAGGAAGCTGTTACTTTTCTTGTGAAAATCAAGGAATTAATTGAAAATCCAGATCGTTTGTTATTAAATCTCTAAGTTATAGTATGGTAAGCACAAAAGTAATTAGGAGTAGAAATTATGGTAAAAGAAAAATCTGTTTTTGATGATCTTGCTGTTAAAATTGAGAAATATAGTCCTACTATTGAGGATATAGGGAAATATATTGCAGCTCAGCATGCAGCTTTGGCAAACGACCCTAAGGGAAGTTTGAGTCTTAACCAATATTTAAAGAGCATATATTTTCCTGATAGTAATGTAGTGGTAGCAGCGGATTTATCTAATATGGTTTTTGGTGTATCTGATAATATAGCTGATACTATAACCGATCTAAGCGGAGGAGATTTTACTGGTTGTATATTTAAAAATACTACTTTTAGAGGATGTAATTTAGAGGATGCGGTATTTTGCGATGTTGATTTTAATCAGGCTTATTTCGAAAATACTGTTCTAAGAAATGTAGATTTTAGAGGAGCTGATCTTGCTAATTGTCAGTTCTCTGATAATTATAAGGGATATTCTCAAATGGGTAGGGAGCGTGATATTGAAGGAATAAAATTCAGTACGACCTCTTCTTTAGGCAGAAAATATGCTGATATAAAAAGTGATTTTGTTCGCCAAAAAGAGCAACAGGAACTTATAAGTAGTAAAACAAAAGAAGTAAATGATGCACGTGCAAATTTGGGATATATAGAAACAGCATGGGCAATTGGGGGGCGTGCAACTGGTAATAAGCAATATGACAAATTGGTAGAAGAGTTAAAGCTAATGGTTGAGCAAAAAATATTTCCTAGAAAAGATAATGTAATGCATAAAACTTTTCAAAATATTTTTGGCAGTGAGAGCTGTATTTTTGATCCAGCTTATGTACGAGGTTCAACTAAAAAACAGCGGGATCAAGAAACTCAATATGTACGTCTAGCTCGAGAGGATATAGAGAAATATTTAGAGAGGAGAAAGGTTGATAAAGATTTAAGTTTAAATGATTTTGCTAAAAGCACATTAGATCAATCGCAGATAAAGGCAGGAGCAAGAATTATTGCAGATTGTTCAAGTAGAGTTGATAGTTCTACTAATAATGAATGGCATGATAGAGTGGATTTATCTGGCTTAGATTTTTCAGGGGCGGATTTGCGAGGGGCTGTTTTTTCAGGTTCCGTTTTATCCGGATGTATATTTAATGGTACTGATGTTAGTGAAGCAAGCTTTGAAGGTGCGGAGTTGGTAGCAGCTAATTTTGTCGGAGTTAAAGCAGATAACGCAAATTTCTTTAACAGTAATCTAAGTAAATCAACGGTCACTGATAAGAGTCAATTTGTTCATGCTTTTATGTCTGGTTCTAATGGTCAGGAAGTTTTGATAAGTGACTCTAATTTTGATTATGCGAATATAAAAAATGGTAACTGGGATCGGGCAAAATTTACTAATTCAACATTTAATCATGCAAATTTAGAGGGTATTTCTTTAATCTCAGCAGATTTACGAAAAGTACAAATGCAGCACGCAATATTAGAGCAGGCCATTTTAATAGAGTGTAAAGTTATAGATAGTGATTTATCGAATGCTTTAATAAGTGAAGCTAAGGCACATAAAGCACAATTTCAAAATACTATACTAAACGGTATAGAAGCAGAAGGTATAGATTTAACAGAAGCTGAGTTAGATAGTTTTGTCAAATTGGATGAGGCAAATTTAGAAAAAGCTATTTTAACAAGGATTAATGCTGAAGGGGCGAATTTTATTCGAGCTAATATGAACATGGTGGATGCCCAAAATGCAAATTTTAAAAATGCGATGTTAGAAGATGTTAACATAAAATGTGCTAATTTAACCGAAGCTGTTTTAGAAGGAGCCAAAGCCCACGGAATTAATTTAAGTTATAGTACACTAGAAAAAGTTCATGCTAAGAAGGCTGATTTTTCTGATAGTATAATAAGACGTATGGAAGCTGAGCAAGCTGATTTTACTGAGGTAAATTTTACCAATGCTGATCTCACAAGATCAAACCTACAAAAAGCAATATTGGAAAAAGTTCAAGCCGAAAAGGTTAGGTTAGAAGGAGTTAATTTACGGGCAGCAAAATTAGCTGAGGCTAACATGGCTAAAGCGATAATCGATGTTGATACTAATATTATCGGTAGCGATTTGCATGATTTACAAGGCAATTTTATTCAAAATGGTCAAGAAATAACCCCGCAGAAGCTCCAAAAACAGCAGATAATACTTGAGCAGGTAGAATTGCAACGGAAAAAAGATAATTCACCGAATATTGCTGTAGGTCTGTTAAAAGAGGCTGGAGCATTTTTTTTTGATGTTATTAATGTATTACCCCCAATTGTTAGTAGGATGCCTGATCTAAAGGATATGTATGCAAATTTCCTTAAATTTCAAGAAGTGAGTTCAAAATTATCAAGTGATGAGTTGCTAGTTGAAGCAAGAGAAAAATTACGAACAGAACAAGTGGAACATGCATCTCACTTGATCAAGGGTGCTGGTACAGTACTTGATAGATATGTTGCTAGTTTGAATGAAGAACAATCTAATCTTTTGAAAGACATTATAGCCAAATATGCTGTATTGCCAGTTTTAAAAGCCGTATTAAATCCTGTTGCTGGCAAGAAGAAAGTTGGTACTAATATACTTGATGAAGTAGATAAAGATTTTATTAGAAGAATAGTGCCGTTATCAGTAAATTTAGTAAGTGGGGTGTTAGAAGGAGAATCAAACAAAAAAGTACAAGAAATTTGTAAGAATATTATAATGCCTGATAAGAAATCAGGACATAATATCATAAAAAATGCTTTGGAAATATTTGTTAGTCCTAAAGTGGTAACAGTGATCAAGAAAGATTTAGTTGAGTTTTTACGCAACCCAGTTAATCAAAAAGAAATTACCCAAATTGCTAGGTGCATTTTAGACGATAAATTTACTAGATTCGTGTCAAAAGAGTTTTTGGACGATACTATATCATTGGCAATTAATGCAAGTAGCACAATATTAGATCATACTCCTAAAGTGGTTGGAATCTATGAATCATATATGAAGCATCAAGACCTTGCTTTAGAGTTGTTGACTGGTGGTGGAAAATTATCTTCTGACAGAAAAGAAGAAATAATACTAACACAAAAAGTTATGATATCGTCTATTGTCGATAATATTGATAAGGTTGTTCAAAGTCTATCTTATGACTTAAAACATACTCTACCGCAATATTTTGTTAAAAATAAAGGAAATATTCTAGAGTTTTTGGATAAACCAGAAGTTCAACAAAATTTACGATTTTATGGTTTGAACCCTAAGTTTGTATATGATGCAACAGCCGCAACTATTCCGTTTGTTGTTGATGTCTTGCCGATAGTAACAGAACTTGCTGAAAGTTGTTTAAAAGACAAAGATGGTTTAAGGCTAATCATTGATCAAACTAAAGATATTATGAACGCACCTAAATCTGAACAATCAGAAAAGGTTAGTAAATTAGTCGATTCTCTTATTAAATTTAATAAAGATAATCCTAATGTCAAAAAGGTTTTACAGAAGGAAATTCCCGATCTTTTAATAAAACATGCTAAAGATATCGGTCCTGTGGTTGAGAAATTTCTTAATGAAACCAAGATGGGTAAAAAACTAAAACTGAAAGGTGAAGCAGTTGTTAAGGTATTAGGGGATCATTCTAAAGATCTAGGAGCAATAACTACTGCATATAGTAAAAAAGAATATGGGGCAATGGTTCGTCCATTGATGGGCTTATTATTTGATAAAAAAGTTCTAACTTTAGCTGTAGGAGCTGTAGCTAATATTTTGAATCATAATTTTCAAAAGCATTTTGTGTCTAATTCAACACGTAGAAAAGTAATTGGTGAAGAAATGAGCAAGATAATGGAAGATATTTTGCCTAATCTTAAACCAAATGACAAAAGAGATTTGTCTAAAATTTTTCAAGAGCGGGCTTATCAGTATAGTCAAGAAGCTCGTCTATCTAATGAATACTCACCGATACTGGATTATTCCTTAAGTAATAAAGATTTAAGAGGATTGTCTTTTGAGACCGTTGATATGAACCTAGATAATTTCGAAGTTGAAAGATTTAACTTTAGTAATGTAACATTAGGTAAATGTTCGATTAAAGGTGCGGTACTTAAAGGATGTTCTTTTAAGAAAGCTATTTTTAAAGAACATATAGACTTTGAAGGGGCTACCATTGATGGCAGTACTTTAGTTACACTTCTGCCAGCAATTCAGGAATATAACAAAAAGCATCCAGAAAAAACAATGAATTTAGATAAGATAAAAGTTGTTGGTGATATAAAAGAAGAGGTTAAAGCAAATCCTTTGTTAAAAAATGCAGATTTAACTAAAGCCACTGTAAAAAAAATAGAAATTGCCTCACCAGTACCAGCATCTAAGCTTGGTCAAGCAATATTGATAGAGCGAAGTAAAAGAGAGCATAGTGGAACTCTAGCAAAGTAAGGAAAGCAATTATAATCATTTTTTTGGATTGCCACGACCACTACGTGTTCTCGCTAATAGATGTGGGTAAGGTGAATATATAAGTAAATTTTATTATGACTCTAGACAAGCCAAAACATGACGAAATTTTTCGCAAATCTATGGAGAATCGAATAGTTGCTAAAGAGTTTTTGGCAACTCATTTGCTGAAGGATGTGTTGACTTTAATTGATAGCACAACTGTAAAATTAGAAAAAGATAGTTTTATTGAGCCAGACCTTTCTGAAACTATTTCAGATGTATTATTTTCTGTTAAGTTTAATGATCAGGATGGCTATATTTTTTTGCTATTGGAACATCAAAGTACTGTTGATAAAATGATGGCATTTAGGTTATTTAAATATATGATTAATATTTGTGATC
>JAJIYQ010000003.1 GCA_020881075.1 Rickettsia endosymbiont of Labidopullus appendiculatus
AGCCTTTGTTTATAAGAATAATGATGCAAAAATTCCGTTAATTAGCCAAGAATCTATCAATGACATTTATGAATCATTTTTAATTAAAACATCACAACAAATTATATCAGAAAATTTAATATTTATGGATAGATTTGATATGAACTCGGTGTTAGAAAATATTATTACTTTAACTGAAGAAGCAAATATCTACATAGATCGAGAAGCCCCTTGGCAGTTAAAAAAAACTGATCCTATAAAGATGGCTGAGGTGTTATATACGCTACTTGAAACACTAAGATATATTGCTGTAATGTTGCAGCCATTTATCCCTGATTCAGCTAGTAAAATGCTTGATCAGCTCGCTGTGCCAGAGAGCCAGAGAATGTTTAAACATTTAACCAAGGAGTTTAGTTTAACTCCAGGCAGCATCATTAGTCAGCCAGAAGCTATATTTCCAAGATTTCAGGAGATATTTAGTACAAATGACCAAAATATATAGATATATAGATTTACCAATTACTCTAACATCTTCAAATCATTTGAGGATGTTATTGATAGCGGATAGCAACTTATTAACAGGTTTATATTTTGTTGGGCAGAGACACATGCCAATTTTAAGCAGTGATTATCATGAGCAGCAAAATTCTAGCATATTTGATCAAACTTACCAAGAATTAGTAGAATACATAAATGGTGCTAGAAAGGAATTTACCATAGCTTACCATTTCACTGGAACTAATTTCCAAGAAAAAGTATGGTCCACCATCTCTACCATCCATTATGGTAGAGTGATAAGCTACAAGAATATTGCGGATTTAATATTTGCTCCTAAAGCTGTACGTGCAGTAGCAAATGCTGTAGCACGTAATGCTCTATCAATCATAGTACCATGTCATAGAATTATAGGTACTGATGGCAAACTAACTGGCTACGCTGGGGGGCTTGAGCTCAAGAAAAAACTTCTAGAATTAGAAAAAAGTTAAGTGTTATTAGCTATAGTCAATTGATGAGAAGTTGGTGACGTCGTCGCTCAATGCTCGCCTATTACTTATAGGCGTCGCTCCATCGTTCCTAGCCCCAAATTCCCCTGAATTGACTATAATAGACACCAGTTTGCTATAGATAAATACTCATCAGGTTAGCTATAGCAATTCACCATATTTTAATTGATATACTCTATGCATTTTACTTGCCATTTCATGATTATGAGTTACCACAATAATAGAAGTATTCTTTTGATTGGCAGTTTTGAGCAATAAGTTAAAAACATCATTAGCTGTATTGGGATCTAGATTACCGGTAGGCTCATCAGCTAAAATAATTTGAGGATTATTAATTAAACTACGGGCAATAGCTACTCTTTGTTGTTCGCCACCAGATAACTCACCTGGCATGTTATGTATTTTATTAGCCAGCCCTAATTCTACTAGCAACTCTTCTGCTTCCTTGAAAGCTGATTTATGATTATTACAAGCAATCAATTTTGGCATTGCTACATTCTCTAAGGCAGTAAAATCTTTGAGTAAATGATGTCGTTGATAGATAAAACCTATATTATGCAATCTTATTATATGAGCATAATTCTGGGAATAATTTATTGAATTTATTTCTACCACACCACTATTCGGGGTATCAAGTAAACCAGCTATATGCAGTAAAGTTGACTTACCACTACCAGAAGAACCTATTATGGCAACTAATTCCCCTTGCATTACAGTTAAGTTAACATTACTTAATACTTCAACAATAGATTTTCCCTGCTGATATTTTTTAGAAATATTTTTTAATGTTAATACAGCTTTATTCATAACGAAGGGCATCCACAGGATTCAACTTAGCAGCTTTATATGCCGGATAAATTGTTGCACAAAAACATAAAACTATAGAAATACTTGCCACTAATGCTATATCTTCCATTTTTACCTTCGATGGTAGACTATATAAATAATAAATTGCTGCTTCAAAAATTTTAGTACCAGTTATTTTTTCCAAAATATTTTTAATAGACTGAATATTATAAGCAAAGCTTGTACCCAATATTATACCTAAAACAGTACCTGGCACACCGATAAACATGCCGTTACAAATAAAAATAAGCATAATCTGTTTAGTACTTGCACCAATAGTACGCAGTACTGCAATATCTGAGGTTTTGTCTTTAACCAACATAAACAAGCTAGAAACGATGTTAAAGGCTGCTACCATAATAATTAAGGAAAGAATAGTAAACATTGCTACTCTTTCAACAGCTAAAGCATTTAGAAACTGTAAATGCGATTTTTGCCAACTTATCACTCGTAATTTTGAGCCTAAAATATTTTGTATCTCCCAAGCAAAAACTCCCGCGTTACTCGGTTCTATTGTTATTACCTCGATTAGATTAATAACTTCACCAAAAGATAAGAAATTTTGTGCAGCAATAAGCGGCATTAAAATAGTTGCCGCATCATAATCATACGCACCGCTAGTGAAAGTAGCCACAACCATGAACTCTTTAGATCTAGGCATACTACCAAAGGCAGTAGAAATTGAATTAGGAGAAATTAATTTTATTTTGTCTCCTGCTTGAATTCCTAGGTTATAAGCAAGTTCATTACCAATTGCCACCACATCTTTACCAGAAAAATCAGCAAAATCTCCGGTATTAACATTTTGTAAAATCTGATTTTTATATTTGAGTTCACTTAAATCTATACCTTTAATTACCGCACCACTATTCGCTCTGTTACCTAGGGCTAGAGCTTGACCCACAATGCTTGGAGAAATATGTTTTATATAATTTTTACTAAGTAACTTTTTGTTAATTTCATCATAATTTGCTATAGAACGTGATAATGGGGTTATGCTAATGTCACCATTAAGCCCAATAATGTTTTTAGTTAATTCATAATGAAAACCGTTCATAACGGACATGACCACGATCAATGCGGCAACACCAATGGTTACACCGATCAAAGAAAAACCAGAGATAATAGAAACAAATCTCTCATTCTTCTTGGCTCTAAAATATCGGACTGCTACTTTTAAAATAAAATTATTTTTTATCATTATTGTAATTCAGATTTATTAAAAATCTTATCTTCTTGCAATAGTTTATAACAGAAAATCAATGCTATAACTATAGTGATACACATAACAATTGCTAATGACGTAAAATTACCCTGATAAAAATAGCTAACCAATTGCAAACATATTGCTGTAATAATCAATCTTCCTGATACCAGTATAGCAGTAATCCTCCCTTTAGCATTTGGCACACTCTCTAATGCAAGTATCCATAAAATATTACAAGGAAATATGCTACCAACTGCCACTAATTGTACTACTATTGTTATTGTTAATGGATCATTAGTTTTAAGTATAATCAAAATTATAGCAGCAATTATAAAAGCTACCAGTGCTGCAATACTAAAGAAAAAACAGTTTTTCTGTCCAAACTTGTTTAATAAATACCCACTGCTAAAACTAAAAGCTGAAAATATTGCTGCCAATGCTCCTTGATATAGACCAAATTGTTGAATAGGCACCCCTAAATCTCTCATATACAAGACAGGGGCAATACCAATAAACACCCAATAACTTTGAAATAAAAAAATCAGAGTTATTAGATAATAGATAGCTTTTTTAGACTTAAAGACTACGCTATATTCTCTTAGGGATATTTTTACATTATCATTTGCCTGCCCTTTGGGAATAAATAATATGCCGATTATCAAACACAAGACTCCCAATATTAACAGTATAGCAAAATTCCCTCGCCAACTAAGCAAAAAATTTACATAACTTCCTACTACCGGTGCAAAAGCCATAGCTAAGGTAACAGTACCATTTAAAGTACCCATCATTTGTTGTTGTTGTTCGACCGAATATATATCAGCAAGTACTAGATAGCAAAGCACCGCTACTCCAGATATACCAACCCCTTGCAGGAATCTACCAAATAATATCATATAATAATCCATGGCAAACAGGCAAAATACACTGCCAATCACAAATATTACAAGACCTATAAGAATAATTACTCTTCTACCAAACCTATCTCCTAAATTTCCAACAATTAGAGCTGTGAAACAATGGGCTATAAGATTTATTCCTAGTAAAAATTCGACCTTAAAGGTAGAAAGATTAAAGGCATCTTGTAAATCTGGAAAACTAGGGACAAATAAATCTACCTCAGCTCCAGCTAAAATTTCCATAATTATAATGGCAATAAACAAATTCATGCAAACACACTTTTGAATTTAAAAATGAATATATATTATATTTGAAACATGTCTAATAGTTTTCAACTTATTATTTAGATTATGTTCACGCGACTTATCTTCCAGATGGATAGGAGCAGAAATTATGCTACGAAACATTATTAGTATGCGGCACAATGTCTAAAAAATTAAATTTTCTTTACTGACTACATGTTATCATTTGCAGATTTTGTCATTTGGGGCATTTTGAGATCAAATAAATTGAACAAATCTTGCTGAGACTGTGCTAATTTTGGTAATCTTGCAACAACGCAACCTTTTATATTGTAATATAAAAACATACTTTATCCAAATCTCTTATCGCTTCCTCAATCGCATAACAACCATCAAAGACAAACCATTCTTTCTTCTTATCCTGGTCAATTTCAACCACTATTTGGTTACTGTCTAATTTTAGGTTGATAAATTTATCTATTCGTCATTCTTTAGCAATTTTTTGAATATTATTTAAACCAATTTTTTGTTTTGCTCGCTTATGGGTTGATACAGATATATTACGCTCTTCTACCTTGTGTAATAAGTTTTTCAATTCTGTTATTCCTATCAAATTCAAGTTTTCAGGCTATAAAACCATTTTTTCTTAAAATATATCTTTTACATGACTATAAATCCTATAACAAAATCCCTATAAACCTCTTTACCCTCACATTCTTAGCACTTTTCTATCTCGAAGATAAGTCGCATCACCGCAAAGCAACTCCTCGCAATGACGTCTTATAATTTAACTTTTTTCCGTGAACTCTCACAAATCATTTGAGTATGCATAGTTACAAACTAATACCAGTTTATAACTTAATTTTTCTTTTATAATTTTTCTCAAAATGTCTTACCATCAAATATGCCAATATCACAAAGAAAATAAGATATATGATGGGGAATAATTTAAAGTTTAGATATCTCATTAATACTAGACATACATAATTTGCACTGCCAGACATCAACATTGACCCCATAGTATGACCAAGACTTATTGCCCGGTAGCGATCATTAACAGCGAAAGCTTTTACCATGGTACCATGGGCAAGAGCGTTGAAAGGGGCAACAAAACAAGCAAGCATTAAACAAGAACCTAAAGCCAGATTAACCATTTGATAGTTAACAGAAATAATAAATAATAGACTAGCTACAAGAGTAGCAAATAGACTGATCTTAAACACTATCATTTGATTAAATCGATCAGCAAATAAGCCGGAAATAGGCATAGCAATTGCAAAACACACAGTTATCAGAACTGAAAAAACACTCATAATGAAACTAGTTTGTGGTAGAATCATAGGCAAATATTGTTTCATAAAGATAATGGGTAGTTGATAGGTCACACCAAATCCACCAGCAAGAAATACTACCATCAAAATAATCCGCCACTGTTTGTTAACTAAAGCAGCTAGGCTTTGAACCCTTATTCCTGCTTGATTTTTCTTAAATTCCGGTGTTTCATCTAATTTACGACGGAAATATAGCGTAATTAAAGCTAAAGGTAAACTAATTAAGAAAGGAATACGCCAACCCCAATCTGGAAAAATATGGGAACTAAAAAAATTAGTTGCCCCAATTCCTAGTAATAAGCCTAAAACTCCAGTACAACGAGTTATCGCTGAAGCAGTATATCGATATTTCTCTCCTAAATGTTCGATAACGTAAATAGCTGCTCCGTCATACTCTCCAGCTACAAAAATACCTTGTATAATACGACACAAAACCAGAATTACCGTACTCCAAACCCCAATAGACGAGTAGTCTGGCAAACATCCTATAATCATAGTAGGTATCACAATTCCTATTATAGTAATAGTTAACGCCGTCTTACGTCCATAAATATCCCCTATACGTCCAAAAATTAGCGAACCAATAGGTTTTGAGAGATATGCCATCGCATAAACAGCAAAAGTATTTATTAGACTAGTTATATAATCAGTATTTGGAAAAAATTTAACAGCAATAATTCCAGCAGAAAAACCGTATAAACTATAGTCGTAATATTCAACGATTGTTCCTAGGAATGCTCCTATAATTTTATTTCTTGTTTTTTCTTTCACTTTTCATCTTATTTAAGCTCCTTCAGCTAGTAATTTATTTCTGACTGAAGGGGATAAGTTAACATTAAGCTCCTTTAAAGCTTTTTCATCAATATAATCAGGAGCATTCATCAATAAATCTTCCGCCTGTTGATTTAGTGGAAAAGCTATCACCTCTCTAATATTGGTTGAATCGGTTAATAACATAACGATTCTATCTATGCCAGGGGCTATTCCACCATGTGGCGGAGCACCAAATTTAAACGCTCTGATCATTCCACCAAATCTTTTATCAACAATCTCTGGAGAGTATCCAGCAATCTCAAAAGCTTTATACATTATTTCCGGTTTATGATTTCTAATTGCTCCACTAGATAATTCAATACCATTACAAACAATATCATATTGATATGCTTTAATGGCTAGTAGATCATCTACTGTTTTAGCTGATTCTAATATCTCCATACCACCTTGGGGCATAGAAAATGGATTATGGCTAAAATCTATTTTTTTAGTTTGCTCATTTAATTCATAAAATGGGAAATCTATTATCCAACAAAACTCAAAACAATCTTTTTTAAGTAAAGCTAAATCCTCGCCTAATTTAGTTCGAATCTTACCAGCAAGTTTAGAGGCTTTATCAACTTTATCACAGGTAAAGAAGACAGTGTCACCATTTTGTAGATTTGCTAAAGACTTTAAATTTAATAGTTGCTCCTCTGTTAAAAATTTAACAATAGGTCCTTTAACTTGTCCATCTTCTAGAAACTGGATGTAACCAAGCCCACTTGCCCCCTCGAAAATTGCAAATTCTGCCATTTTGTCAAAGAAGCTTCTCGGTAAAGTAGAAGTTTTAGGAGCTGGTACCGCTCTTACAACAGAGCCATTCTTTATATTTTCTTTAAAAATAGTAAAATTAGATTCTCTAAATAATTCGGTAACATCGGCAATGATTAGCGGATTTCTAAGGTCTGGCTTATCAGTACCATATTTTAACATTGCTTCTTCATATGGAATTTGGACAAAAGGGGTATTTGATACTGTCTTATCAGAAAATTTGCTAAATATTTCATACATTACAGGCTCAATGGTATTAAATATATCTTCCTGCGTAACAAAAGACATTTCTATATCCAATTGATAAAATTCACCTGGAGACCTATCAGCTCTTGCATCCTCATCTCTAAAACACGGAGCTATCTGAAAATAACGATCAAATCCTGATACCATAAGCAATTGTTTGAATTGCTGAGGAGCTTGCGGTAAAGCATAAAATTTCCCAGGGTGTAATCGGCTGGGTACTAAGAAGTCCCTAGCCCCTTCTGGTGAACTGGCAGTTAAGATTGGTGTTTGAAATTCAGTAAAACCACCCTGCGTCATAATCTGACGTAGATGAGCAATAATTTGTGATCTTAGCATAATGTTATTATGTAACTTTTCACGCCTAAGATCTAGGAAACGATATTTTAGCCTAGTTTCTTCAGGAGAAATTTGTTCAGAATTCACCAATAATGGTAAAGCTTCGGCATTAGACTCAATTATAAACTCACTTACCAATATTTCAATTTTACCGGTCGTTAATGAGTCATTTATTGTGTCATCGAGCCTTGCTACCACTTCCCCGACAATAGTTATAACCGATTCATACCTTAACCGACTAGCAGCATCCATTAAACTTGGGTTTTGATCAGTAAATACTAACTGGCTGATACCAAAATGATCCCTAAGATCAATAAATACCAAATTACCATGATCCCTTCTTCTATGTACCCAGCCAGATAATTTTACTCTTTTTCCGACATCACTCAATCGCAATTCATTACAATTATGCGTTCTATATTTATGCATTTTACTCAACATATTTATTCTGTTTCTACCCTTCCTAATATAACAATATATCATAAAAATCAACTACACTAATAGATATATGCAAATTATTTGAGTATATATTAAAGATTAAAAAGAAAATTTGTGTTTTGTACCAAGGTAATTAAGTTGTTTGGTTGAAGAAGTTCTAACGCAAACATTATCCGGTATTTCCCTAAGAAATCTAGAAGGAGATGCTCTAATTATTTCATGAAACATAAAACGACTTTCGGCATAAGTAATATACAGCTCTTTCTTTGCTCTAGTAATACCAACATAAGCAATTCTCCGCTCTTCTTCTAAGCCTTTTTCTCCCTCTTCATTCAGTGATCTTTGATGTGGGAAAACCCCTTCTTCCCAACCTGGTAAAAAAACTAAATCAAATTCAAGACCTTTAGCCGAGTGAAGCGTCATAATGCTAATAGAGCCGCCAAAATTTGATTCTAATGCTTCATTTTCCATTACCAAACTAGAATGTTCGATAAAGTCCTGAATATTATCAAATTCTGCAATTGCTCTAAGCATCTCATTAATGTTTTCAATTCTGCCAAGTGCCTCGTCAGTTTTTTCTTCTTGTAACATTGCCAGATAACCTGATTCTTCTAATAAAACCTTTGTCACATTAAGTGCTGGTTCAGCTTGATATCGTAAATTCCAATTATCTATGTTAGTAATCAACTTATTTAAACTATCTTTAACTTTATTTTTAACAGCTCCTTCTTGTAACATTTGACGAATAGCAACAAGAATAGATATATTATATTCAACTGCATAATCTTTTATTTGTTTTAATGTAGTATTGCCAATAGCTCTCCTTGGAACATTTATTATACGTTCAAGAGCCAGATTATCACTATCATTCAAAGTGATACGTATGTAGGCAAGTAAGTCACGTATTTCCATCCGTTCATAAAACTTAAGACCACCGATTATTTTATATGGTAATGCATTGCTAATAAGAACCTCTTCAAATGCTCTAGTTTGAAACCCAGCTCTAACTAATATTGCAACTAACCCAGCATTATACTTACCTTCTGTAACTAATTTGTCAATTTCAGATACAACAAATCTTGCTTCTTCTTTATCGCTCCAACAAGATATAATTTTAATTTTTTGTCCATCATTTTTATCTGTCCATAAGGTTTTACCATGACGATTCTTGTTATTATCAATTACACTGGATGCAGCTGATAAGATTTCTGAACTAGACCTATAA
>JAJIYQ010000004.1 GCA_020881075.1 Rickettsia endosymbiont of Labidopullus appendiculatus
AAAGGTTTAGATAAAGCCGAATATAAGAAAAAAATTCAACTATCAACAGATAGAATTAAATTGAACATTATATTAACTATCAATGAATTAAAACCAAATGCTAGAAAATTATTAAATAAAATAGCTTTAATAAATAATCAAAGTTTTTCAAAAGACTTACTAAGTTTTATTACGGATGATAAGAGT
The DNA here is from genome assembly GCA_020881075.1 of Rickettsia endosymbiont of Labidopullus appendiculatus. GTDB lineage: Bacteria > Pseudomonadota > Alphaproteobacteria > Rickettsiales > Rickettsiaceae > Tisiphia. The sequence goes on from JAJIYQ010000004.1 coordinate 187, forward strand.
ACCATAAATGATGATATTTATCAATTGTCTAAATTTGCCTTAATATCTAATATTGATCCACAAGAAACTAACCCGATCTTTGAAATGCACGATGTTGTTGCTCAAAAAATAACTGAAATTAATGGTAATCAGAATAATAAAATTTATTTAGAGGATATCGTTACTAAATTAATCGGATCTGTGCCACAAAAGAATTCGGTAAAAGCTCAGCTTTTTAGAAAAGCGAGAACTATACTTGAAACTTTTGAAATTCTTACTAGGAATGCGGTAAAATATAATTCAAGTATATATAAACTTCTGCAATTGAATGCACAGCTAATGATGCAATATGTGAATTCTGTCGATTACCTTAATGTAGAAAAAGTAATGAATTGGTTCAATGAGAATGATAAAAATGGGGCTGGTAAATTTAATTTATGGGCGATGAATGATGATGAAAAATATGCATATGCATTGTGCTTACAAGTAATAGCATGGCAATATGCTGTTAATTGGTCTAATTATAGGGTAGCAATAAATTATTGTACAAGAGCAAAAGAAATATTAGACACTATAAAAGGTTATGGATCTTTATGGAGTTTATATTATTCTTTAGCAATGTATAATATCCCATTAGGACAGGTTGAAGAAGCAGAAAAAAACATTCAAATTGTAGAACAAATGCTTAATCAAGGTTTAATGGATAAATATGACATATCTTATATACATAGCGTTAAAACAGAGTTATTATTGCTACAAGGGAAGTATAATGAAGCATTAGAGCAAAATAATAAAACTATAGAACTAGACACTAAAAGTGGATTAAGTCTTGAAGACCTATTTCTTATAGATCTTTATGTACGAAAAGTAGAGATATTAAATCATCTTAAAGAATACCAAGAAGCATATACTCAAGTTAAACAACTATATGACTTGTGTCAATCCACCGAGAAAGATGTTCATGAAATATTAGGTCGTATTTATAGTCAAATGGCAAAAAGTGAATTAGGGCTGGGTAAACTAGACCAAGCCTTAGAGCATGTTAACCAATCTATCTCCATATTTTTAGCTGATGAACGTAGGAATCCCAAAGATGCAGATTATTCAGAAGATCCAAATTTAGCTGCTAGTTATGTAATACAAGGTGATATTTTATTTGCTCAAGATATAGTCAATTGATGAGAAGTTGGTGCTAGGAACGATGGAGCGACGCCTATAAGTAATAGGCGAGCGACGAGTGACAACGTCACCAACTTCTCATCAATTGACTATAAAATAAAAGAGGCAACAGAGTCCTATAATAAAGCTTATACCATCTATTATTACTTATATAGGGATAATC
>JAJIYQ010000005.1 GCA_020881075.1 Rickettsia endosymbiont of Labidopullus appendiculatus
ACATTATACAACACTAAAGGATTACCCTTTCTGTGAAGTGTTTTAAACAAACTATCTTCTATTTCTGTGAATTTTTTCTGCATACTATATTATCTCCTTCTGTTTGAGTTAGTTTTTTTCATTGTTGTTTCTTCCTTAATAATATATTTTTACTTTAAAACATAATTCTAGTCATTAAAATCATGTTTTGAAATAAATAAAAAAGTCAAAATGTCTAGGAGGCTGTCGGAGATAACAAAAGTAATTCTATATTTGGCTCTTTTTGGCTACGAATAAACATGATTTTTTTGAAATAGTTATACTATTCCTGCATAAATCATATTTATTCTCGCCGAAAAATAGCTCAAAATATAATTAATTAGTTATCTCCGACAGCCTCCTAGCAATTGACCATTGAAGTTAAAATTATGAAAATTTCTCGTCTTCATAGAATATATACCAATATCAAACTAATTGAAAATTATTCATTAAATCTTACAGAAGATCATAGTCACTACCTTAAAACAGTATTAAGGCTAAAAATTGGTGATCATTTTATAATCTTTAACGGTATAGATGGTGAGTTTATAGCACAAATTACCGATATAACAAAAAATAATTTACATGTTGAACTTACTAATATTTTAAGAAAAACAATAATCGAACCTGAGCTTACTTTAGGGATATCGATTATTAAAAGTGATAGAATGTTAGATGCCATAGATATGGCTGTACAGCTTGGGGTGACAAAAATTATTCCATTAATTACAGAAAGGTCTCAATTTCGTAATGTTAATAATCAAAAATTGATGAAATGTATTATTGAATCTACAGAACAATCCGAACGTTTGGCTCCGCCCATTCTTATGCCATTAACATCACTTAGTCTTTTCCTTGATCAGAACCTAGATAATTCTATAATATATGCTAATGAAAATGAAGATGAAAATAATACATTATTAAAAATAATGCCTATATCATACTCAAATATTTCAGTTATTGTCGGTCCAGAAGGTGGCTTTTCACCAAATGAACTTAAGATGCTTTCATTGAGACCCAATAGTTTATCAATAAGTTTAGGAGCAAATGTTCTACGAACTGAAACTGCCGTGGCAACGTGTTTAGCACAAATTAAATTATTTATAACTAACTATATTTAGTATACTCAAATAATTTTAAGAATTAGATAATTTTTTATAAGAAATCTATTAGTGGGAGAGTAATTTTGGTTATACTAGGAATTGACCCATCTTTAGCTGGTATGGGATGGGGAGTAATTGATACTAATCCTCTGAAATATTTAGCTAGCGGGGTGATAAAGACTAAATCAACTGAACCGATGCATAAAAGGTTAGCTTTCATTACGGCGTCTTTGCAAAAGGTAATAATACAATATCAACCTGTTATTGTTGCGATGGAGGAGACTTTTGTTAATATGAATAGTGTATCATCTTTAAAATTGGGGTATGCTAGAGGGGCGGTTATGTCACTTATTGGAGGATATGATGTTGCTTTTCGAGAATTTAAACCTAATGTTATTAAGAAATCAGTAGTGGGATATGGACACGCTGAAAAAAATCAGGTTTTGCAAATGATTAAGCTTTTACTACCAGGGGCAGTTGCTATCAGTAACTTTGATGAAGCAGATGCTCTTGCGGTAGCCTATGTTTGCTTTGCTTATATAATATAATTAAGTATTAGAATATGTCACGAAATCAAAAACATCCAGGCTCAAAAGATTTGAGTATGCCAATTATTATTTTAGTAGAACCTCAAATGGGGGAGAATATCGGTGCCACTGCCAGAGCAATGAAAAATTTTAATGCTTCAGAGTTGAGAATTGTTACGCCTAGAGATGGTTGGCCAAACAAACGGGCACGTAGTGTGGCGGTATCGGCTATAGATATCATAGATGATGCTAAGATTTATGATAGTTTAGAAGCAAGTATCGAGGATATTGATTATTTATATGCAACAAGTGTAGCGTCACGTAATATCAATAAAGATTATGTTCTATCAGAGAATTTGAGTCAAGATTGTCCGGCAGGTCTTAAGGTAGGGATTATGTTTGGTCGTGAAAATTGTGGTTTGCAAAATAGGGAAATTACTTATGCCCATAAGATTATTAATATTAATACCGGAGATTTTAGCTCTCTGAATATTGCTCAGTCGGTAATTATTATATGTTATGAGTTGTTTCGTAGTAAACAGTCGAGAGTAAATGTTAGTAATGAACAGGAGTTAGCGTCAAGAGGTGAATTAGGATATTTTTTTGAACATTTATTTACTGAATTAAATAATAAGAATTTTTTTAAAGTTCCTGAGAAGAAATTACACATGACGCAAAATATTATGAATATTTTTACACGTATAGATAAATTATCTAGTGCAGAACTGCAAACTTTAAGGGGGATAATTACAACTTTAAGTTCACAAAAATAGCTAATATAGCGAGTTTTGTTAAAAACTCTTTGCTTTTATAAAAAAATTAGCTATAGTTCCACCTGTTGCCTCTTAATAGTGAAAGTGGTAGATTATATAGTTTTTCCGTAGCTTTAAGGATTATTATATATTCTTATCATTTCAAAAATTGATAGATTAAGAGTCAAAAGAAATAATTTTGGAGTATTGGATGCCAACAAATAATCAATTAGTACGTTTTGGAAGAAAGTCGAAGGTTCGTAGAACAAAATCCCCGGCTTTAGAATCCAATCCATTTTTGAAAGGTGTTTGTGTAATAGTGAAAACTGTCACTCCTAAGAAGCCTAACTCTGCTCTTCGTAAGATGGCACGTGTTCGCTTAAGTAATGGGCAGTATGTCAA
>JAJIYQ010000006.1 GCA_020881075.1 Rickettsia endosymbiont of Labidopullus appendiculatus
GATAACTAATTAATTATATTTTGAGCTATTTTTCGGCGAGAATATATATGATTTTTGCAGGAATAGTGTACCTATTTCAAGAAAATCATGTTTATTCGTAGCCAGAAAGAGCCAAATATAGAATTACTTTCGTTATCTCCGACAGGCTCCTAGGTTATCAAAACAACAAATAATCTTAAAATGATTGACTCACTGGTAAGTTGATATAATATAAATTAACCATTATAAAGGATATTGTTATGTTGGCAAACTATTCCTATCTAAAAGGAATCGTATCACAGGATTTAGAAGATCGTACAAAATACACAATGACTCATCATAATCTTATAGTGCAAGCTAACCAACTATACTATCAAGTAAATATAGATACTCAATCTGATTCTAGAGCTAATGTTAAACTATACTATGTCGATCAGTTGAATAATAATGAGTTGTTAACTAATTTAGCTAAATTAGGAAATGAGGGATTATTTCGCTTAGATAAGTTAAATCAAGCCTATAGACTTGATTATTTTCGCAGTGGAATTTTGCAAATAGATTATTTAAAGAATAGTTTAGTAAAATCATGGCAAGAAATTTCATCTTTGCTAGACGCACATATTATCCGTGGTACAAAGATATGTATTTTAGGGGAGTCTTATGATGATACTGAAACAAGGGCGGTAGTACCTTATGGACTACAGTTAAAACAACAACATTCTCAACTTCCTCCTAGAGGTATACATGATATACATCTGAATCAGGGGAACTATAACCCACACAGTAAAGATAATGGCATTTATCAGGATGGGGCTATATTCATAGAAACCCCTAATAATAGTATTAAAGCCTTTTTCTTCATGTTTGATGAACAATCCTTGAATACTGATGATTCAGGCAACCCTGTTGATGATGAGTGAATTGACTATAACCCGACTTGTCATTGTGAGAAGACCTTACGTCCTAAAGCCATAATTGCGAGGAGCCGCTAGAAGCGGCAACACGGCAATCCAAGAAAAAGTGAATAGAAATGGGTTGCTTCGTCGGTCTGGCGACCTCCTCGCAATGACGGTCTGATTAGTTATAAATACAATAAAAGCGAAAAAGAAAAATTTATATGAAAAATTATAGAATTGAAACCGATTCATTTGGAGAAATCAAAGTAGACGATCAATTTTACTGGGGGGCAGGAACTCAAAGGTCTCTTGAGAATTTTAAGATAGGCGATCAAAAAATGCCTATTCAGTTGATTAAGGCACTAGCAATTTTAAAAAAATGTGCGGCAAAGGTCAATAAAGAGTTAGGTGATCTTAAGCCTGACATAGCAGAAGCAATAGATCAAGCGACCACTAGAATATTGGATGGGGAATTTGATGATCAATTTCCCTTAGTAGTATGGCAGACTGGCTCTGGTACTCAGACTAATATGAATATCAATGAGGTAATAGCCTCTATTGGTAATGAACAATTAGTAGGCAAGAAGGGTGGTAAGTCGCCAATTCATCCAAATGACCATGTAAATATGGCACAATCATCCAATGACTCATTTCCAACTGCTATGCATATCGCAACCATACTTGCTAGTAAACAACAATTAATTCCAGCATTAACCAGCCTACATTCGGCGTTAAATACCAAAGCTATAGCTTGGAATAATATAGTTAAGATAGGACGCACTCATTTGCAGGACGCTACGCCAATAACGCTTGGGCAAGAATTTTCTGGTTATGTAACGCAAATAGCCTATGCCATAGAACGAGTTGAGGAATCACTAAAAAGAGTATATTTTTTAGCACAAGGTGGAACTGCAGTGGGGACTGGTATTAATTGCCGTAAAGAATTTGCTGTAAGATTCTCTAATCAAGTTGCTGCATATACCAACTATCCTTTCAAAAGTGCTGCTAATAAATTTGAAGCATTAGCTGCTCATGATGCATTAGTAGAATTTTCTGGTACTCTAAATACCATAGTAGGAAGTTTAATGAAAATGGCTAATGACATTAGGCTATTAGGATCGGGACCAAGATGTGGTTTTGGTGAGTTACATTTACCGGAAAATGAGCCTGGTTCTTCAATTATGCCAGGTAAGGTTAATCCAACACAAATTGAAGCATTGACTATGGTTTGTGTGCAGGTTATGGGCAATAATCTTGCAGTAGCTATAGCCGGATCAAACGGTCATCTTGAGCTAAATACCTTTAAGCCAGTTATAATATATAATATTTTGCAGTCAATAGAGTTGATTTCTGCTAGCATCAATAGTTTTGTTACGCATTGTATTGAAGGTCTAGAGCCGAATATAGAACGTATTAATAAGCTGAGAGAGCAATCGCTGATGTTAGTGACAGCCTTAAATCCACATATAGGTTATGATAATGCAGCAAAAGTTGCAAAAAAAGCATATAAAGAAGGTATAACTTTAAGAGAAGCTGCTATAAAATTAAATTTTTTATCAGGTGAGGAGTTGGATCGCTTAGTGGTAGCAAAAAATATGGTATAATTAGATTGATGCTCTTTATGAAATCTATTTTATAGTAGAAATTTTTAGATTCTTTATTATACTAAAAGCAATTTATATTTAACAGGTAAAATATTATCATGGCTTTACATCTCAAAGCACCAGAAAATGTAATTCTTAAACCAATTATCACAGTATTTGGTGTTGGAGGAGCTGGTGGTAATGCAATAAATAATATGCTACTTGCCAAATTACAAGGAGCAAACTTTGTCGTTGCCAATACTGATGCCCAATCACTCGAACATTCCTTATGCGACAACAAAATACAGTTAGGTGTTGCTATTACTAAAGGTCTTGGAGCTGGTGCGTCTCCAGAAATCGGGGCTTTAGCAGCTGAAGAATCAGCTGACGAGATTAAGGGGCATTTAGAAGGTAGCAATATGGTGTTTATCACTGCCGGTATGGGTGGAGGTACTGGTACAGGTGCTTCTCCGGTTGTGGCAAAGATCGCTAAGGAGCTAGGAATTCTTACTGTGGGGGTAGTTACTAAACCTTTTCATTTTGAAGGAAAACATAGAATTAAAACTGCTGAACAAGGTTTACTAGAACTACAAAGATTTGTTGATACTTTGATAGTAATACCGAATCAAAATTTATTTCGTATAGCAAATGAAAATACTACCTTTGCCGATGCCTTTAAAATGGCAGATGATGTATTACATGCCGGAGTCAGAGGGGTTACTGATTTGATGATCATGCCAGGTCTGATTAACCTAGACTTTGCTGACATTAGAACAGTGATGAGCGAAATGGGTAAAGCTATGATGGGTACGGGAGAAGCATCTGGTGAGGATAGGGCGGTTAAGGCAGCTGAAGCGGCTATCTCTAATCCACTATTAGATCATAACTCAATGCGTGGTGCTAGAGGGGTGTTAATTAACATTACTGGTGGTGCGGATATGACCTTATTTGAGGTTGATAGTGCGGCCAATAGAATTAGAGAAGAAGTAGGGGATAGCGATGCTAATATTATTTTTGGTTCAACGTTTAATCAAGAATTAAATGGAGTTATTCGGGTATCGGTAGTTGCTACTGGTATTGATGCTGATCAAGTCATAAGCAACAAACCCCAACCTATTGAATCAGTAACTAGTAATCCTGCAAGTTGTGAACAAGTAGCTAGTGACCATCATGATTTAGTAGAGACAACAGTTTTAGAAGAAATTCCAGATTTTACCCAATATACTGGTGAAAAAGCTAGTTTAGTAGATTCTGGAGTACAGCCTTTAAACTTAAACGTTCAGGCGACATCAATTAATATACCAAATCAGCCAACTATAAGTAGCAATGATGCCAAAGCATCTTTACTCAGTAGAATGTGGAATTCACTAAAATCCAATACTAATCAAAATCAAACTCAAGAGCAAATCAAAAACCATATTCCTCCAATTTCTCAAAAGAGCGATGTAGACGTTGATATCCATGATATTCCAGCTTTTTTAAGGAAACCAAAATAATTTGTAAATGTTCATGGATTCTTTCATCATAAGAAAATAGTAAAAAAATCTCGAGTACTGCCGACGACCTACTAGTACTACAGTTGTAAATTAATTTATGTTAGGGAATTTGTAGGAGACACGGAACAGAGAACCGCAGCGTACTTAGATGTACGTGAGGATTCGAGTACCGGATCGACGTCCAAATTACCAGCAGAAATTAATTTACAACTGTAGTACTAGTTGGTGGTTTTTATGGACATAACCTTGGCACTATATAACTGTGTAACATTAGACCTTTACTTGTAAGATTAATATGACCTTTATCGCCTAACTCCTCATCCCACTGAAGTAAACCTAGCTTTTTATAGTATGTTGCCTTTTGTATATCCAAAATCTCAAATAATTGTTTACTAGTTCTTTTTTGTATAAGGTCAATATTTATACCTTTTTCAAGACGTAGTCCCATCATCAACATTTCTTCGGTTATTTCTTGCATAGAAAGTTTATTGATATGTTGAATGCCACAGCCCAAGCTCTTAACAGTTTGCAACCATTTTTCTGGCTTATGCCACATCATGATATTATAGAGATTAGATGTAAAATCACTACCGTACATATTAACTCTACTATGGGCACCTGGGCCTATACCTAGATAATTATCATATTGCCAATATGTCAAATTATGCTTACATTCATGACCTAATATAGCATAATTTGATATTTCATACCTAAGATATCCTTGTGACTTTAAGTATAAATTAGTCCATTCATACTGATCAGCTGCTTGATCTGAGCTTGGTATAGTCAAATTCCCATCGTTAAACAATTTGTAGAATAACGTACCTTTTTCGATGACTAGTTGATATAACGAGATATGACCTGAGGCAAGTTGCATAGCATTGGTTAGTTCGTCTTGCCAACTTTTTAGAGTTTGGTTACTTCTTGCATAAATTAGGTCAAAAGATATTCTGGGAAAAATGCGACGAGCTGTCTCAATAGTTTTGATTGCTTGTCCCACATCATGTTGTCGCCCTAGACTCTTTAAGTCATTTTCCACTAAAGACTGAACGCCAATTGACACCCTATTTATTCCAGCTAATCTAAAGTCTTTAAATTTTTCGGTCTCAAATGAAGTAGGATTTGTTTCTAAAGTAATTTCTGTGTACTCATCTATTGTTGCTAGATTTGCTATTTTGCTAATGATTCCTTCAACAACAAATGGCTTCATTAAAGATGGGGTGCCACCACCAAAGAAAATAGATTTTATATATTTATGACCTATAGTATCCTTGAAATGATTCAGTTCCAACTCATAACATTTCAGCCAATCATTATGGTCTACTTTATCTGAAACATGAGAGTTAAAGTCACAATAAGGACATTTTGATAGACAGAATGGCCAGTGTATATATATCGATAATGGTTCTTTCATGTTTATATAGTCAATTGATGAGAAGTTGGGGACGTCGTCGCTCAGTACTCATAAACGTCAGTTTAAGAAAACAATAATTGAAAAACTATCGTTGCGAGGATATCTTAGGTCGACGAAGCAATCCAAAAAAACTATTAAAATGGATTGCCACGCCACCTAGGGTGGCTCGCAATGACGTCAATTTACTATGGCTAAATAAATATTGTTGAAAAACAATAAACACATAAATATCCATAAAGTTACGTTATGGTATGTATTTATTCATCGTTACCATCATTATAGTATTAAAATTTGAACATCACTAGAGCAATCAGAAAAGTTTTTTAATCGTAATTTTGTATCCCACTCATCTTTAAGTATACTATAGTATACTGTATCTCGGCGTCTATCATCAGGCATGAGAGTGTGGCTTCGCAACACACCTTCTTCAGTTGCTCCAATTTTAACAAGCCCACCTTTAGCTCTTACATTAAGTGCATCTGTTTTAAACTCCACCCTTTCCATATTCAGGTAATCAAACGCAAAATGTAACAAAAGAAACTTTGTATTTTTATTAATACCACTTCCTTGAAACAATGTTTCTATCCAACTCCAACCTATTTCTATCCTACTGTCTTTCGGGGAATAATTACCAAAAGCCGTTGATCCAACAGTTTTCCCTGTTTTCTGATCTTCAATAGCAAAATGATATCGCAAACCCAACTTTCTTTGTTGTATAGCGTCATCAATGTAGTCGTTCATATCTTGTACTTGGTACATTTTAATAGCAAAATATTTCCAAATGGCGTAATCAGAAGGGAACCGAGCAAACGCGGACATATCCTCTGCGTTTAATGGTCTCAATCTTACTAACGCATTATTGCAGATAATATTATGCTCAAAAAAGCTACCATTATTCTTAGCTAAAGCTAGCTTAAAATTAGTGAATACATTGTCCATATTTTTCCCAGTATTTATGCTAACGTATGACTTAAAGTAATTAGAAAGGATTGCTTCGTTGACCTTATGGTCTCCTTGCAATGACGACTGAAATATCTAAATAGATTTTAAACAGGTGTTGGCACTTGTTGTAGTATAAAGTTTTTCACTTTCTCAAATGCGGTATTTTCAATCTGTCTAATCCTTTCCTTAGAAATTTTATATTCCATACTAAGAATATCGAGGGTTTTTGGGGAATCTGTTAATTTACGCTCAGTAAGAATATGTAATTCGCGATCATTTAATATCTTCATCGCTTGAGCTAACAAATTATGTTTGTTAGCAGAATCCTCTTGGCTAATTAATCTTAGTTCTTGACTTGGACGAGTTTCTGGTAAAAATTCAATTAGTTCGCTACCACCATTATCATCACTATTTACTAAATTGTTCAATGATAAGTCCGGACCAGATAATCTAGCATTCATTTCACTAACTTCATTGGTAGTTACTCCAAGTTCTTGAGCTATTTGAGCAAAATCTTTATCCGTTACAGCTCTTGAATATAGGTTGGCAATTTTATGCTTAATTTTACCAAGGCTAAAGAATAATTTTTTTTGTGCTGCTGTAGTACCCATTTTAACCAAAGACCAAGATCTCAAGACATATTCATGGATTGAAGCTTTAACCCACCACAAAGCATAAGTAGACAAACGAAAACCTAAATCAGGATTATATTTCTTTACTGCTTGCATAAGACCTAAATTCCCTTCTGATACAAGCTCATTTAGAGGTAGCCCATAATTTCTATATCTAATGGCAATTTTTGCTACTAATTTCAAGTGGCTAGTTACTAACTTATGTGCAGCTTCTAGATCATTTTGTTCAAGATAGGCTTTGGCAAGTAAAAATTCCTCCTCTTGTGAGAGTGATGGAACTTTATTAATTTTTTGCAAATATTGATAAAATCCTGATTCTGCAGAAATTACTGGCACACTGATTTTGTTAGTCATATAATACCTTAAAATAGGTTGTTTTATTAAAACGAATATATAATATCATAAGTTTAAGATATTTTAAATAGACTTTTCGTAAAAAGTTAAAATTTGATTTTTTACAATAGAGCTAATCCAAATAGAGAGAAATGTTCACAGAACCTAATAGACGTTCCAATAGGAAATTTGCCTTAGCATTAGTTAGCTTAGCATTTAGTATGGTTTTTTTAAGCTTTGCATCGATACCAATTTATAATTTATTTTGTAAAGTCACTGGTTATGGCGGCACCACCGTAAGGCAGGAATTTAATATATATTCCCCTAAAAAGGGAACTAGAATGATAACTATAGAATTTGACTCTAATGTTGATAGTAATTTACCTTGGCGATTTATTCCTAAACAAAGAAGGGCTACAGTTATTCCAGGACAAAATACACTAATTTTTTATGAGTCTGAAAATCTAAGCAACGATGATATAATAGGAACTTCCGTTTATAATGTTACACCCAATAAAGCCGGTAAATATTTTGTTAAAATACATTGTTTTTGTTTTGAAGAACAGTTATTAAAAGCAAGAGAGAAAATGTTAATGCCCGTAACATTTTTTATAGACCCTGATTTTGAGGAAGATAAAGAAATGAATGATGTTGAGACAATAACCCTATCTTATAGCTTCTATAAAGTCAGGATTATTGAAAAAGATCCAATGAAATTCAAATAATAATTTAAAAAAGTGAAAATTTAGTATATATTTCTACTTTCAATAGATAATTTTAATAAAAAAGTTAATTATTTTATGACTATAACCATTCATACAGCCGAAGACTTTAAGAAAATGCATATTGCAGGTAAACTTGCGGCAGAAACCTTAGATTTCATTACTAATTATGTAAAACCAGGGGTAAGTACCATTTATTTAAATGATCTTTGCCATGACTTTATTGTATCCAATAATGCAATCCCTGCACCTTTAAACTATAATGGTTTCCCAAAATCAATTTGCACTTCTGTTAACCATGTAGTATGCCATGGTATCCCAAATGATAAACTCCTTAAGAATGGTGATATCATAAACATTGACGTTACCGTAATTGTTGATGGATGGTACGGTGACACTAGTAGAATGTTTTACGTTGGTGATGTCGGAATTAAAGCAAAACGCTTAGTGCAAGTTACTTATGATGCTATGATGATAGGAATTGAACTAGTAAAACCAGGAGTACATTTGGGAACTATCGGAAATGCTATACAAACTTATGTTGAGAAGCACAATTATTCAGTTGTTAGAAATTATACTGGTCACGGGATAGGGCGTATATTCCATACAAAACCAGATGTTCTACATTACGGGAAAGCTGGCACTGGCTTAGTATTAGAAGAAGGTATGTTTTTTACTATTGAACCAATGGTAAATGCTGGACATCACTCTACCCATCTAAGTAAATTAGACGATTGGACAGTTACCACAAGTGATAAATCATTATCAGCACAATTTGAGCATAGTTTGGGGGTAACCAAAGATGGTTTTGACATTTTCACTTTGTCACCAAAACACTTGACATATCCACCTTATAAAATAGATTTATAATAGAACAATATGAAAGATGATACTCCTCATTATATTGGACATAGACAACGTCTAAGGCAACGTATTATTGTGTCTGCAGAGAATCTTGCGGATTATGAACTGCTTGAAATGATATTATTTTCTGTAATACCTAGAAAAGATGTAAAACCACTAGCGAAGGAATTACTAACACGATTTGGTAGTCTTGCTGATTTAATAAATACAGATAAAGAAAAATTGCTTAATATTAAAGGAACTAATGATAATTTATACATAAATTTTGTTATTATGCGTGAACTAACTAACAGGATGCTAAAACAAAAAGTAATAAATCAAAATGTCATTAGTTCTTGGAGTATTCTAATAGACTATCTAAAAGCAACTATGGGTAATATGAAGACAGAACAGTTTCGTATCTTATTTCTAAACAAAAAAAATGTCCTGATTGCTGATGAAGTTTTAAGCCAAGGCACCATAGATCAGGCAACAATCTATCC
>JAJIYQ010000007.1 GCA_020881075.1 Rickettsia endosymbiont of Labidopullus appendiculatus
GCAGACATCTTAATTAAAATTAGGGTCATACTTTAAACCTGAGTCACTATATTTTTGCTCAAATTCTTCCTTGGTTAATTTGTTATTATAATTTTTAAAATATTCAGCAATATCCTGTAATTCAGGATCAATAATATCTTGTGGGTTAAAAGCTTGCAGTAAGGTTGATAGGCTTGGACTATCTGTATAAGCTTGCCGGCTAACTGCCCGCCAAACATCCATTTTGCTGCTACCTAACAAATCAAAGACACTATTATAAGATATATGCTCCGGTAATAAGGTAGAATAGTAACGTTGGTGAATTGGTTTGCTATTTGCCTGATAATTTGAGTAAATTAAGCTGTCATCATTTTTCATATGATTTTTAATTTAAATTGGCAATAGATTTTATTCTTTATAACTTATGGGTATAATATTAACCTGAATTCGATATAACAAGTTATTCCAAATTAGGTTATATCTATAAATATAACAGATTTTTTTGCTCCACTAATAGCTGTTTTCATTATTTTTACGATATTGCTTATTTTTTCATTTCCTAACTTAGTAACTACTATTACCCATTCTTTAAAAGGCTTATTCTTATGCCCAATTGAGGTTATTTGGGGAATATTATCATCCCTCCACACTTCCTTTCAAATACTTTCTTATGTCACCCTTATATCGAACTGAGGTTAATATTAACAAAAGTCAATGAAAAATTATGTATTCAAAATACAATTATTTCCCTATAAAAATAGATAAATAATAAACTGGAAAAATATAATCTAATATGCAATACTCTGTAATAGATAATAGTTTAAAAGAAGAAGGTAAGAAATGACCAGAAACATTAAAACTAGTATATGTTTAGAAACAAAAACCAAAAACGTTGCAACTGTTATACGTTTAGAAACAAAATTAAGTAAAAGACTTGAAACAGTATCTCAAAATTTACACCGAGATAAAAACTCTTTAATTATTGAAGCAGTGCGTATGTATCTTGAACAACTGGAATACCCCAATATAGTTGAGGAAGCTAGAAAGCAATCATTATTAGCTAATAAACAAGAAAATCCAGACTCTGATTTATGGGAAATAAATAGTGACCATGCAGGGTGGAATTATTAATGAAAAGAGGGGATATTATAATTTGTGTTTTAAATGGAGATTATGGTAAGCCAAGACCTGCTGTCGTTATTCAATCTGACTTGTTTAACCCAACTCATGCTAGTATCGTGGTGTGTCCTATAACATCCTATCTAATAGACTCACCGTTATTTCGTATTTCGTTAATACCTGATAAATTCAGTGGTCTTACATCAGTATCTCAGATCATGATTGATAAAATTGCTTCCATAAAATCCCAAAAAATTACCCAAAAAATCGGTGAATTATCACCTAATGAAATATCTAAACTAAATACTGCTCTTAAGTTGTGGTTAGGCTTAAAATGATATAAAGAGAGGGCGGAAAATCGTCATTATTTTTCATCGTACTAATCTATTGAATATGATTCAGAGATACCTTGTAATAATCTTTGCTTTTGTCGCTCTAAAGCTTGAGGCTTGTTGAGTTCTATCAAATCAAATTTTAATATATTACCATCTTCTGTCATAACTGGCATATACTGACCGTCTTTCGTTAGGAAAGTATAATAGACACTCTTTTTGTCAGGCGTTAGTTTCCATCTGCCTTGTTGTAAAGATTCTCGTACTTTTACAGCGGCATATTGTCCTGTTGGGTCGTTGATATTATCGATAATATTGCTACTACCCTTAGCTACAATAGTACCATAATCACAAGCTATATTACCGCTAATAATAGCAAGTTGCAGCTCTGTTAGACTACTTTCTATGTAATCAGCATTTAAATCAATAATCATACGTCGTGCTACCACCTGACGGGGTATTATTATATTCTTACTATCTAGTCGCATATAGACCTTACTAATCAATTCTTGGGTTGCTTTTTTTACTGCTGTGTCAATTGGTAAATCTTCCGTACGTTGGTAGTATTTAGCTAAATATTTTATGGCTTGCCGTGTTTGGTTAATCTGATGATGTAGTAGATTATTTGCTTGTCCCTCTAGCTTAACCCTTTGTTCAAGCGACAAATCTTCTTTCCATTCAGCAACTATATTGGGATTTAATATAGCATCCGGCGAATGCTTTAAAGTACCTTGTGCTGCGGCAAATGCTAAAGCATGTCTGGCATTAATTAGCATTTGATCTCGCTCTTGCGGCAATAATGATAGAGAGTTAATCGCTATTATGCTATCTTGTAAATTACTACTATAAAGCTCAGGGTTATCATAAGTAGCAATCTTAAACTTTTCGATAGCTTCAATTGCTAAATGGTTACGTTTACCATCAATCAGCTTGGCTTCTGTATGGCTTATATGTCCAGCTAAAGATATTTTATATTCATTAATCTTGGCTTGCAACATACGCCTAGTCAATGGGTTCTTGGCTTGTTGCAAATAATCGATAGCTCGCTTATCATACTTGCCTAAAAATACTCGATGAACGGTTTGTTATTTTCTGAAAAGTCCGGATGAAATTCATCAAATTGCGTCAAGCAACCAAAACCACCAGTTTTGTTATCGCTAACTAC
>JAJIYQ010000008.1 GCA_020881075.1 Rickettsia endosymbiont of Labidopullus appendiculatus
ACTCATTGGAATGCCGAATATTTATACCCTGAAACTGAAGAATATAAGACTTTAATGTTTTTAAGATCCATTTATTTATATAGTAAAATGGACTATCGATACAATTATCAACTGACTTTTAAAATACAAAAAATTTATGATTATTTTATGTCTCATAAATCTGATTTTAATTCTATCGCTAATACTGGAGATAATTTGATATCTTTAGAAAATTTTAAAAAGAAAAAAGGGATTCCTGATAATCAAAAATTTGCTAATTCATTCATTAATTATTTAGAATCCTTGCTATTACAAGAGCATGATAAAATTTTCAAGAAAATTTCTGTAGGGACAGATAATAATTTGCAAAATATACAAAATCTCTTTAACTCTGATGAAATAAATGAATTAATAAAATTTGTTGAACAACAATCACAGTAATATATTTAAATATGATAAGTTGTGGTTGTGGCAATCCATTATTTTTGGATTGCTTCTTGGCTTAAGCCTCCTCGCAATGACAGTACGATGGGTGCTTATTCGCACTAATTCAAGTTAATTCACTATATAAATAATTGCTATGAAAAAATTTAAAAGCATTGCTGTCTATGGTGGCGGTAGTTGGGGAACTGCACTAGCCTGTCAAGTGGCAAGGTGCTATGAGGATGTGTCGATATTGGTACGTGAGAATAATATTATCGAGGAAATATTAAATAATCGAACTAATAATAAATATCTTGGTTCTGATATTACATTACCAACTAATCTAGTTCCTTGTGATAATTTGTCAGCTTTACTAGACAAAGAAGTAATAATTATTGCGGTACCATCTTTTGTTTTTCAGGAAACTTTGAAGATATTAAAAGATGCTGGGATATCTGAAAGCGTAGCGTTATTAGTTGCAACTAAAGGATTTGGCAGAGACCCTACGGAGTTATTATCTGATAAAGTAAAAGCCATATTACCAGCTAATCCTTTAGCTTTTATAGCTGGACCTAACTTTGCTAAAGAAGTTGCTCAAGATTTATTAACTTCAGTAACCATTGCTTCTTTAGATGTTAATCTTGCCAAACGACTAGCAATTAGCTTGGCATCTCAACAATTTAAGGTGACCATAACTGACTATATGGTAGTGATGCAAGTGGCGTCGGCTGTTAAGAACATTATAGCAATAAAGAGTGGTTGGTATGATGCAAAAGGTTACGGACAAAATGCAAAAGCCGGGCTTATAACTCAAGCGATTCAAGAAATAAGAATTTTATCTGAGGCTATTGATGGAGAGCTTGGAGATACTTCTATTTTGTATGCTCCAGGTATATTAGGGGATTTGGTGCTAACTTGTTATTCTAAAGAATCACGAAATACTAGATTTGGTTATGAGCTTGGTAAACATTTAGATGTTGGAAATTTTTTAAATCAAAATTTATACTTAGTGGAAGGGCTAGAATCTGCTAGACTGGTATTGGATCTCATAAGAAAGTATGACCTAGTACTGCCTATTATTGAGTCAGTAATTAAAGAACTGAAAATAATATGAAATTCTTTAGCAAATTACCACAAACATTATCACAAATAATTAGTAAAATAATATTATTAGAATGTTGTTTGTTATTAGTAATTTTTCCGCTAGAAAATTTTAGAATTAACGCAGAAACTGTTATTTTTCCAGCTTTTGAAGTTAGTTTACTTTACTATTTTGCTACATTTTATCATATTGGTTTTTGGCTAATATTTTTAGTAGGAATAATTTTTGACCAATTATATTCTATGCCAATTGGGACAAATTCCTTGGTTCTTGTAACTGCTCACATAATTTTACAATTTGCTGGAAAATTCTTTATAGTTAGAAGTTATTTAACAAAATTCCTAATTTTTGGGTTATATTATTTTTTTATATTACATTTTAGATATTTGCTAATTCTAACTAAAGGTCTATCTTCCCAAGGGTATCTTACCATGTTAATGCACTATCTTACTACGATATTTTCCTATAATTTGCTACGAATTCCTCTTGATAAGGCATTGTTCCCCAAACGTCAAGGAGAGGAGGTTTAACCCTCAAACGTCATTGCGAGCTGATGTATCCCCACGAAATTGTTGCAAAATAGCAAGAATTGATAGAATATCATCATTATTTAATGATGATGGAGATATAGGTTATGGATGTAAAAACAGTATTAAATGAAGTAATAAAGGAACATTGTCCTATAATAATGCATGTTGCCAATCGCTATAAAACTTATCTAAATTAAGCCTTATTCTTTTTACGCGTTCAGCGGTGATTATCGAATATATCGTTTTAAGAGTGATCTCAAAATCATCATTAATAACCACGTAATCATAGTGTTTGGCATATTGCACTTCTTTGTTTGCCAATTTCATACGCAACTCTATCGCTTCTTTACTATCTTGTCCTCTATTTTGAATTCGTTGTTGCAAAATACTAGGAGTTGGTGGCAGAACAAAAATTGTAATCACATTTGATAAGATTTTTTTTATGGATTTTGTACCTTGCCAATCTATATCAAATAAAACATCTAGCCCTTGACTTAGTAGCTCTTCTACAACTTTTTTAGGCGTTCCATAATAATTATTATAAATATTTGCATATTCAAGGAATGCATCTTGTTCAATTAATTTATTAAATTCCTCTTTGGTCTTGAAATAGTAACTTACTCCATCAATCTCACCTGTCCTAGGTGTCCTGGTGGTTGCAGAGATGGATAATCTAAGATTACTGTCTATTTTTAAAGCTGCTCTTGCTAAGCTGGATTTACCAGCAGCCGAGGGGGAAGATAAAATAACAGTTAATCCTTTACTTTTCAGAGATAGTACCATATTTATTATTCTTTTATAACAGTGAGTCTGAATATACTCGAATAATCTTTTGATTGAAACGAAAAAGTAAACAGATTATCCTTACTAAAAAATTGTTTGTACACAAATCTTTTTAATTACAGCCTTATACTTTTATAAAGAATCAATAAATTTAATTGCTGGTGATGTTCTTATATAACAACAAAATTTTATCTTTTAACATTAATTTTTGTTTCTTCAACTGTTTGATTTTAGTATCATCTTGCAAATGTAAAAATGCAGCGTTTATTAGTCTTTGTAAATCATCATGTTTTTTTTGTAAGCTTTGTATATGATTATTGATATTCATTTTTAAACTCCATAATCAGTTAAAAACTAGGATTTCTATAAGGTCAACTTTATAAAACCAAATACTATTTTAATACAATATAATATACTTTAAAAGGAAAAAATATCAATATGACTGCTAATAATAAAAAAAAATTGCTTGTGGCAATCTCTGGAGCTTCTGGAGCCATATATGGTATAAGGTTACTTGAGATTTTACGGCAGTTAAATATTGAAAGTCATTTAATTATCTCAAAATCTGCCCATTTGACTATACTACATGAAACAGATTACTCTATACAACAAGTACAAGAGCTAGCAGATTATTATTATAATCTTTCTGATATTGGTTGTAGGATTGCTTGTGGTTCTTTTAGGACATTTGGTATGATCATAGCTCCATGTAGCATGAAAACTCTCGCCTCAGTTGCTTGCAGCATTGAGGATAATTTAATTAGTAGAGCAGCAGGTGTTATACTGAAAGAACAAAGAAAATTAGTCTTAATGATTAGAGAAACTCCTTTACATAGGGGGCATTTAGAGAATATGTTGAAAGTAACGAGTTATGGCGGGATAATTGCTCCTCCATTACCGGCTTTTTATAACTTACCAGAAACCTTGGATGATATAATAAATCACTCAATTGCTCGAGTGCTTGATATTTTTAACATTGATGCTGGTTTAATAAAACGTTGGGATGGGTTAAAATAACCTATTAGTGTTTGAAAAATATATGCTATAATTTAAGGTTCTGTGAAGTTTTCTAAAGTGACCTAATTTTGGCTATTTTTTGCTGCGAATAAACATGATTTTCTTGAAATAGGTACACTATTCTTTCAAAAATCATATTTATTCTCGTTAAAAAATAGCTCAAAATATAGATCAATTAGAAACCTTCACAAAACCTAGTGACGTTTTTAGGGCTGACATATGCAACAAAGTTTTAACAAAATACTAAAAGGTTATCAAGTCTTTAGAAAGAAATATGCTGATGGCAATAAATCTGTCATGCACAGCCTATCCCGTGATGGTCAACAACCAAAGATTATGGTAGTTGCTTGTTGTGATTCACGAGTAGACCCAGCGTTAATATTACAGTGTGATCCAGGAGATTTATTTGTTGTCCGTAATGTGGCAAATATTGTTCCCCCTTATGAAAAAGATACATATCATCATGGTACGAGTGCTGCCTTAGAATTTGGAGTTTGTTTTTTAAGAGTTGAACACTTAATTATATTGGGACATAGTCAATGTGGAGGAATCCAGGAATTATTAACTAGTGATGATTCACAGCACAATGATTTCATAACCAACTGGGTTTCTCTAATAAAAACACCTAATTTTAGACAACATAATGCAGATGATTATACAAAATTAGCACTTAAACAATCATATCAAAATTGTATGATGTTTCCATGGATCAATGAACAAGTGAACAGAAAAGAACTGGTTATTCATTTATGGTTTTTTGACATAAAAACAGGGCAAATTTTTACTTATGCTGATAAACAAAGCTCATATATACCCCTTGCATAAGGTATAAGGTTCACAGTTTTTTGCTATTTTCTTATGATGAATAAAAAATCCGCTCGCCAAGCGTCTATTAGCTATAAATCGTAATTTATATAACAAAGCCCATTAATTTCTTGAGTTCAATCAGAGTTTTAGCAGCGGTCATTCTAGCTTTATCCGCTCCGTTATGTAATGTAGTTATCAAATAATCTTGGTTTTTCATTAACTCTGTATATTTACCATGAATGGGAGTTAGAGTCGTGATGATAATATCAGCTAGCTCTTCCTTAAATTTGGCAAAACCAGCATTTTGGTACTGATCAACTATTTTGTCAACATTAGTACCAGATAAACTGCAATAAATGTCAATTAAATTGCTGATTTCTGGTCTATTTTGAGGATCATAACTGATTTCCGCTAAATGATCTGTTTTTGCTTTTTTAATTTTTTGGTAAATTTGATCTGGGCTATCATTTAAATTAATACGAGATAAATCAGATGGATCAGATTTACTCATTTTTTTACGACCATCTTTTAAGCTCATTATTCTTGATGAGCCTTGAATTAATGGTTCAGGTAATTTTAGGACATCCTGATTGAATTTCCTATTGATAATAGCCGCAATATCTCTGGTAAGCTCTAAATGCTGTTTTTGATCATCGCCAACAGGTACTATGTCAGCATTATATAATAATATATCAGCTGCCATCAATACTGGATAAGACAATAATCCTAAGCCAGCATTTTCCTGGTCTTTTCCAGCTTTGTCTTTAAACTGAGTCATACGTTTAAGCCAACCAAGTGGGGTAACGCAATTTAATATCCAAGCAAGTTCCGTATGTTCTTTCACCATACTTTGTGCAAATATGGTAGTTTTCTCTGGCACAAGCCCTGTTGCTATATATATGGCAACAGTTTGCAATATAGAAGAGTTTAGTTCTATGGGTGAGCGATCTATAGTAATAGCATGTAAATCGGCTAAAAAGAACAAGCAATTATACTCATCCTGAATCTTAGACCAATTGACAATTGCTCCGAGATAGTTTCCTAAATGCAAAGCCCCGGTCACTTGACATCCGGATAGAGCTGTTTTTTTCATTGAATTTCTCCGAATAGTTACTAATTATAGCTATGTAAAAGTAATCTTATACTATATATTTATTATATATCTGTTATATATCTATTCATTATTAACAAATGAGTTAACCATATATGTTTTGGCGTCTAAGAGTATTAACATTTTATGCACTACTTGCTATATTTACCATTACATTCTTCCTTATATGTTACATACCCGTAACATTTTTCAATGTCAACTATTATATACGATACAGGATAGGGTTTATTTTTTCCCATGTATTTATTTGGTTGGTTAAAATCTTTTGTGGTTTAAAATACCAAGTTGTTGGTCTAGATAAATTGCCTTCATCTCCTTCCATAGTATTGTCTAATCACCAATCATGCTGGGAACAAATATTTGTACAATTAATTATACCTGAACATTCTTGGGTATTAAAAAAAGAGTTATTTAATATCCCGTTATTCGGCTGGGGGTTGAAAATGGTTAAGCCAATTGCTGTAGACCGTAATGCTAATATCTCGGTTGGTCAAATTTTAAGAGAAGGACAGGAAAAGATAAAAAGTGGTTTATGGTTGGTTATCTTTCCTGAATCTACTAGATTTAAACCAGAACAAAACGCTAAATTTAAACCTAGTGCAGTAAAATTAGCTTCATTGGCAAAAGTACCGATAGTGATGATGGCTCACAATGCAGGGGTATATTGGCCAAGGGGCTTTTGGATTAAGAAATCAGGGATAATTCAAGTAAAGATAATTGATGTTATCACGGTAGAGGAAATAGAACAATCTAATGTTCGAGACCTTACTGAAAAGATAGAACAGGTGATTAATACCGAAAAACAAATATTATTTGAACAAACTCATAAAAATAAACATGACCTTTCACAGATTTTTAAGAAAGTTGATTAATTAATTCTGGCAAGGTAAGCGTTCACGAAAAAGAGTTAAAGTACAAGAAGTCATTGCAAGGAGTCGCTTTGCGGCAACGCACAATCCAAAAAATGACCAGGAATTGAATTAGACCTCTTGCAAAACTCTACTTATGCTGGTAATTTAGACAATGATACGGTACTCGAATCCTTACATACATTTGAGTACGCTGCGGTTATGCGTTCCGCATCTCCTTCAAATCCTTGCACATATCCTAGTTAACAGTAGTTTCAAAGATTACTGGCAGCAAATTGCCAATTAATCATATGCTCTATATAAACTGAAACATAGTCTGGACGCTTATTACGATAATCTATATAGTAGGCATGTTCCCAAACATCACAATTAAGCAAAGGTTTCATAGACTTAGTAATAGGCGTTTCAGCATTACTAGTCTTTACTATCTGTAATTTACCATTATTAGAGACTAACCATGCCCAACCACTAGCAAACTGGCTTATTGCCGCTTGCTTAAATTCAGTAGCAAAATTCTTATAACTACCAAAATCTTTATTTATCTGCTCCAACATCATACCAGTAGGTTTTCCACCACCTGAAGGCTTAATAGAATGCCAAAAGAAACTATGGTTCCATATTTGTGCAGCATTATTAAATATGGCTGCTTCATCTGGCTTGGTACTTGCGTAAATTATTAACTCCTCCAAGCTCTTCTTTTGTAATTCCTGATTATTTTGCAACAAATTATTCAAGTTAGTTACATATGCTTGGTGGTGTTTCCCATGATGGTAATCAAACGTTTCAGGGGAAAAATGTGGTACAAAATCACCTTTACCATAAGGCAATTCCGGTAAAACAAAAGGATAGGATTTTTGGTTAGATTGGTTGCAATATATCATAATTTCCTCATTATTTAGCATATAGTCAATTGACGAGAAGTTGGTGACGTTGTCGCTCAATGCTCGCCTATTACTTATAGGCGTCGCTCCTGCTACCTAATTCTCCTGAATTGACTATAAAAGGCTTACATTTTCAGTATAACCTGTTTTAAAATCATTAACAAAATGTTATTTATAATCTGTTCTTATAATTTTTAGTATAGCACAAAATTTTACAGTACTAAGAGATAGATTTAAAAAAATTAAAATTTTTTTTCAAATCAATAGATTTAGGTATAGTCAATTAACCTGAATTAGTGCTGAATAAGCACCCATCGTGCTATCATTGCGAGGAGGCATAGCCGACGAAGCAATTGTAAGTTATAAGTATGGAAATATGTAAATTGTAATGAACTATTGACCCCTTTAAAGGAAAAATTGTAATGAAAATTGCCCCCTAGGTTCTGTTGACAAAATTTTATGTTAAGTTATTAGAGGGGAATAAAGAAGTTGCAATAGTAAGAAGAAATGGTAGTTTCTAGTGAACGAAACCAAGGAACTACCAATATATTGACAGGTAATACAATTTCCTATACTATTAAAATTCAACCTAATTAATCGGAGGAAACACTATGAGTATAAGGATTTTAACGAAAATATCATTAAGTAGTTGTTTGAATCAGGAGGAGATAAGTTTTCGGGTATCTGCTTGTGAGCAGAGGGTCGGGAGTTCAAATCTCTCTGCCCCGACCATATAATGGACTGACTGTATTCGGTTTTTTTGCTGTTATATATTATTTTTTTCTTGCATTATCGGGTAGGTTCATTCTATTAGTCCATTATTAGTTCCCACTATAGTGTTAAACCCACAATCTACATAATGTATCTCACCGGTAACTCCTGATGATAAGCTACTCAGCAGGTATAAAGCAGACCCTGCAACATCACTAGGCGAAATATTTCTGCGTAACGGTGAAGTAGCCTCATGGGAAGCGAGCATAGTTTTAAAATCACTAATACCACTAGATGCTAGAGTTTTAATAGGTCCAGCTGATATGGCATTCACTCGGATGTTATTTGACCCCATATCAGTTGCAAGATATTTTACACTGCATTCTAATGCAGCTTTAGCAAGTCCCATCACATTATAATTACGAACCACCTTTTGGGAGCCATAATAAGTTAGAGTCAGGATACTCCCACCATCTTTCATCAAAGGTTCTGCACGCTTTGCCATAGCAGTTAGAGAATAACATGATATATTCATGCTATTAAGAAAATTAGGTAATGTGGTATCTATATATCTACCTTTTAATTCATTTCGATCAGAAAAAGCTATAGAATGAACTAAAAAATCAAGCTTTCCCCATTTTTGCTCAATAAGTTTAAACAAATTATCAAGTGACTGTTCATCGGTTACGTCACATGGAGCAACAAAATTACAACCAATTTCCTCAGCAAGGGGCTTAACGCGTTTTTCAAGCATTTCTCCTTGATAGGTAAGGGCTAAGTCTGCACCATGTTCTTTGGTCATTTGAGCAATAGCCCAAGATATTGACAAATTATTAGCGACGCCTGTAATTAGTCCTTTTTTACCATCAAGTAAACCCACAATTTGCATATATTCTCCATACTTTATAATTAGACCTTGCTCAAACAATAGCATTATGTATATTTTTGTAAATAACTTTTAAAATATAACCAAAGTATAAAACTAATAATAGATAGCACTAATGTTTTTATCCAAAATATTTATACTTATTTCAGGTATGGTTAGCGGTTTAGTTTTTGCTCCAACTTTCTTCGTACCTGGGTTATTTTTCTTGGCACTACTATGTTATCAAGTACAAATTGCTAATAGTTGGCAAGAAGCCTCTATATTAGGCTTTGTATTTGGTTTTGGGCATTTTTTAGTCAATATGTACTGGATTAGTATAGGGGTCACTGTTTATATTGATGAATTTTGGTGGGCGATACCATTGGCGTTATTTGGTTTACCAGTTATTCTTGCTTGTTTCATCGCTATAACCTGTGGTTTAGGATTTTTAGTGAAGAATAATAATTTGTATCAGTTTATATTTTGCCTTTATTGGGTATTTTTTGAATGGGTAAGATCATGGATATTTACCGGATTGCCGTGGAATTTACTTGGATACGCTTTTTCATTTTCCGGTACTCTCATCCAGTCTTCTAGTATTATAGGAATATATGGTTTAAGTTTTATTGTAATATATATATCAACTAGTTTTTATCACCTATTTACTAAACAATATAATCTATTAAAAATATTATTAGTGAATTCATTAATAATATTTTCTCTAATAACTTCCTACGGTTTATTAAGGCTACATAACAACCCTAGCGATTTCTCAAATATAAAAGTTCGATTAGTTCAGCCAACTATTCCACAAATTGCTAAATGGGACGTTGAGGAATTTTGGAAAAATTTAAATCTTCATATTGCATTGTCTGAAAAACCAGGTGACGTGGATCTAATTATATGGTCGGAAGCTGCTATGGTAGTACCATATGACTATAAACCAATCAAAAGGAAAATATTAAAGATGCTAGAAAATAAAAAGGCAATTTTAATTACTGGTGGTATAACAAATAATGGTAAACAGGGAGATGATTTTGAAATTTATACCAGTCTATACGCTTTAACAAAAGAAGGGGATAAATTATTTGAATATCATAAATCTCATTTAGTGCCATTTGGTGAGTATATGCCTCTTAAATGGATATTACCATTGAAGAAATTAACCCCTGGGTTATTAGATTATACTGAAGGAAGTAAACAATTGGTTAGTATTGATCAGCCTGCTATAACCATAAAACCTCTTATTTGTTATGAAGCAATCTTTCCAAATCTCGTTCAAACGAGTAATAAACTTTCAGATGTAATTATTAACGTCACTAATGATACATGGTATGGAAACTCTTCTGGTCCATACCAACATTTACAAATTAGTCGTATGCGTAGTATAGAAAACGGTCTTCCTATGCTTAGAACGGCTAATAATGGTATATCAGCTGTAATAGACCCGGTAGGTAGAATTATTCAACAACGAGCTCTCAATGAAGTAGGTTATATAGATAGTTTATTACCAAATAAGCTGAAATATCAAACTTTATACTCCCAATATGGCGATATATGTGCTTTATTAGCAATAATATTTATCCTAATTAGCTATAGTCAATTGATGAGAAGTTGGGGACGTCGTCGCTCCATCGTTCCTAGGAGGCTGCCTGCGATAACTAATTAATTATATTTTGAGCTATTTTTCGGCGAGAATAGATATGATTTTTGCAGGAATAGTGTATCTATTTCAAGAAAATCATGTTTATTCGCAGCCAAAAAGAGCCAAATATAGAATTACTTTAGTTATCTCCGACAGCCTCCTAGCCCCAAATTCCCCTGAATTGACTATAAATGCTCAGTACACGAAAAAAGATTAAGGAGAGGAAAAAAGAGTGGATAACGCCTAACCAATTGTCTATTTTTCACATTATATTACTTAGTGCTTTATAGTTTTTGTGCTATACTGTTTCTTAGGTACTAATAGCAGCATATATATGGACAAAATAACTCCTCGTGTGGATTTAGCTTTCAAAAAGATCTTTGGTGTAGAAGAGAATAAGGATTTGCTGATATCCTTGATTAATTCTATCGTTGGACAAGAGTATCAAGTGACAGAGGTAACTCTGCTTAATCCATATAACCCTAAAAATTTTAAGAATGATAAATTGTCAATATTAGATGTTAAAGCCAAATCTGTTGATGGCAAAAGGTTCAATATTGAGATTCAAATTAGCGACGAAGCTGATTATGATAAGCGAGCTTTATATTACTGGGCTAAATTATATACTGAGCAATTAAAGGTAGCTCAGGACTATTCAACGTTAAGCAAAGCCATTGGTATTCATATACTTAATTTTACTTCTATTCCTAAGGTAGATAAATACCACAATGTTTTCCATATAGTCGAAAAAGATAGTGGCTTGTTGTATTTCAAGGACCTCGAATTACATACTATTGAGCTTAATAAGTTTACTGATAATTCTCATGAGGAATTAGCGGATATACTGAAAAAAGTAAAAGACTCTCTAGATATGTGGTTAGCTTTTTTAACAAGACATGACCTACTTAACAAAGATAATTTGCCTAAAGAACTGGACAATATTGCCTTAAAAAAAGCTCTAACAGTGCTAAATGTTATGAACTTTACTGATGAAGAAAGGAAGGCTTATGAGGACCATCTTAAATGGCTGCGTATCGAAGCTAATACTCTGAAAAAACAACTGGAGAAGGGTAAAGAGGAAGGTATAATAGCTATAGCAAAAGAAATGCTATTAAACAATGAGCCGATGGAAAAAATTATTAAATACACTAAGTTAAGTAAATCTCAAATAGAAAATCTAAAATGACTTACGATTCTCAAACTATTACTGCTCTAAAAATCGACAATTGGTTAGGCAGTTATCCTCTCCTTAATCTTCTTGTCGTGTACTGAGCTATAAATGTCAATTTAGGAGGTAACAAGTTTTTATGCTATTCTTAGTCGGAGAGGCAATGAAACTAATTATATTAATTTGCTCGGTGAAAGTCGACGTAGTATTACTTAGAATAGAAAGCATTTGCTTTGATATTAGGTTGTGAGGGTTTTGCAATAATGCCCCAGATTCTCCAATATTCTTTAGCTCTCTAATAAAATCTAAAGGACTGTTATAGCTCAACTGAATATTTTCATAATCAACGATAATCTCTGTAAATCCTGCTTGTTGTAACAAAGGTGTGACGTGATCAAAATGTATAAAAGGGGAAACATGTTGGAAGTGAGGGCGATTTGTTGCTATTTCAGCTTCGATAAATTTCATTCGTAGTTCCTTTAGGCTGTTACCACCGATGAAATTAGCAATAAATAGACCATCTGGTTTTAAAATACGTTTTATTTGTGACAGAAAATTTTGTACATCATTGATCCAATGTAAACCTAAGGAAAAAGTTACTAGATCAAAACTAGCTGTTTCAAGAGGTAAATTTTCTTCATCAAGTAGCAATTTTGGATTATGCTCAAAGGATTGTAACATAATATTAGATGCATTAGTCACTGCAATTATAGCATAGTTATAGTTCTGCACTAATAGTTTTGTTAATTGACCAGTACGCCCCCCTAAATCTAGAATATTGGGAAATTTTTTATCAATAATACTCAAACGTTCAATAATATCTTCTGCTGCATGTTGAAAAAACCAACATTTAGCGATATTATGAATCACTTTTTCACGGTTAAATTTTAACTTATCACGATCAAATATAATTGTTACCTAAATCTAGCTAGCTCGTGGTAGTGCTACCATAATACCACTCTTATATTTCCTAATATTACTTACAAATGAAGGTCTTCGTTTATTTGTTGGGGTAGTTATAGCTATATTATTAGGGTAATTCCCACTATACATATTAACAGAATTTTTATACAAGTCCATATTGTTAGCAATCTTGATAACATCTTGTTTATATTTGTAGCCAAGATCATGGGTAGCTGAATGGTAATAGGCGATGGCTTTGTGCCAACTACCTAACTGATCATATTTAGCTTTGAGAAATTTAGCACCATAAGCAACGTTTTGCTCAGGATCAAAAGCCTGATTTAAGGAGTTAAACGCCTTTAAATGGTGTTTTAGGTTAATTTGCATGCATCCTACATCAATATTTTCTTTGCCTTGAATAATTTGATTTTTTACAAAAGCTATCGCGTCTCTTTTAGTATTAAAATGATACCCTTTCCCCTCAACATTGACAGTCCAAGGCCAAACCACCATGATTTTATGTTCAGTATGTTTTTTGCCAGATTCTTTTAAAGCTATTGAGTGTAGGGTATCAGGAGGAATTTGGTGTGTTTTTTCGAAGTAAGGAAACATCTTTGAACATTTATGTGATTCAGCAATTTCCGCATCCATATTAGCATATGAATATAAAGGAAAAAGGCAAAACAAATATAGGGCTAATATCAACCTAATAGACATAGTATAAACGTAATTTTATTTTGTATACTCAAATGATTTGAGTATATTAAAATTTTCTCTACAAGACAAGTTCTGCTTTGGTTTTTAATGTTATATACTAAAATGACTTAAGAAATTGGCACCTGCATTAGTTTCTTATAATATTCTATTAGATTTGAATAATGAATGATGAACACTTATAGTTTACATCTATGCCGTTTACAGTAACCTATGGTATAGCAATAAACAACACTGTATTAAAAGTTGTCAGCACTTTTTGAAATAGTGCTATACAAGCCATCTTCTTTCTTAATTATATCGTACTCTCTTTGGGCTATTGAATCGATAAAGTGAATATTACCTGATATACCAATATATGGAGCTGTACTATTCAACGCTGCTAAAAATCGTTCTTCCGTAAAGTTAGTATCTATATATTTTGATGTTATTTTTCCTAAATCATAAGCCACAGCATGCATGAAAGATAAATGATTAATGCCTATATTTTTAGCTCTCTCTATTATATTACTATTTACAATATTTAATGAGCCAGTAAATATAATATCCACCGGTTCAGAATAATCAATATTTATTCTGTTATCACCTATTATAATTGCCTTTTTATCTAAATTATGCTTATGAATACTATCAAAAAGCAAATTTAGATTTTTAACATCATCCGACAGATAAATTACCGGTTTAGTTTCTGTATCCTCCATTTCATTTAAATTATCAACAGTATTTGAGACAGTTAACACCGCTTTTTCTATTGATTCTGGTATATTAGCATAAAATTCACTCCGCACTAAGGTAGAATTTTTCTGAATTAATATATTTTGAATAAGTTGATTTGTTGTTTGTGCATGACGCCCTGAAGGTAGCAGGGCAATAAAATTTTTATAATCATTATCTGCAAAGTAATTAATTATTTTTGTAAGCTGCTTTGACGGAGCATGCCCAAATACCAAAAGTTTCTGGTCTGCCAATACAGGATTATTAGACATGGTAATTATAAAAATGTTATGCGTTTTAGCTTTATTGGCAATTAGAGAAGTAAGGTTTGAATATAATGGTCCTAGAATAATTTTTGTTTTACGAGCTAATATTTTATCCATTGCAGCAAGTACCTGCTGCTCATTAGAGCCATCATAAGAAGTGACATGGACATAAGTCTTTAAACCATCTTCTAGACCCATTTTAATTAATTGGTTATATTGCCTACCTAATGTAGAATTTTCTCCCGTTAGAGGCATTAAAATTGCCACTTCTAGAGTTTCTTGCACAACTTCTTTCGTTGTAGGAGTAACAATAGGCTCTTTATTAGATTGGCAAGAAAATAAAGAGACAAGACATATAAATGATAAGGTGATATTTAAAAATTTTTGCTTTATACTGCTCATAATACTTACTTTATCTTAATTAGAGATAATTGGCAATTGGGGTTAAATCATGATCTTTAAACCAGGACTATATATTGTTTCAACACCTATTGGTAACTTAGATGATATAACATTTCGGGCTTTAGAAGCACTAAAAAACTCTACAGTAATACTGTGCGAGGATACCAGAATATCAAAAAAATTACTAGTAAAACATAATATAAAGACCAAGTTACAAGTATATAATGATCATAGTGATAATCAGTCAAGAGAGATTATCTGCAAGCTCATTGATAATGGAGCAATAGTCAGCCTAATATCTGATGCTGGAACACCGTTAATTTCTGACCCTGGTTATAAACTAGTTAGGCAGTTGAGAAAACTTAATTATCACATAGATGTTATACCTGGCGTTTCTGCATTAACCACCGCTATACCCATTTCTGGATTACCGTCAGATCGTTTTTTATTTGCTGGATTCTTACCAAAAACCATTGAAGGTAAAAAGAAGATTTTCACAGAATTATCTAGCATAAAAGCAACTTTGATCTTTTTTGAAACTGCTAGCAGAATAGAGCAATCGTTACATACGGCTCTTGCTGTTTTTGGTAATAGAGAAATATGTATAGCACGTGAACTTACTAAATTGCACCAAGAAGTAAAATCAGGATTAATAGAAAACGTTATAAATTTCTATAAACAGAATATTATCAAAGGGGAAATAGTATTGCTAATTTCCGGTGTTTCTGAAGAGGCTAATGCAGCTAATCTAGCAGATGACTTAGAAAAATTTATACATTTGTACTTATCTAAAGGATGGAGTGCCAAAAGTATTACAGATACGGCTAATGAAAATTTCGGTAAAAGCTACAGCAAGAAAGAAATATATGCTGTAGTTAACAGGCTCAAGAGTTCAAGTGATTAATTATATTAACCCGTTAAGGTTTTAGCCACCTTTTTAGCTTTTATTATTGAATTTAATTATTTGCATGCTATAAAATCATAGCCAATCATTTCCTGTTCTGTCAGCCATTTTTTGGCACAACAACACTGAAGTCGGGATAATGATAAAGATTCTCAACAAAATTCCAATTGTGATAGTAATTTGAAATAATAATTTATATCAATACATTCCGTCTTAACTATCAGCAAATTTTATTAACTCGCTATAATTATTATTGTCTGCCTCTTTAAGTGCATTTAGGTATAATTTTCTTGTTTTACTATCAATAGTCAGATTACTCTTACCCCAACTAAATCTTTGTTCATTCCGATTAACCAACAATAAATCGGCAAATAGTCTAGAAAATCTACCATTGCCGTTTGGAAATGGATGTATAAATACCAGTCTATGATGTAGCCTAACTGCTATTTCTCTTATTCCATATGTTTTATTTTCTATTAAATAAATTGTATCATCAAATAGCATCTTTAATTCTTGTCTTATATAGATGCTTTCTATTCCTATATTAGTTTGATGCTGTCTAAATTTGCCAGCCCAAGTCCAAGTTTTATTAAACATTTTCTTATGCAAATCTTGAGCAAACTTTATTAAAAATATTTGGTTTCTCTTATGTTTAAATGCCCATTCTGCTCCTATTACAATATTATATTGTTCCCATTCATTTAATTCATTCTGGGTAGTCAAATGTTTGGGTATCAAATTGTATATTTCATCATTATTAAGCGGTGTTGCCCCAATTGGATAAACAAACTGCATTTCATTCCCATAAAGATTTTATATTTTTTCTCATTAGCTGATCTTTTAATAAATCAAGTTGGTCTTTTTGCATTTTATTTACTACTTTCTGATCCTCAAGTACCATTGAATGTGATATCCTATTTAACTTTTCTAAAGCTTTTTTTTCAGCTTGTTCTTCAATTATCTTTAAAAAATCCTTCTTTGGTACAAGAGCATATACTAATCTGCATCCAAGTTGCTCAGCTGTTTTTTCTAATGTGGTTAAAGTAATACGTCTAAGAATTTCATCCTGTTCTATGCGTAAAATACGCTGTGTACTTACAGCACATTTTTTAGCTAATTGAGCAGTACTCATCCCAATTGCTTTACGTATCGTTTTTAACCAACCTGTTGGGGGTGTTATAAAGCCATTTAAAGGAGTTAATTGATACATTAACTGTTTACAAGTAAGTTTCCGTATATTCCAATCCATAAAAATAATTCAATAAATATTTACAATATATATATTACTTAATATACAAATAAATACAATATATATATTGTAAATTATAATCAATCAGAAGGACATATTTTTTCTAAAAGGGGTTTTGTAGATTAATGGATTGGGTCTTTTTCTTTATAGTACCCTACATTTTTTTTACTATTTTCCTATGATGAATAAAAAATCGCCAAGCGTTGTTGCGAGGAGCCGCTTTGTGACAACGCGGCAATCCATAAAAGTTGATTAGAAATTGCTTCGTCGGCTTACGCCTTCTCGCAATGACGTAGTGTTGTAAAGTGGTCTTCTCGCTAATAGACATCTGTGAATTTGGTGTAATATTAGCCGGATTAGCTATAACTAGCTTCCTCTGAATAAGATTTAACATAGCAACTAATTTTCTTAACTTGCTATAATATACACTACAAAACCACTAGCACTAAGTAGCAGAATAAAAAAAATATAATAATTTAGAAGAAATTATTATTAATCATCGAGGAATCAAATCAATCATTCATCTTCTGTATCGGTATGTCTTGCTATTAGCTCTTCTGTTGATTTACGGCAAAAACCACGCTCCTCTGATTCTTTTTTATACCACTCCAGATATTCCCGGGTATTAATATCTATTTGTTCAATTACCTTTTTGGCTAAAGATTGTAGTTCTTCTTCATATCCATTATCTAATAGCTCCAATATAGCTTGATCTTTTTCCTCATCAGATATTGAGTTCATTTCTAAAATGTCATCCACTAGTATATTTACTTGTGAACTCAAATACCCCCATTCTAATCTTGGCAATATGTTATTAACTGCCCAAGATAGCGTACCAATATTTTTTTTGATTTCTTTAGCAGTTAAATTACCCTTAACCCATTTATTACAGACTCTTTTAATATCTTCCCTCTCTTGCTTTGACCACCAATCCCTCATTTTGATCCTACTTTTTATTTTCCAATTTAGGTTTAATTTCTACTATTTCACCAGTTTTTATATTTTGATAATAGTGCATTTGTACGTTTGATCCTGGAGGTAATGCTACATTATCTCGTACCCCTATTCTATCTTTATCTATAAATGTATCTCTTTCTTTGACCCACTTATCTAATATCCTATTATCTCTTAGCTTAAAATCTTTACTAAACATCTTAGCCCAATCTTCTTTAGCTCCGCCATAAGTTTCAACCAATCTGTTAACATCTTTTATCGGAACTATAGTACCAGCTCCTGCCATAGGTTTGCCTATACCTGATGCTGCTAATTCTTCGCAAGCTAATTTTATTTCAAGAGCTGTTAACTCACGAAGGCTACCAGAAACAATTTCTTTACTACCTAATGCTATTTCTCCTAGTGCCGTTTCTATTTTAGCATTAATCTCTGATCCTGCCAATCCCAAATCACCAACTAGGGCATTTTCACCAATTCCAGCAACTTCACCAGCCACTGCACCCTTGCCTAAAGTAGCGGCACCCTCAGTAGCTGTTAAAGCACTACCCACACCACCAGCTGCCTCAATACCTGCTGCTTTTAGTACTACTTTCTTAGCAGCATCAACCGCACCCTTAACCGCAAGACCAACTCCTGCTCCTAAAGCAGCTCCTCCCGTTATACCAAGTAATGTCTTGGTTCCTTCATCTGGAATATTATCAATAGCTTGCCTAATCTCCCCCTTAGGATCAAGGTAGCTTACTACTGGATCAACTACGTACCCTAATATCTCTCCTGCACAGGCAAATGGTGTTGTAAGCAGTGCTTTGGTCTTTGGCAATTGATCGGTAGCCTTTTGAATATTATCCGTTATTGTTCGTAATATTAATCCGGTAACCTCACCGCCTATTCTATACTCTGCTACTTGCATTTTATATGGATCATTGCTAGCATCTTCAAGTATCTTGTTAGCATATTTAACTGCCTGATCCATTCTTTCTTCAACAGATTTCACGGGCTGATATTTTCTAGCTTCTATTTCTGCTAAACATTTATTATATATACCTTCTATATGATCTATTGCACTTGGATCAAAATGACTACCACTTAACGCAATTATTTGGGCTTTCTCTTCTGCTGTTAGTTTACTATATATTGTTGCACTATTTACATCCTTTCCCCCTTGCTCATCTTTGTTAAGGAACAACATTGAATAGTCGAATGGTTGATTATCCTTGGTTTGACTGGTGGCAAGTAACTTTGTTATCCCATCTTCAGTCCATTTAAACTCGGTTGATTCAGCAGCTGACTTGCTGCTAGCTGGTATGTCTGGAGGAACAGTAATTTGCGGAGGGGGTTTTCCTAGTAACTCTAGGGGCAGTGCTATCTCGCCGCTACCAGCTGCATTAAAGCTATAGAGAGGTTGCCCACCTGATGAGCCACTTGATCCCCCTCCACCTGCTGCTGCTCCGCCTGGTGGCTTTGGTTTAATGCTTAACATATTTTGTTGTGGTGGATTTATTGGCAGCACATTATTGAGATAGTTGAGAGTATCAGGAAATATTGGTACTTTTGGTAGTGGCGGCGGAGGTGGGGGGTTTGGTGTTCCTGAAGATGCACTTATTGGACAAGCTATGTTCTGTAAGAAATCAGACGAGTACTTACCTTGAGTGCTACCGGATATAGCATCATATATGCTGCCACTATTATTCGAACCTTTATTAGAGAAACTAAAATATTGCTGGTTAGTTGGGTTATAACCGATAGTAATTGGCTTACCACCCTGACTTTTGCCATAAGATTGCAGTATCTTACCATTTTCAAAGACATAGATCGGTTGTTTCAATGAAGATGACAATAATACCATTGAATAGTCATTACCAACCATAGAACCTGACTTTCTCGATAGCGAATCGAGTACTAGATCGCCGCTGGTCAACCACGGAAGATTGGTATCTGGAGCTTTGTTAGTTCCTTCACTGGGTTTAGGGTAACTATTGGGGTTAGGATAACCACTTAGTTTAGGATAACCACTTAGTTTAGGATAACCACTTAGTTTAGGATAGGCACTGGGTTTAGGATAGGCACTGGGTTTAGGATAGGCACTGGGTTTAGGATGATCACTGGGTTTAGGGTAAGGAGGACCACCGCTAAGTTTAGGAATAGCACCACTATAGTTAGCAGGACGATAAGCAAGTTCATCCTTTCTAATGTCAATTGCTTTCTTATACTTATTTAATTGATTCATTTGCTCTTTTTGGTAATTCTCAAGCAACTTATCGGTAACCCAACCAATACTACTACCTACAATCGGATTAACTAGCTTCCCCTGAATAAGATTTAACATCGCTTTGCCAACCATGTTACCTATCTCCTTAGATAAATCGGCAATTTTACTATCCTGCTCACTACTACTCATTTCCATAGTTTGGTCTTTAAACTTAGCTTTGGCTCTTCCTCCTGCTTTATTAATGCTAGTTTCTATATTATGTTTTATATCATCTATGATCGGCTCTAATTTGCTTGCTATATCCATCATACCGCCTACTCTATGGACAGTATGTATAGCATCTGCCAAACCACTCTGCTTAGCTGCAGCAGAAGATATTCCAGATACTAACTCATTGATAATCCTAGCATGTTCCCTGGTCTTAGTAGCATGGAAAATACTCTGTTGTATTTCTGTCATCATCTGGTGACGCTCTACATTACCCTTGCCTAGTAATATAGTATTATGACTTAAAGCATTACTTGCTACCTTTGCAACACCGCCAGCTATCCTTTCTTCTACACCCTCTAGGACATTTTTTCTTATCCCATTACTTAGCCAATCGCAGGTTTGTTCAACAGCTATAGTTTTAGCAAATTGAACCCCTGCTGTTTCAGCTAGTTGCTTAATTGCCCCTAATTTTAGTTCACTCATAGTTCCTTGAACTACTGTAGTTTCTAAAGCTTTTCCTGTGGCTGTCCCAGTTGCTGCTTGTTTTGTTCCTTCTGCTGCGGCTGTCCCAGTTGCTGCTTGTTTTGCCCCTTCTGCTGCGGCTTTTCTAGCAGCAGCAGCTTCAGCTAGTTTAGTACAACCAACTTGTGCACCAATTACCGCATAGCTAATTGCTTTACCGAGGAAATAATCCTCTAAATTAATTGCTTTACCTTTAGCAACGCTAGCAGCTACCTTATAGGCATCCATCAACCCTTCAATAAAAATACTAGTAGCAAGTGGCATACCACCACCTAGTGTCCCAACAGCAATAAGTGCTCCTACTGCCATTTGGGCAATAGCACAAACTGCTACCAATATGGTATTCTCCCATTCTTGCCGTGGTTTATAAGTCTCTAGCTCAAATATTGTACTAATGCCCATAAACTCGATTTCCACTATATCGTCTTTGCTTAAATCAGGAGCTAGTTTGTCTTTGCCAATATTTGATTTAACTCTTACTTCCAACTCACCAGATTCGTTAATAACCTTAAGTGCTGAGTTTATATGCTCATAAAAACTCTTAAAAAAACCAATCTTAGTGGTAATTTGCTTTAATAATTCATTGTCAGCACTGGTGGAGGTAGCTACTGTTGTAGCCATGGCTGTTAAATATGATAAGATTTCAGACAATCTATTGCCAGTTTCCAGTAACGACGATATTGCATTACTTTTATAGTTCTCATCATTTTCGGGACCTCTATTAATAAAACATTCTGCTGTATAATAATGAGCAGCAAAATTATAGATATCATCAATATTTGTGGCTTTGCCAAGAGTTCTAAGCATAGATCCAGAATCACTAAGACCATAATAGTGAAGAACTGCATAACTAGGATTGCTATAATTACCAGCTTGATGCTTAGCTTTAGCAGCGGTAATAAACGTCTCTATATTATCACTTTCTTTGTGGGTTTTTAGCCATAAGCCAAAATCCTCGATGAATTGCTTAACCTTGCCATCAACCCTTCTTTTATCACCAACTGCTTTAGTGAATTCTGAGTAGACAGAAGTAAACTTTTGGTATAAGTCATCTTGAGCAAGAAAACCTGGTATAGTATGCTCTATACTATGAGTAACATGATAACTTTCTTGTGCGTCACGCTCTTGCTTCTTAGCAGCAACTACTTCCTCGCTACTTATACCAAGAGATTGATATTCATAATAGTCATTATCTAACGCGATAATCTGATAACTTCCGCTATTACCTTGCCTTGCAGTTCTACCCTTTACTTGTGCTTCATCTCTGGCATTCTTGGCAATGAAAGTAGATATAACATGTAGACCACCATTTGCCTCAACCTCGGAACTGGTCTTAATGTCTGTTCCTCTACCAGCTAAATTAGTTGCCACTATAATAGTATTAGGCTGGGCTAATTGCTCTATATCGGAGTTATATAAGGTCTTTT
This sequence comes from Rickettsia endosymbiont of Labidopullus appendiculatus, assembly GCA_020881075.1. Taxonomy (GTDB): domain Bacteria; phylum Pseudomonadota; class Alphaproteobacteria; order Rickettsiales; family Rickettsiaceae; genus Tisiphia. The sequence continues at coordinate 22,366 of JAJIYQ010000008.1, forward strand.
CACTTCTTGAATAATTAATAATTTTCCCCTTATTACCACATTTATTTTCCAACGCTGTACAAAGCTCTGCTGCATCCTTGATGTTCTTGCATATTATTAGTACAGCTCTATTGTGTAATATCGCTTCTTGGTAGCTACTCTCACATACTGCCTCTCTTAAATCATCTAAGGTTGCTTCAAGCCTAGCTGGTAGCTCTATAACCTGTTTGTCTTTATAAGTTGGGACAAAGGTAAGATCCACTCCATATACAGTTTTTACAAATTTCTGTGAACTATCAGAGCCAAGTGTACCGGTCATACCAAGAATTTTGCCATATTTTAGGAAATAACAGATATTGCTAATAAAAAAGGTAGTTAATCCTTCTGACGAAATACGACAATTATGCTTTATTTGTAAGAATTGGTGCAAGCCATTCTGCCATACCATATTTTCTTGCGTCACCCCAGTACTACTATCTACAGGGTTGATTACTTTCTTACCATCAGCATTAATGTTAATTACATAGTCTATATCTAATTGTAACTTAAGTGCAGCTCCTACTAAACTTGCCGCCCAATTACCTGCCTGGAATTTAGCATATTGCACTAGATGTTTTGGTATGGGTGATGCATCGATAATGCTCTCTATCATCTCCTGAGTCTTTTCAATAGCAAAACTTTCTTCAAAATTCATAGGCAGAATGACTTTCTGAAAATTATTCCATGCTATAGTCAGAATAGGTAGTAAATATTCCATCAACGGAACAGGTGATGTTTGCTTAGCAACATGATTGCTACTATCTACTAGCATACTATCGACTTCGTCTACTATCGTGACGGCAAAATCTCTATCACCATGGCTTGCACCTTGACCGCTAGTATTACTGAGAAAGTCGGTTTGAAAACTTAACGCATCTCCGTATACTATATCACAGGAATAACAAGCTTTCTGTCCATCCATACTGGATTTTCCAATATTAATACCAACGCTTAGTCCCAATAACTCAAAAAAACCACTAGCTCCTTCATAACCAATGCTAGACAGAACAGGTGAACTAGTGATTAAATCTACTTTTTCTCCATTTAAGGCTAATATGGCAGCCAGCATGGCTGATATTGTTGATTTGCCTTCACCAGTTGCGATTTGTAGTAATTTACCTTTGTTAATTGGATCATAATCAAGTAACAATAATAGGGATACTATTTGCGTATCGCGAAGTAAATGCCCTTCTTTACCATTTTGTACCGTATGTAAATTATTAGCTCTTTGTAATACTGCTATAAGTTTTACTAGATCATCTTTACTAATAACACTTCCCGGTGAACAACTAGCCTTAAATTTTATTGCCCACTCTTTTACTTGTTCTGCATTCCAATCTTTTATAGCTAACCCATTATCATTATCACTAGCTAAATATAAATTTTGGACTTTTTGCAAAATAGCTACATATTCTTCAGCTTTCCCTTCTAAATCAGGGTTAAGCTCAACACACTTTCTTAGTAATTCAGCACCCTTATTCTCCAATTTATGCTCAAATTGATTACTAGCAATAGTATAAATGGCTGGCTCCAATTTCTTGCCAGGCTCTTTACTAACAATATCAACTACCGTATCACCTTCTTTGTTCCTTTGTTCATCGGTTATTTGATATTCATAAATAGTTGTAAAGCCACTTACAAAAAACGATATATTATTTGCATTAATATATTGTAAAATCTCAACTAAGTTACTTACTGACCAGCCTTTTGACTTTAATTGATAACACAACTTCCTAATCCTTGCCAAAATATCGTCTGCTCCAAGACCTTCAAGGTTCTCTAATGATTCAGATAATATTTTAGTTTCTATAACATCTATTATATTTGCTAGGTTGGCATAGCCTAAATTACTTATTATCTCTTGTTGGCTAATATTATGCTTGTTTATTAATTTCAAGAAATTACTATATTCTTCTATAGAGCTTGCTTTCTCTAATATTATTCCCAATAAAATTTCCTCCATAAACTCTGGACTATCGGAATGATAATTTAAGCTTTTCTCCAACTGCTCAAGATAGAGATGAGTTAAATGCCAATCGGGGAATTTAATCTCTATAATATTTTTAATCCTTCTCTGCTGTTCGCTTAGTAAAAAAACCTCTACATCACCGGTTAAAAATGCCTTTAATTTAAGATATTCGTCCTCTAACCCCTCACGGGATTTACAAATAATTTCACTTATTTCCTCATCTAAATAAGGTGGAGGGAATAAATTAGCTAAAACTTTAATACATGCTTTAGTCAAATTTTTTGATTTGATTAAATGTAAAATGGTATTAATGGTCTCTATTTGTAATTTTCTACCTTCCAGAGAGGTAATTAGAGATATCTTATCTATGCGGGCATCCGCTGATCGTAATTGTAATAAGATTTTTGCTTCCTCTCTAAGTTGACTAGTAGGCAAAACTCCCAAGGGTGTTTTGGACTCTAAAAATTTAAATAATACTGCAATTGACTTAGGAAGTAGCAATTGTTTACCAGCCTTAGCCCATAAGTTCGATAGCACTAAGGTTAGTTGTTTATTACTATTGTTAAATAATTCTTCTAATAAGCTAAATTGATGATCAGCTAAATTAGCCTTATTTAGCTGAATAATCCTGATAATATTAACCGCCTGAGCCGGTAAATCCTTAGCTAAGTTAATCAAATTATTAATAGTATCTAAAGCTAAATCACCACTAATCACTACCAAAGAACTTAGACCTTCAAGCATCTCTCTCAAGGTATGAGAATCTTCTAGTAATTTATCAATATTACTATTAAAATATTCCTCAATAGCCTTATGTAATAACTTCGAGTAGCAGCCTTTACTAATGAACCAACACAAATCCCGGTAAGATATCTGCTTAAAATCTATCAGCTGATTAATTACTTTAATATCTTCATTTGTACTCTCCTTTAAATCATTTGAGTATAGCAAAATTATTTGCTGCACTAATAGCAAACATTCACTAAATGAGTCAGGATTAACTATTAGTGTCTTACTAATTATCTGATATAATCTACCTATATTCTGTACGCCATCACCCTTAAGCAAATCAATTAACTTATTCAACTCCTCACCAATTAGTTTAGATTTATCATGTACTTTAGCTATACTATGCTCCGCTAACTCATCATTTAGCAACTTATCTAGTGAGTCCAAACTTGTATTAAATAATATTTGATAATGTATTTGTGAGTGGTGTTCTTTTATATAATCAAATAACTCCTGCTTAAGTAAAGCTGGATGCTTCTCAGCAACAATCGCAAGTGCTGCTAAGGCTTCTGCGGCTAGAACATCATTATTTAATGCTTGTTCCAAAGAATTAATACTTACCTCAGTAAGTCTACCATGTTTTGCTGCTGCATATTTAGCCAGTAGTTTTGTTACAGCTAGTGCTGTTTTATAATCTATTACTTCAGTACTGGATTCTTTAGCAATTAGATTATTATCACCAATATCATCTAAAATATCTCCTGTAGCTCCAGTATCCTTGATTGACTGTAAATATTCTAAATCAAATTGCTTCCAATCAATATTATCTGCTAATGGTAGCTGACTATTATTATAATCAACTCCCATATAGATAGTTTGCTTTTCTCCTTTCAGTAACTTAGATAAATTAGATACATCCTCCTCTCTTATTCCTCCTGCTGCTCTTTGTAGCAACTCTATTGCCCTAATGCGTAATGTTATCACATTATCAAGGTCTAGAATAAACTCTGTTAATGAACTAATACTCTGCTCAGGAAGTTTACCTGAATTACTAGCAATAATCTCCAAAGTTCCTAATATTCGCCCTGTTACCAATGATTGACCAAGATATTTCTCACATATAATATCGGTCAAATTATCATCTTGAATCTTAAATCTAGCAAAATTTTCAAATGCTCCGACAATATTATTGATATTATTTTGATTTGAGCTATTAGTGCAGCTCTTCAATAATGCTATACTTGTATTGATGGTCAAAACTGGAATCTTATTATGCGAAGCTAATATCGCTAATATTCCAGATATGTTAGCAAGATTAGCATTATTTATCGGATTATTATTAAGGCTATTTATCAAAACTTCTAAACATTCCCCTGATATATTGCAGCCTTGCGTTAATAACATTGCACAAATATTTGTATTATTTTCTATCATTTTTAGATAGATTGCTTGATTAATGGTAAAATAAGAGCTACTTAATAATTCCATTAAATATCCTTGATAATCACCAACTAATTCTACATCAATAGCAACTGAACTTCTAAAAAGTTTTATTAGCCGTCTTTCAATGTCCCTAATGTCTGTAAGAGTTTGAATGTACAACAGTGGGGTATTATCCCCTATTTTTAATAATTTTTCTAAACGTTGTAAGCTGCTTCTTAGTTCCTCAATGACAGGTTCAAAGAATTTTCTATCAGCAATTACTATTTCAGACAGAAAGCTTATATCTTGGGATGATTTGAAGAGTTCTAATATTTGAGGTGCTAGTTTTTCTTTAAGAAGATTATTATTGTTGAAACTCTGAATAATCAATAATAATTGCTGTTTATATACTGAGTCATTAGTACCACTAATTTTATGGAATATATTATCTATTGTTTCAATATTAACCTTACCCTTAGCTAATAATAACTCAAGAATCAAACTGGAAGAATTGGAGTCAAGAGAGATAAGCAACTTGTTAAGCTTGATACTTTGCTGATCACTAACTACATATTCTCCATTAATCAGCACATGACAAATATTAGTTCTATGCTCTGAATAATTATCGCTAAGTAATAATGTTATTAATTGATCGTTAACATGGCTGAAGAGAACAGCATTACCATGTTCTCCAACCGTTTTTAATGTATCTAAACATTTACCGAGAATATTAGAGTTTGATTCTTTCTGGGGGTTAGCAATGATGTTATCTAATAATGAGCTAACTAATATATAACCTTGAGTCCTGATCTCTTTATTTGTAGCATCAGGTGTAATAGGTAAAACAACACCGCTACTGTGAGCCAACTCTACAATTTCTTTAAAATATGGTTGCTTTACTACATCAAGAGCTAAAACCTCACTACCTATAATTTCTGTAGCATAATTATCATATAATTCCGGCATTTACATACATTAGCTAATTCAAATAAAACAGATCATCTACTCCTTGTACACCTATAACTACTGCATTAAAATTATCGCATAATGCTTCTTGTAAATATTCATTCTCTACTATCTTTTGTTGTATTACTTGCTTCGCTGTTTCTAGCCTTGCTTTTTCCTCAACCCCACTAACTCCTTCTTCAGTAGCTTTGCTATTAACTTGCTCATGATCATGCAGATATTGTTGTAGCGATATTTCTTCACCTCTCAATAGTTTAATTACAGTTTCAATATCCTGGTGTTCTAATATCTTATCTTTCAAAACCTGCTCAACTTTCGAGTTAAGCTGAGCTATTTCCGCCTGTAAATTGACATGCTTAGTTACCTTTTCTAAAATCCCTGCATTCCCTGATCTAACAGCAATTTTTAGAGCTGATTCACCGTTACTAGTTAAAACTCCAGCACTGTTACTATTGAGTTGCAAAATTTTTTCCACTATTTCTATTTTTTGTGCAGATATGGCGGTTTGTAGCAAAGTGTAACCAGCCAATTTTTGAAAGGCAAGATTGCTGTTATGGGTTATAATTTATTAATGGTAATAACATCGTTTTCTTCTATAGCTGTTAATAAGGTACAACTAATATCTTGACCACTTGCTAATATTTTTTGAATAAAGCTATCTTGATTATTATCAACTAATTGCTTTAATAAAGTTCTATTGTCCATGGTATAAGTTCCACAATGAGCTCCACAAGATAACGCAAAATCAAATAGTTTACTGTCGTTTTTTTGTATAGCTTTGTAGGCTAACTGATCAGAGTCAAATCCTAGAGATTTAATTATACCAATAACTACATCACTATCTGGTGTACCAAATAATTCAGATAAATAAAATGCTCGCTGACTATCATCAACTGATTGTAAGTGCTGGAAAATAGCTTGGTGTTGTTCGTTTATTTTGGTTGTTGTTGCATCATTAGCTACCTTTATTTGGGTGCATTTATTCTCCACTTCTTGCCTTTTAGCAACTACAGCAGAGCTAACTAATTTTTCTCTATTAAGTTTCTCTTGTACTTGATTAAGGTCTTTACGAACAACTGTTATTTCAGCTTCTATTTTTGCCCTTTCAATAGCCTCTAATCTTGCTTTTTCAGCAGCTATTCTTTTCTGTCTTGCTTGTTCTTCAGCTATTTCCTGTTGTTTTAGACTACTAATTTCTGCTTCTAAATTTCTAATTCTATTATTTGCTGCCGCTACATCTTGATCATATTTCGCTTGATTAAATCTTCTTTCTGTATGATATTTATAATAAGGTTCTGCATTTATACATAAAATATAAGTCCTATGTTTTGTTGATACTATTTCATCGTAGTAATACGACTCTGCATTAACACTGTTTCTTTCCCTAGCCAGTTGTGCTTCAAGCTCTTGTATACGTGCTTTCATCTTTAATTACTTACTCTTTAATAAAAAATAGAACATTTTTAATATATTTTAAGTTGCATTATCATTGACTTTAAATAGCAAAATCATTTATACCTACAAGACTTGCTTCAAACTCGCTAAGTGGTGGTAAGTTCTCTGGATGTTCAAGCCACGGCTGAGCTTCAGGAAAATTATCTCTTGCTAAATCAATGGCACTTTTACCTTCTTTATTTTTGAGTGTAGCAGATGCCAAACGCTCCAGTAAATATTTTATCGCAGTTAGCTTCTTATCCACTTCAATAGTATTTTCTGCACTAACTAGAAAATGCAAGGGAGTATAGCCATCATTATTTACTTCGTTTATTGATGCCCCATGATCAAGTAACAATTTCATAGCTTTTACATCAGCTAAATTACTTGCTCGATGGATAGGTTGATCTCCTGCGACTGTTTTCTTATGAATGATCGCCCCATGTTCTATTAAAAATTTGGTAATCTCAAGCTTATAATCTTGATGCCAATAACCTAGAGAATAATATAACGGTGATACCTCATCTAGATTTGCCTTATTAATATCTGCCTTACATCCTTCCACTAAAACTTTTACTACTGGTAAATGGTTATTGACTATCGCTATTTGCAAAGCAGTAGTTCCATCAACTTGACTTGCAATATTAACATCAGCTCCGTGTTCTGCTAACCATTTTACAATATTAGAATGCCCCTGTTGCGATGCTAACCATAAAGGCGTGTATTTCTCGTCATTTGCTGCCTTCAAGTCAATATTAGAAGATTTAGCAACAAGTGATTCCATTACCTTATCTGCTCCAAACCAAGCAACATAATGCCATAAATTGTTTCCTTTAGTGTTTAAGATACTTAGATCAGCACCTTTGCTAATAAAGACTTTTATTGCACTATTATCATTATCGATTATTGCCTGTACTACTCCTTTAAATAATAATAATCGTAGGACATTAGGTTCTCCAAGAGAAGTGCCAAAATATACAGATGTGTTGCCATTAGAATCACTTAAATTAAAATCTAACTCGTATTGGTTAACAATCTCGTACGCCAAATACTTAAAATTATGTATACAAGCCAAAAAGAAGGGGGTTTGACCTAGATCATTTTGAGCATTAATATCTGCTCCTTTTTCAGTTAGAATTTTTATTAGTCTTAAAGTTTTGTCTTGATTTGCGGGTATATTATTATGCTCCTTTTTGGGTTCTCCTATTGTTACTGTTAAACCATCACCGGCAAATTCAAGAACTCCTATATTTCCTACACCTGCAAAAGTAAAACTTTCATCTGCGACTAATTTATTTAAATTATCAAATATACTACCAACATCTTTGAGTTCATCATTTAATTCACTAGCAAACATTATTTTTCCTGTACTAGCCATAACGCCATGGATAGCAGCCCCTCCTTGCACGATTTTAGCTTTATGATTAATATCAGTAGTCTTTTCCACAATTTGTTTTAGATATTTTATATGAGGAATGTCAGCACAATATATCAAAGCATTAGCCCCTTGATTATCTATTAAGTTAACATCTGCCCCTCTTTGCAAAAGCTTATCAACCCCAGAATAAAAGCCATTGATGATTGCGTGCATCAAAATGGTTTTACCATCAATATCTTGATAATCTAAATCAGTAATCTTAGCTAACCCTAAATCAAATCCCTCTTTGTAACGAGATTTACATGCCTCCTTAAGTATATCAGTATGGGCTAAGTCCTCAGCGGAAATTATCTTAGTCATTATTATGTCAGGATTTAAAGCTATGCCTTTCTCTTCTCGATATAAATCGCATAAATGCCTTAAAGCCTGAAAATTATTTGTGAGTTTTTGTAGTTGATCATTTAAAGTTGCTTGTTGTGTTAACGCTTGGCTCAATTGCCTTTCTGCTAGTTGACATTGATTTTGTTGATTAGATAGATTTCCTTGTATGGTTGCTAATTCTTGTTGTTTTTGTTGCAACTCACTAGATAGGTTTTCTAATGTATTTTTACTCATAAATTATTACCTATGTTAATTTATTTATATCGTACTTAAAATAATTTAGGTCTTTATATAGATATTTACAGACATATTTATGATACATATACTCCTGTAATTTAACCAAAATATCTACTTGTTTTGTACCTTGAACAAACTTCTTTAACTAGCAAACCTTAAAATAGCATTAGGAGTTTCTTGATTTCTAGAAATTATATACTTTATACAGTAGAAAATATATTTTGACATGTAAAGCATTTTGTATAAAAATTAGTGAAGATATTCAATTTAGTGGTAATTATGCAATAATTCGTGAGTAGCCAAAAAAAAGTTGCACATGCACGAATGTGAGGTCACCCCAAAACTTACGCTATATAAGGTTCTAGATAGCGTAAAGAGGGTGAAGGCAGTTGGTGTTGCATATAATAGACCTCTTTCGAAACTATAGTAGAAAGAAAATAGGAATTTAACACCATATCAAAAAATTATCTAATTTAGGATTGATAAAATCACAATAGACATGACTCATTAACAGCTCTATGTTTTTTATCACAAAAACAGTAAATAAAATGTTAAAATAATTTCTACACATGCAAATTTTAAAGTTACCTTGTTATAAAACTAGGATATTTATAGAATGTCATTGACATGTTATTGACACAAAGGCAAAATAATTGTTGAATTTGTATAAGTAATGAATTAGTATTATTTTTTGATTTAATGTTTAATTTAATGAAATTTATTCTTCATTTAATAGTATTAATTATTCTATCATCCTGTTCAAATAAAGTAGTACTTCCTGATGGTTATCAACTACAGTTCCTACCAGAAAAAGCGTATATAAAAGAAATCACTGATTTACAAATAACCTACGTAATTCCACAAAATATTCTAAGTTCTGAAGGAATCAATGGCTTAAA
>JAJIYQ010000009.1 GCA_020881075.1 Rickettsia endosymbiont of Labidopullus appendiculatus
TAATTCTGAGAATATAGGATATAATAAAATATCTAAAGGTATTACTTCTCCATTCTCCACATAATTACCAACCTGCCAACAAATATGTCCATCATCTTTTAGCACTCTATAACACTCATTGATGACTTTTTTTTGCCAATTATAATATTTATTAATATCTGATTTTTTTTCGTATTCCTTACCTATGTTATATGGCGGTGATGTTATTATTAAGTTTACACTGTTATCTGGAATTTGCTTTAATAACTTCATGCAATCACCTTCAAATAGAGTTGCTTGATTATTTAAATCAAAACTATTTTTTAAGATATTATATTCTTGTTTTTGACAAGACAAATTATTTACAAGTTTACTAAAATTATAATTCTTTTCCTGTATTTCAGGTATTCTAATTGCTTCTTGTGTCATATTCTAGAAAGTTAAAGTTTTTTATAAGTTAATTTAGTATTAGATAAGTTACTTAGAAATTCAACAAATATTCTTTCGTGCTAAACCTATAGCTTTCAAACGTTCACACAGTTTTGCAAAAACTTGTTTTGGTAAAATATTTAGTGTAGAAATTTCAATATATTTATCATCTTTTAATTCAAAAGAAAAAGATGGTGACTGAAATCTTGGTCCATCAACCTCTCTAGCAATTTTTATAAAATTACCTATTATATAACTGTTACAATAATCATACTGAGAAATCATTCTTTTTGCCAGCCTATTAATATATGTATCACTTTTGGATGCATAGCTAAGTGCAAGAGCGTTACTCAGCATTAACCGTTGACGATGACTAAAAGGAATATCTGAAGCTAAAATAAATGCAACAATAAAATTAGAACACAGAGTTTTATCAATATTTTTATTATATTGTGCAAGCATTATAACCAAAGCAATTATACTAATTGTCGTGGTATCTGGTTGAATTAATATAGGCTTAATAACTTCTGTATAATTTTTGATATTACAAGTAGTTTCGTCAAAATTTACTAATGTCCTGATTCGTTCATAGATAATATCTTTTTGCTTTTCTTCTTTAGGAAGACAATCAAATCTAACCCCTTCTTTTAAACCATAATTTGAAATTATTACCTTTTCCGGTAAGAAGACATTTAGCATAGATTTTGCTACTAAAATTGCATTGGCATGAATTCTTGACTTATATTGCTTTTTCTCACTGATAGAATTAGCCAATCTTTCAAGATACAGCTCAAATTCCTTACTGTTTATTTCAAGGTTATGTAAGTTTTTAAGAGGGTAATGAACAAACTCCATATAAGAACGCCCCATTAATCTTAAAGCTCCTCCTATTAAGTATAAGTTCTGGCAATGTAATTCTTCAAATTCTTTCTTGATCATTTGACTAATTACATCAATATCATCAAAGTGATTATTAGCGATTATACCAGTACCTAAAGGTAAAGACTTTAAGATACCAACCTTTCTGTCTTTAATTTGAACAAGCTCAAGACTACCACCACCTAAGTCTACTGATATACCACAAGCGTCATTAATACCAGAAATTAATCCGGTAGCTGTAAGATAAGCCTCGCGGTCACCAGAAATAATTTCAATATCAATATTAAATTTTCTCTTAACTATCTCCCTAAACTCTTCCGCTCTTGGATGTCCTCTAAGTACAGCAGTAGCAACACATTTAACATCTGTTACTGATAACCTATCAAAAATATGTACCAAATATTGTAACGACAAATATGCTTGATGCTTTATGTCTATGTTATCTAGATTAAGTAAATTAATAATATCACTTTTAAATTTATCATTAAAAATTTCTGGAGCTCCAAGCCTATCACATTCATAAACTACAGCTCTCACGGCATTATAACCAATATCAATAATAGCTGAACGCATAGAGATTTATCTTACTTCTTACTTACAAAATTAATCTTCTTTAGTGGTAGAATCTGTATTTTCTTGATCCTCATCTACATTATTTTTATTTGGATCATAAGGTTTTTGAGTTGGAACAAATGTAGGGGGTAATAATCTATTTGTAAAGAACTTATCTTCATAATACTTAATTTTTAAAGATTTTATAGGCGGGAAAGATTCAATTAAAACGATTTGTTCATCTTTTGGCAGTTGAATTACTTCTTGAGGTAAAAGCAGAGCTCTTGAAACTTGCGATACATTTTGCGTTCTTGTTGAAATATTAAGATCAAAAAATATTGGTTTACTATAAGATCGTTGTTCAACTGTTTTATTACCAACTAGCTGAGATATTAAGTTAGCTGTTTCATAGTTATTAGCTGCAAAAGTAATACGATATGTAGAA
>JAJIYQ010000010.1 GCA_020881075.1 Rickettsia endosymbiont of Labidopullus appendiculatus
ATAACCTAATCTAATTGGTAATTTTGTTGTCAAAACTCGTCTCCGTTCCTCACGTACATCTTAGTACGCTGCGGTACTCGACTTCGTTTTTCCTAAAAATTCCTCAATTATCTTTAGGTTATGCAAGAGGTCTAATATATATATGCTAGTAATGACCCACCAGAGACTATTTTGGCTGCTTCCTTTCGAACCTGACCAACTGAACAGAGCCAATGCCCACTACTAGCATGTGATAAAATAGTGCTTTTTTCATCTATAGGCAAGCTATTTAACTAGCTAAATTATATTTTTTTTCTATATCGCTTTTGTTCAATCTCTTTGGTGCTCCAAATATGTCTGGATGTTTGAGCTTGAACAAATCATCATCAAAGTTCTGTACTTTTGCAATATGATTAAATTTTATGGTAATAACATTGCCATCCTCAAGTATTTTAAACATTTTCATCTGTTTAGTCTCTTTGTCAAAGGTAATTTGACTACGTCGCTCTGATAAAGTATGATAAATAGTAATTTCGAACATATTATCTCGATCTATCGTCGACTCAATTTTAAAATATTTATCAAAATCTATGCTGTCTTCTAACAAAAAATTAAATACGTTCTCCTCTGCCTTAATACGACTTACATGTTTCATATCATAGTCATATACCGACACATAGTTAGCATTACCAATAATCACCAAAGGAAATGGTGGATAATAATTACAGCAAAATTTCGCAGGTTTATTAATTAACAGCTTCCCTTTAGCCTGATTTCCAGCCGAATCTTCTTGGGTAAAATCCACAGCAATAGATTTTATTTCCCGTAAATATATTTTGAGCTGGTCAATAGATTGGTTGTCAACAGGTCTATTCTCTAACTGTTCAGCCTGTTTTTTGACTACAAAAAAATTTTCAGCATGGGCTGCATGGGTTATAGTTAAAAGAAAATAAACAACAATAATACCTTTACAAAACCAGTTAGTCATTTATACCTACATAAAGTTACATTTGTTTTGTATACTACATGAAGATATTATTATTTCAATTTATTTTCCGCAGCTGGTTCAACACATCTTCAGCATGTTTAGCCACTTGCACTTTTGCCCAAATGTGAGCTATCTTACCTTTTTTGTCTATTAAGAAGGTAGTTCTCTCAACCCCCATATATTTCTTACCAAACATCGATTTTTCTACCCAAACTCCATATTTTTCACAAGTATCAGAGTTAGAATCTGACGCAAGATCAAAATCCAAACAATATTTTTTCTTGAATTTGTCATGAGAATCTAAACTGTCCTTTGATACACCAACAATTACGGTATTCATTTTTTCAAATTCTGGCTTTAGCTTATTAAAATCACCTGCTTCAATAGTACAGCCTGGTGTGTCATCTTTTGGATAAAAATATAATACAACAAACTTACCTGATAAATCTGATAAATTGATTTTACTATTTTCGCCTATTGGCATAGTAAAATTTGGTGCAATATCGCCTACTTTTAATATCATAACCACTCCTTTTTTGTACTTTTTTGTGTCCTATAGTTCAGTTTACACTCTAATTTTTTTTAGGCAAATGATAAATTACAAAAATCACTATTAATGAAATTGCCAAAGCAAACCAAGTAATGGCATATTCTAAATGATCATTTCTGACATTCAGCAAATTTTTAATCGATAGAGCTTTAAGAATATCAGAGTGATTATCTTTACCTTCCATAATTAAATAAAAATTCTCTAATGTTAAACCAAGAATATCGGATGCTTGAGTTAAGTCTAAAGTAAACCAAACATTATTTTTAACATCATTATCTAAGACAAACAACTTGGTTTTCTCCCCAGGGAGAATCACACCAGTAATTTCCGTCGAATCATCTATTACATTATCAATATCTTTCTTATACCTCGCAGCAAACCACCCTAAGGCAACTAAGATTATCTTGTTATCATCAGTTTGAAAAGGTCTGACTAAATAATAACCATCTTTTTCCGTGGACATTGATTTACGTCCATAAAGATGCAAATTCTTACCAACCAAAAAATGCCCCTTCACTTTTACTTTAGCATATAATTTATCTACACTAAGTGTTTTTATATCAATAGGAGAATTATTAAGGTTATTTTTTATTGAACTTAAAAATAGTTCTTTTTCCTGTAATCTAGCAATTTGCCAAAACCCCAGTGATAAGAGGATGACAAATGCTAATATAGTAAGCAATAAAGGTAGTAACTGTACTTGACACTTACCGATTTTTAAAGTCTTGGACATCATTATTTCTATTAAACTGAAGTTGTATAGTCAATTAACCTAAATTAGTGCCGAATAAGCACCCATCGCACTGTCATTGCGAGGGGAGACCTTAGGTCGACTAAGCAATCCAAAAAATGAACCAGGAATGGATTGCTTCATCACAGCAAAGCTACTGCTAGTACTACAGTTGTAAATTAATTTATGTTAGGGAATTTGTAGGAGACCCGGAACGGAGAACCGCAGCGTACTTAGATGTACGTGAGGATTCGAGTACCGGATCGACGTCCAAATTACCAGCAGAAATTAATTTACAGCTGTAGTACTAGAAGGCTGTTGGCAATAACTAGCCTTCCTGCATAAGTCAATCTAGTCGGTGATTTTGTCGTCGAAACTCGCCTCCGCTCCGTAACAATCGTCTATGTACGCAAAGGTATACTCTTCTGCTTTGAAGAATTGGCTCCGCAAAACTTCGGGGTATTCGCGTGCTCACGTACTAGTTGTACGCTCCGCTCGCTCACCCCTTGTTTTACGTTCCAATTCTTCAAATCATTTGAGTATAGCAGGCTTCGTTTCTCCTAAAAATCCCGAGGGCTTCTTTGACTTATACAGGAAGTCTACTAAAGTAATTATATTTTGAGCTATAAGTAGAGTTTAAAAAATAAAAACTGTAAAATTGCTAGATGTATAGCATAGATATATAAAGCATTATGACTGATAACCCGTAAATTTACAGCAATTTTCTGTTCAAAATTTCTTGCGACCATAAATATATATCCTAAAACTCCTAATATAATGACTATAAATACGTAAATATACGAAAACTGAAAAATAGCTATGGTATGCATTATGGACAAAATTATAGATATTGCAATGGTAAGCCTGAGATTACCTAGATCATGCTTAGCAATATAGCCAAGTAGCATGATAGCCATAGATAAGGTTCCGTAATCAATAAGAAACCAACTACAGAACCAAAGAGAGCCAAGGAAAACAACATGACAATAGCCTTTATAGAAAAAATTATTTAAGCTATTATGAAAATAATAAAGATAGCATTGTCCTAAAAAAATAGGGATAAGTATATTAGTTACAGTAAATTCCCTAAATAATATGGTAGTAACAATATATAGCAGAACTCCAACTACCAAAATTCTAATTTTTGGTTTTGTATGAAAATTATAGCCAGCAAAAAAACAAAAAATCGGCATAGTAGTACAACCAATAACTCGCATTATTTCATACTCAGGAAAAAAATATAACCCCAAATGATCTATTACCATAGTTATCATGGCTATAGTCTTCAAAAAATCTTGATAATTAGACTCAGTTTCATCATTAATACATTTCTTCGGATAAAGCTTAAAACAAAAAACCATTAGAAAAAACGTTACTACTCCAACTATAATTGTTGCTGCTAGCATAAAAGCTTTTACTAATAAGAATTCGGCATAATAATATTGGGCATAATAATGTTTAATTACCCAAATTACTAGTGTCATTATTACGCAGCTTAATAAAATCTTGCCACAAAATGAGTATAATTCTGCATCAATAAAAGAAAGACCATATTTCTTTGTGTGTACGTATAATAACCAAACATTATACCAAGCGGTAATAGAACAGGCAAGAGCTATACCAAGGTGACCAAACTGCCTCATCATAACAATATTTAATATAGTATTCACTGTAAGGGAATATAAGGTTATTTTTAAAGGAGTTTTTGTATCATGATTAGCATAAAAAATCGGGGTTAGAATTTTGGCAAGTATAAAAGCTGGCAAACCAAGAGCAAAAGCCGAAATAGCCTCAGCAGTTTTAATGGTATCAGCATAGGTAAAAGCCCCCCGTTGATATATTATATGAATGATTGGTTCTGATAGCACAATAATACCAAAGGTAGCTGGTAAAGATAATAAAAGCCCAACTTTAATAGCATTATTTTGGATATTTGCTGCTTTCTCTAAATCATTCATTTGGTAGGTTTTTGATAATTCTGGTAATAATATAGTACCAAAAGTCACCCCTATTATTGATAAAGGAAATTGGTATATTCTATCTGCATAAGATAATATTGAAATCGCCCCTTCGATGAAGCTAGCTATTGATTGCGAGATAAATAAGCTAAGCTGCTGAAATCCTGAGCTAACAACCGCTGGACCCATATTGGACAAAAACTTTTTTACATCTCTATTATATGGATCAAAAACTAGTGGAAAAGATAAACCAACTCTAATGACACAATAAAACATAAAAATGATTTGTAATAAGCCAGCAATCACCAGAGATAAACTAATCGATATAGGGGCAGATATACGTTCTTGTAATGCTACCGTTGTAATAATTACAAGAATATTTAAAATAATCGGAGAAAAAGCAAAAGCTGCAAACCTCTTTACTGAGTTTAGAATACCCCCAAGCATTGCCGCTATCGAAATAAAAACCAAATATGGCATAGTGATACGGCACAGAGCAATTGTTAAATTAAATTTCTCTGGATCTTCATGAAAACCAGGAGCAATAATAAACATTAAGGAAGGCATCATAAGTTGCATTAGTACTACTACCATTACTAAAGTAATTAGTAAAATAGTAAATATAACGCCGGTGAAATGGCGTGCTGCCTCACGAGATTCTATGATTTTTGTATTAAAAATAGGTACAAAAACGACTGATAAAGCCCCTTCGCCAAAAATACGCCTAAATAGGTTGGGTAATTTAAAAGCAACATTAACACTATCAGCAACACTACCAGCTCCAAATAATGAAGCGACAAATAATTCTCTAGCAAGACCAGATATACGAGAAATTAAGGTAAATAAAGCTATTATAATTCCAGAACGAAATAATGTATATCCCTCGCCTTTCATTTGTTATTCCAATTACACCATTTTAGTATATGCCACTAAAAGCTAACTTTTTGCCCTTGATATACCTTCATCAATTAACTCTTTGGCTTTTTGAGCATTTTCCCAGCCAATTACCTTTACCCATTTACCTTTTTCTAGATTTTTATAATGTTCAAAGAAATGTACTATTCGTTGTCTTAACATTGGGCAAAGATCATCTAAATCTTTTATTGAATCAAAAGTAATATCTAGCTTAGAGCTAGGCACAGCAATAATTTTTTCATCCAATCCAGATTCATCTTCCATCATTAAAACCCCAATGGGACGTGATCTAATTACGCAACCAGGTACAACAGGATAATGTGCTATGACCAATACATCTACTGGGTCACCATCTTCTGACAGAGTATGTGGGATAAATCCATAATTACCAGGGTAAAACATGGCAGTTTGCATGAATCTATCAACAAATAGTGTCCCTGATTTTTTATCCATCTCATATTTTACCGGATTACTTTGCATCGGAATCTCGATAATTACATTTATCTCTTCAGGATTATTAGCTAGGGTAGTAATTTTTTCAATTAACATTATTTTATCCAATTAATAAATAATTCATTTTGAATTTTTGTAAGCAAACACCTACACAATGTGTAATATATGGTTTTAAAAGTTTTTCATCACTTACTATACCATCTTTATTAGACGCCACTAATAGTCCAGAAGCAAATTTTTCAAACATTTTTTCTTCAATCTGCTGGATAGAATTTGTACCATCTAATAGTTCAATAATATATTTTTCATGCAATTGCAATGGAACCAAAGCATTAATTCGATTTGTCACAACCAAATTAGTTTGTCCTAACTTTTGAGCCTGATATCTTACTAACTCACTTACTTTTGGTTTTGATGAGATATCATATATTGAGCTAGGTTTTGTTGCGAATATTTGCACATACCCTTGTAACACCAGTTTTATAATTACAGAATCTAATTCTTCCTTAAAATCTTTAAGTTGGAATTTCTCTAACTTTTTCATAGCCAGTTTAGAGACTTGATCTAAAGTCAAAGGATTACCAGTATTATCGGCATAAACATAGAAGACAGCTTTCATTATAGAAGAAGACGTTGAAATACCAGGGGATTCTGAATTATTATAATAAAATTCCAAATTTTCTACTGCATTGTTTAAATCCACCTCACTTTCAAGCCTAACTGGTCTGATATTAAAAGTAGTATAGAAGTCAGATAATTTACTTGGTTCAATTGTCCTATTGATCATGACATTATTGTGACATAACAAAGTAGTTCTAAATTTACGATTAGTAATAAAGTCCATATATTGTTCAGTTCTTACAATATCATTTATCGATTGTAATTTTTCTGCCGTCTTTTCCGGCAAATTACCGACAAACATGGCAGAAAGTGAGGAATCTCCAAGATAATTCAGATTATGTTTTCTAGCGTTACTTACAAATTCCTGGAAGTAAAAAGCTGTATTCTCTTCTCCGAGATATTCGTGTAACAAATATGAATTGCCTAACTTCTTAAGAAAGTTAGTTTCGTGCTGTAAGAACTTAGAATAAGGACTCTCTGATTTTTCTAGAGAATCACTAACAAAATCTAATAATAATTTAGCTTGTTGTAGTTTATCATGGTTATCAGTAAAGATAGCACTATGAAACATCATCATATCTCTAATAGTTTTCTGCATATTCCAACCTGGCAGAGTATTATAGCTGATAAATGCAATACCATTAGGACTTAATAATTTACTAGATATTTCAAAAATCTTGTTACGAACCACATCCGGCACCCAAGAAATTACCCCATGACAAATTATATAATCAAATTTACCAAATGATTCATCAATATCCAATATCGATAAACATTTTAGCTCAATATTCTTTAGACCTAGACTCTTTACTACTTCCAATCCGTTATTAATTTGTACTTTTGACAAGTCAATCCCTAAAGAATAAGATTCTGGATAACTTTCGGCAAAATCAATCATATTACCGCCTTCACCGCAACCAATATCAAGTATCCTAGCATTTTCTACCATAGGAGGTTGCATGCCAAATACTAAACCTATAGTTCTTAAATGCTCTGGTCTTGTATAAGCAAAAGGAAAACTTTCATAAGGAAAATCATCATAGTTAATATCATTTGTTTGATTCTCTGACAAACCATCATTAGGATTGTTTTTTTGACCCATAATTTGTTCCAAATTAATTAATATTAAAGTAATGATTTTTAGTTGATTTAGTGTTTTTAAGCAAGATATTTTTATATTATTTTAAGATAAATATCTATGGTTTTAATGTCATCCCTGTTTCGGTGCAGGATCATGAATAACATTTAAATTTCTTTTGATGTTATTTATACTTGATCTTTTTATAGTATATCCTATATTTATGATTTGTTTTCGTACAAGTGAGCCTTTTTACCTCAATTTGGAATAAAAATAATTATTTTTCCATTTGCAGTGTTTTAAAAGCGGGTGTAGCTCAGGGGTAGAGCGCTACCTTGCCAAGGTCGAAGTCGAGGGTTCGAATCCCTTCACCCGCTCCAGTACAAAACTATCTTATAGTTAATACATATTAGACCTCTTGCAAAACTCGCTTATGCTGAGGAATTTGGAGGAGACGCGGAACGCAGAACCGCAGCGTACTAAAATGTACGTGAGGATTCGAGTACCGCATCGACGTACAAATTACCAGCAGAAGTAGAGCTTTGCAAGAGGTCTATCTCTCTACGGAGACGACACTAATAATATGTCTGGAATAGAGTTAAATAAAATTGCTGCTTCTATTTTATTAGCAAGTTTAATTGCAATGATGGTAGGGTTTATAACAGATATTCTGTATAAGCCAGTTTTATATCCTGAATCTCGAGGCTACAAAGTAGAAGTAACAGAAGATTCTCCTAATGGATCTGATGCGAACGCAATTGCGGAAGCAGCAGTGAATATAGAGGAGTTGATGAAAACTGCTAATGCTGAGGCGGGAAGGGAAATAGCAAAAAAATGCTTAATGTGCCATTCGCTTGACAAGAGTAAAGCCAATAAGGTTGGACCACATCTATGGAATATCGTTGGGACGGAAAAAGCTAAAGCAGAGAATTATAAATATTCAACTGCTCTATCTAGCAAAGGGGGAATATGGGATGAAGAAAGTTTATTCCATTTTTTGCATAAACCTAGCCAATATATACCTGGTACAAAGATGTCTTTTGCTGGTTTAAATAAGCCTCAAGATATAGCTAATGTTATAATGTTTTTAAAGACATTTGTTCACGACTAAATGATAATTGTTTGAACCAACTAAAATTATTTCAAAGTAAACTTAGGGTGTGTCATCAATTATAGCTAATCCGATTAGCTTTACCGTCATTGCTAGGAGGCGTAGCTGACGAAGCAATCCAAGAAAATAATTAGAAATGGACTGCTTCAACCATTACATGATCTCACAATGACGTTTTGATTAAAATACGTGGTCTTGCTAATAGACGTATACACCTATAACTTATAATTGTGAGTAGGCTTAAGCCAAGAAGCAATCCATTATAGAACCTAGAATAAAACCTAATTAATAGGAATAGTTTTTACATCTTCTACTTTAATAGGAGTTCTTGGTAAAATAACAGTTAATACTCCATTCTTTAGATTTGATGAAATATTATTTCGGTCTATGTCTTGGTAAGAATAATTTCTGATGAAACACATTACGAGCTTGCTGACCAGAATATTTATTATCATCCTTAACCTGATCATTCTGAATTTTTTGAGCAGTAATAACTAAATAATCTCCTTGCAATTCAATTTTTATCTGCTCTTTATCAAAACCTGGTATCTCAATATTCAAAGTATATTGCTTGTCATTAATATCTAAATAACTATTTAAGCTACTAGTCATAGCAATAGGTGAGTCAAAAATAAAGCCATTATGGCGTATAGTAAATCTATTCCAGAATTTATCCATTTCTTGCGATAATTGTACAAATGGATTGCCATAAATTTCTGAATAATTATCAGCTTTGTTTTGTTGCTCTGGTACTGTAGCAGTAGATGTATCTTGTGATTTCGGCAAAGCTGCATAAGCATTAATATCATACCACAACCCGCTTACCCCACTTGTCACAGATATACCCATTAACAAAGCACCAAGGGTTATCTTTTTCTTAAGCTTATTTACTGATGATAGATTATTAGTATTATTTAATTGAGCATTATCACTCTTAAGTTGATAATTACTTACATAATTGCTTATCATATCTACTCCGTATATTCAGTTGTATAATAATATATATAATATCGTGAATACTAAATTCAATAAGAATCAGCATTTAATTATAGCAATATTTTACAAATAATTATTAAATATTCAATGCTCCACGATATATTTCTATTAGGCTATCTTCTTCAGCAAGATCATCTTTGTCTTTTTTCTTAAGTTTCAGAACATGCTTAATTATCTTAATATCATAGCCTTTATGTTTAGCTTCTTCATAAGCATCCTTTATTAGATCAGTCAGTTCGGTTTTCTCTTCCTCTAATTTTTCAAGTTTACTGATAGTGTCAATTAAATCTTGTGAATCGATTATCTCTGTCATAATTATAAATATTATAAGTTTAGTAAAATGCCAATTACCAAATTATTTGTTAAAAAATAAATAATTAAAGTAACAAACTATTCTCTTCAAAAACCCTACTTTGTCAATTGATTCTTTAGCAAGAAGAGCTATTTCTTGAACATCATTGTCAACAGTTACAGTTATT
Source organism: Rickettsia endosymbiont of Labidopullus appendiculatus (assembly GCA_020881075.1). Classification (GTDB taxonomy): domain Bacteria; phylum Pseudomonadota; class Alphaproteobacteria; order Rickettsiales; family Rickettsiaceae; genus Tisiphia. Next base: position 9,859 of record JAJIYQ010000010.1, read on the forward strand.
TTACCAACAATATCCCCAGCCTTTAAAGGAGCTGAAACAGTTGGCGGTATCGATATTTTTATATCAATTTTTTCTTGGTTAGAACGTGGCACAACCATTGATAACTTTTCTGCTGCTACAAGTTGCACTTTATCCTTTACACCAAGCCATACATCAGTTTCTTCTATTATATCACCTTTAGCATAAAACTTTTTGTGAATAAAGTTTTGCTTAATCCAATCTAATAGCATAAGAGATTCATCAGCTCGCTTTTTCATAGAACTAAGACCGTTAACAACCATAATATAGCGACGCCCATCATCTATACATGATGTGACCATGCCATAACCCGCATTATCAGTAAAACCGGTTTTAATACCATCACATCCAATATCTTTGTATAATAAAAGATTACGATTTCCTTGAGTAATAGGTCGACCTTTTTGATCTTTACCGAAAGTAAAATATTTTTTACTATAAATATGATAAAATTCCGGGTGGTTTTTAATAAGAGCCATACTAAGTATGGCAAGATCATAGGCGGTGCTATAGTGATTTTCTGCTGGCCAACCACTAGCATTAACAAAATGAGTATCCTTCATACCTATTTTCTGTGCTTGTAAATTCATAGCCTCAACAAAATTTTCTTCCGTTCCGTACAATCCTTCAGCAGCTACAATACAAGCATCATTTCCTGATTGAACAATAATACCATTTAGAATATCTTCAAGACGTACCATTTCACCTAGAGGCATGAAAGACTTTGACCCTCCCATACGCCAAGCTTTCTCACTTACAATAAAATGCGAATCAAACGACACCTCGCCCTTTTGAATTTTCTCCTCAATAAGATAAGATGTCATTATTTTGGTCATTGATGAGGGAAACATATGCTCATCAGCATTCTTTGCCAACAACACTTTACCTGTAACATAATCTATGACTATTGCTTGCTTTGCTTCAAGGGTTATTGCATTACTATCAGGATGGCGAGTAATATTATTATTTTCCTCTGTGCTAGATGTCACTGCTTTAATAGGAGACTCTGCCTTAACAGTAATAGGTGATATTAGGAAATAATGTATTAAAATCAAATATAGTGTAAATATCGAAATTTTATAAATCTTGTTCATGTAATGCAATGCCATAATTATCAATTTTGTTTAAATATAGCAGATTTTTATGCTCCACTAATAGCTGTTTTCATTATTTTTGCAATAGACCTCTTGCATAACCTAATCTAATTGGTAATTTTGTTGTCAAAACTCGTCTCCGTTCCTCACGTACATCTTAGTACGCTGCGGTACTCGACTTCGTTTTTCCTAAAAATTCCTCAATTATCTTTAGGTTATGCAAG
>JAJIYQ010000011.1 GCA_020881075.1 Rickettsia endosymbiont of Labidopullus appendiculatus
AAGCAAGGAGGGTTAGGTATAAAAGTGGCTTGTTCTGGGCGTTTGGCTGGAGCTGAAATAGCAAGAACAGAATGGTATAGAGAAGGTAGAGTACCTTTGCATACTTTGAGAGCTGATATTGACTATGCAACTGCTGAAGCTATGACAACTTATGGAGTTATAGGTATAAAGATTTGGGTCTATAGGGGTGATCATGTGGAAAATAGAAAGAAACATAATTAATTTTGAAGTAAGATAATGTTAGCTCCGAAAAAACAAAAATTTAGAAAAGCACATAAAGGAAGAGTTTCCTCAAAGGCAAAATCTGGTACTATGCTAGCTTTTGGTTCTTTTGGCTTGAAGTCATTGGATGGCTTAAGGGTTACTGCAAGGCAAATAGAGGCTGCAAGAAAGGCAGCTGTTCGTTGTATGAAAAGGCAGGGTAGGTTATGGATTAAGATTTTTCCTGATTTGCCTGTGTCAAAGAAGCCTGCGGAAGTTAGAATGGGTAAAGGAAAAGGCTCTACTGAATTTTTTGCAGTAAGGGTATCGCCTGGCAGAATTATGTTTGAAGTTGAAGGGGTTACAGATGATGTAGCCACTAGGGCACTTGAGCTTGCTAGTGCCAAATTGCCTGTAAGAACAAGGATAGTGAGGCGTTATGAGTAAATTGGGGTTATCACCAAAGGAGTTGGTTGGACAAACCATGGAGGAACTCCACGAAAAAAGAATTTTGTTTAAAAAAGAGCTTTTTAATCTAAGGTTTCAAAAAACTTTAGGTGAATTAGAAAATACTAGTAGGTTTTCTTTTGTAAAAAAAACAATAGCTCGTATTAATACAGAATTAACCACAAGATTAAAAACTGGAGAATAGAGAAATGCCGAAAAGAGTGTTGCAGGGCGTTGTTGTAAGTTCAAAAACTGATAAAACTATTACAGTTAAAGTGGAGCGTAGGTTTAAGCATCCTATGTATAAAAAAATTGTAAAAGTTTCTAAGAAATACGCTGCTCATGATCCAGAAAATATGTATAAGGATGGTGATAAAGTTAGTATAGTTGAAAGTCGCCCTATATCTAAGACTAAGTCTTGGGTGGTGTTAGGGGATGTTAATGTGTCACTTTAATGATAGATTTTATCGTGCAGTTTTTTGTCTGTTGCGGTTTTTTCTTAGTAGAAATGTTGTAAACCTACTTATTAAAAAGTATACTAAAATGATTGGAAGAATTGCTTTTTGGAAATATCAAGGACTCGCATATTCACGTACCTCATGTACGTTGTGTGTACTCATCTCTCATTTTCAAATCCAATTTTCCAGATCATTTAAGTATATTCTGGCACAAGTTGGAGAATGATGAGTTTTATTCTTTGACTTTGTTATTTAGGTTGTTTATTTTGTTGCGTTATTAAATTCTCAAGTGGAAGTAAGTTATGATTCAGATGCAGAGCATCTTAGATGTTGCGGATAACTCTGGTGCTAAAAAAATTATGTGTATTAAAGTGCTTGGTGGTTCACATCACATGATAGCAAATCTTGGGGATGTTATTGTAGTATCTATAAAAGAGTCGTTGCCAAGTGGAAAAGTAAAGAAAGGTGACGTACATAGAGCTCTAATTGTTAGAACAAAAAAGGGTGTTAGAAGAGCAGATGGTAGTACAATTAAATTTGATTCCAATGCAGTAGTACTTTTGAATAAACAGGGAGAGCCGATAGGTACGAGGGTTTTTGGTCCTGTAACTAGAGAATTAAGGGCAAAAAAATTTGTTAAGATTATGTCGCTGGCAGAAGAGGTATTGTAATGGTTAAGTTAAAAATTAAGAAAGGTGATGAAGTTATTGTTATCACCGGAAAAAATAAGGGAAAAAAGGGGAAAGTGTTAAAAGTTTTCCCAGAACAAAATAGAGCCATTGTTTCAGGGGTAAATATTGCATGCAAGCATGTTAAGCCAAGTAAAGTAAGTGAAGGTGGTATAGTGTCAAAGGAATTATCAATACATATATCCAATGTTGCTCATGTAGACCCTAAGACAGGTACTGGTACAAAAATTGCTTTTAAATTTTTAGATGATGGTTCTAAAGTAAGAGTAGCTAAGAAGTCTGGTGAAATTATCAGTAAGGAAGGTAAGTAATGTTGTTAAGGTTTAAAGATTTATACGGTAAAGAGATTATCCCAAGCTTACAAAAAAAGTTTGCCTATGATAATAAACATCAGATACCTAAGGTTATAAAAATTGTTGTTAATATGGGAGTTGGTGAAACGGTTGCTGATTCTAAAATAATTAATCATGCTGTTAATGATCTAACTTTAATTTCAGGGCAAAAGCCTTTGGTAACTGAGGCAAAGAAGTCTATTGCTACTTTTAAACTTCGTGAAGGTATGAAAGTTGGTTGCAAAGTTACTTTGCGTAAAGATAGAATGTATGATTTTCTTGAAAGGTTAGTACTTGTTGCTCTACCACGTATAAAAGAGTTTAGGGGCTTTTCAAGTAAAAGTTTTGATGGTAGAGGTAATTTTACTTTTGGGGTAAAAGAGCAGATTGTTTTCCCAGAGATTAATTACGATAAGATAGATGTAATTCGTGGTATGGATATTACGATTGTTACAAGTGCTACAAATAATGAAGAGGGTAAATCATTACTTTCAGGCTTTAATTTGCCTTTTTATAATTAATTTTTGAAGAAAGAAGATGGCTAAAGTAAGTTCTATAAAAAAGAATAATAGAAGAAGAAAGATGGCACAAAGCTTGTATAATAAGCGTGCTAAGTTAAGAGACAAGATTTACGACAAAACTTTATCTTTAGAAGAGAGATTTTCGCTAGTGATGGTTCTGGCTAAGTTACCTAGGAATTCGGCTATGAATAGAGTTAGAAATAGGTGTGAACTTACTGGGCGTCCAAGAGGAGTGTACAGTAAATTTGGTTTATCACGAAATAAGCTGAGAGAGCTTGGTAGTAAGGGATTGGTTCCTGGTTTAGTTAAAGCAAGTTGGTAAAAAGTAGGTTTATCGTATGTCAATGACAGATAATATAGCAGATATGTTGACTAGAATTAGAAATGGTCAAAAAAGTAAATTGATGAGTATATCTCTACCTTCTTCAAAAATAAAATGTGCGATTTTGGATGTTTTAAAAAAAGAAGGTTATATCAAAGAGTATGTAGTTGTTAAGAATGATAATATAAGTCACATTGAGGTGGATTTAAAATATTCTGTTAATGGAAAACCTGCTATACGTGAAATAAATAGAGTTTCAAAACCAGGTAAGAGGATTTATTCTTCCATTGATAAATTAAAAGGATATTATAACAATATGGGTATTTATATTCTTTCTACTTCTAGAGGCGTGTTATCTGATAGAGAAGCACATAGCCAAAAGATTGGCGGTGAAGTAATTTGTAAAGTGTTTTAAGGTATAAAAATGTCACGTGTTGGAAAATTGCCAGTCCCTGTACCTGAAGGGGTAAAAGTTGAGCTTGATGGGTTAAAAGTCAATGTTGTCGGTCCTAAGGGAGAATTATCAAAGACTTTTGCCGGGAATATAGCAATTTCATTGCAAGATAATCAGCTTGTTGTTAAACCATTAGCAGAGACTAAAAGTGCTAGGTCTATGTGGGGTACGGCACGAAGTATAATAAATGGTATGATGAAAGGTGTTAGTGAAGGTTTTACAGAAGAGCTTGAAATAAATGGTGTTGGTTATAAGGCTTTGGTGAAAGATAAATACTTAAACTTAATGCTCGCTAAAAGTCATAATACTAAAATCGAGATACCTCAGAATATAAAAGTTACCGCTCCTAAACAAAATCAGATTATATTGCAAAGTGTTGATAAAGAAAAACTAGGTCAGTTTATATCAATTATTATAAAGCAGAGACCGCCTGAGCCATATAAGGGTAAAGGTATTAAACGTAAGGGTCAGTATGTTCAAAGAAAAGAAGGTAAGAAAAACTAAAATTTAAGGGTTAAAAGTTAAGTATGTGTAGTTCAAAGTTAAGATTTGAGACAAGAAAAGCTAGAGTACGGTCTAAGATATCAAGGGTATCAAACAGAATCAGATTGTCTATTTTTAAATCTGGAAAGCATATATATGCACAAGTTATAGATGACAAACAGTCAATTACTATTGCTTCTGCTTCAACCTTGGATAAAGAAATTAGGCAGTTAAAAAAATCTAGCTGTAATGTTGGTACAGCTACAAAAGTAGGTGAGTTGATAGGAGAAAGAGCATCGCTTAAAGGAGTGCAAGAGGTTGTATTCGATAAGGGTGGTTATAAATATCACGGTGTTGTTAAGGCATTGGCTGATGCAGCAAGAAAGAAAATAAATTTCTAATTTTAGGTTTAAGAAATGGCTAAAGCTAAAAAAAATATGGGTGAAGCATTAACCGAAACTTTGGTGGATGTAAACAGAGTTACTAAAGTAGTAAAAGGTGGAAGAAAATTCTCTTTTTCTGCTTGTATTGTAGCTGGTGACAAATCCGGTAAGGTTGGTTATGGTCATGGTAAGGCGAAAGAGGTAACAGAGGCTAGAGCTAAGGCTACCCAAGAAGCAAGGAAAGATATGATTAGGGTTCCTCTTTATCAGAGTAGAACCATTCACCATGATGTTATTGGTAAAAGTGGAGCAGCAAAGGTCATTTTAAGAAGAGCCAAGGCGGGTACTGGCGTTATTGCTGGTGGTGCTATGAGGGCTATTTTTGATTCTTTAGGAGTTCATGATATTGTTGCTAAATCTTTAGGGTCTAGTAATGTATATGCAATGATTGCTGCGACTTTTGATGCGTTATCTCAACTTTCTTCTCCAAAGAATATTGCTGAAAGGAGAGGGAAGAACTTAAATGAGATATCGACTCAGTCTATAAAAGGGCAACAAGAAGTAATATCAGAATAATTTGAGCTATATTCTTTAGGGGGCTGATAAAAAATATCGTAATTGTGAAAGACCAGTGAAATTGTCATTTTCGTCCGGATCTTGTGTCATTCCCAGTCCGTGCCTATGTCATTCCCGCGTAGGCGGGAATCTGGATACCTGCTTATGCAGGTATGACACTAAGTCGAGCAGGGATGACATGCTGCTACGTAGGGATGATACAAAACATGATTGCTTTGTTGATCTAAGGTCTTCTTCAGCCTTAAAGGGTTATAGTTAATTCAGGAGGATTAGGTAGCAGGAGCGATGGAGCGACGCCTATAAGTAATAGGCGAGCGGTGAGTGATGACGTCACCAACTTTTCATCAATTGACTATGGCTATAGTTTTTTGTTAAAGTAATGTTATAAGTAATAATTGGGTTGTAGAAATCTATGAATAGTGATAAAGAAAAAATGAATGATGCAAAAGTTAAAGTTACCCAAATTGGTAGTATTATAGGTCGTAAATATGATCAAGAAGAAACCTTGATAGGCTTGGGTTTAAATAAAATGCATAAATCTGTTATTTTAAAAGATACAAGCTCTATTAGAGGGATGATCAGAAAGGTACAACATTTATTAAAAGTAGAAAATATAAATTAGAGTTTATAAAATGAAGTTAAGTGAGTTATCTAACAATTTTGGTGCCAAGAGAGATAAAAAAAGGGTAGGACGCGGTATTGGGTGCGGTAAAGGCAAAACATGCGGTAGAGGTGTTAAGGGTCAAAAATCTAGATCTGGTGTAGCTATCAAGGGTTTTGAAGGCGGGCAGATGCCAATGATTAAAAGATTGCCAAAGAGAGGGTTTAATTGTCCTAGTTCTAAGAAATATAATGTAGTGAATATTGCCGATATAGAATTTTTAATATCAGAAAGTCGTTTGAATTCAACCGAAGTTATCACAAAAGATAAGTTAGTTGCAGTAGGGTTAATTAAGAATAGTAAGTTGTTGGTTAAATTATTATCTGTTAGCAGCGGTGAATTTAATAGTCCCTTATCGTTTCAATTAGATGCTTATTCGGCATCTGCTAAAAAGATAATTGAGCAAGTTGGTGGTCAAATATTGTAATTTATGAGCTTAAAATCCACACAAAAATCTAATAAAGACTTAGCTAATAGAGTTATTTTTACTATTCTAGCTCTTATAATATGTAGATTTGGTTCATTTATTCCTATAGCGGGTATTGATTCGGTTGCGTTGAGCAGTGTGGCTGAACAAAATCAATCTGGTTTACTTGGTATGTTTAACATGCTATCTGGTGGTTCTTTAAGTAGGATGTCTATTTTTGCTTTAGCCATTATGCCATATATAACTGCATCAATTATTATTCAATTGATGTCAATAGCCTATAAGCCGTTAGAGAATTTAAAAAAAGAAGGTGAGGCTGGTAAAAGAAAAATCAATCAGTTATCTAGATATTTAACTGTTTTATTAGCTTCTTTTCAGGCGTATGGTGTGGCAATAAGTTTGGAACATATTGTAACTAATGTTGGACCTGTAGTGATTATACCTGGGATTTTTTTCAAGGTTACTACTGTTATAACCTTAGTTGTAGGTACCATGTTCTTAATGTGGCTTGGTGAACAGATTAGTGGTAGAGGTATTGGTAATGGATCCTCATTGATTATATTTATAGGTATAGTATCTGGAGTACCAAGTGCTATTATAAGTATGTTTGAGTTGTCAAGAAGTGGAGGATTGTCTCCTATCGTGGTGATGGCTATTTGTTTAGGAGTTATTTTAATTATAGCCATGATAATTTTCTTTGAGAAGGCTCAAAGGAAAGTTTTGGTACAATATCCAAAAAGACAGGTTGGTAATAAGATTTATGGTGGTGATTCATCTCATATGCCTCTTAAGCTTAATACTGCTGGGGTAATACCACCAATATTTGCTAGTTCAATTTTATTGTTTCCTATGACAATAGCTAATTTTTCTAGTAATAATTTGGAAATTATGAACTTAGTAACTTTCTATTTAGGGCATGGAAAGCCTCTATATATTTTGCTGTATGTTGCGTTGATAATGTTTTTTAGCTTTTTTTATACAGCAATAGTTTTTAATTCAGAAGAAACAGCAAATAATTTGAGGAAATATGGGGCATATATTCCTGGAAAAAGACCTGGTAAAAATACTTCGGAATATTTTGATTATTTGCTAACTAGATTAACTGTCATAGGTGGTATATATCTAAGTTTTATATGTATAGTTCCTGAAATGTTAATGAATAAATATTCTGTATCTTTTGCTTTAGGGGGAACAAGTTTTTTAATTGTTGTTAATGTTGTTTTAGATACATTTGCCCAAATTCAAACTCATTTATTTAGCAATAGATATGAGGGGTTAATAAAAAAAATGAAATTAAAAAACTAAAACTTGTTAGTGTCATACCTGCGTAGGTAGATATCTAGATTCCCGCTTACGCGGGAATGACAAGGAGAAGCAGGAATGACAACAGTAGGCTAAGCCTACTATTTATAAGCTTTGCAAAAAATTTGATTATTGAGTAATAGACTCTTTGGGTTTGTAGACTGTTTTTTGCGATTTTTAAATTGCTTTGTGAATATTTTAGAGTTTTTGTAGCTAATTCTTAAAATAATGTACTTTTATACTTAGTGGTAAGTATATATTATGTTATATATCTAAAGATGGGTTTAAAGTGATTATAGTGCTTATAGGATCTCCTGGCTCAGGGAAGGGAACTCAAGGGCAGTTATTGGCAGGAAAGTTAAAATTACCTCATGTGTCTACAGGCGATATATTTAGACAAATGGTAAAGGTCAATAATGAAGAGGGGTTGTTAATTCAAGAGTATATGGCACAAGGAAAACTTGTCCCTCATCAATTGGTAAATAATGTAGTTAAAAAGTTTTTAACACAGGATATATATAAAAATGGTTATGTTCTAGATGGTTATCCTCGTAATCTAGAGCAAGCTAGCTTTCTTAGAGAATTCGCTAATCAAAAGATTAAAGTGGTATTTTTTGAGATAGACGATCAAGTAATTATTAAGAGGATTTTGGGTAGATTTAGTTGTGCAAATTGTAAACAAATTTATAATAGTTACTTTATTAAACCTAAGATTGATAATGTTTGTGATGTTTGTGGATCGGATAAGTTCATTCATCGACAAGATGATGATGAACAGACTATTAAACATAGAATAGAAGAATATAAGATAGAAACTTATCCGTTACTTAGCTATTATAGAGATAATAGTGAATTCTATGTTGTTGATGCAAGTAAGGATAAGCAAGAAGTAGAAGATGTTTTAGATAAAATGTTAGAAATTATTTGACTTTAAGGGATATTTTTATATTATTCCCTTTTGGTTGTTATCAAAATTTGGAGATTATTTGTGGCAAGAATAGCGAGTGTTAACATTCCAGCAAACAAAAGATTAGTAGTGAGTTTAACATATATTTATGGACTCGGCTCTTCTGCTGCAGGGAAAATTTGTCAGAAGACTGGGATATCTGAGAGTAAAAGGGTTAAAGACTTAACTGATCAAGAGCTTATTGTTTTACGTAGTGTTATTGAAAAAGAATATAAAGTAGAAGGTGATTTAAGAAGAGAAGTAACTCTTAACATCAAGAAGAAAAAAGATATTAGAAGTTACCAAGTTCTCAGGCATATAAGAAAACTGCCTGTGCGAGGACAAAATACACAATCTAATGCGAGAACAAGAAAAGGCAAAGCTGTTGCAATGGCCGGTAAGAAAAAAGTTACAAAGTAATATGGTATAATAATGAGGCAGGCTAATACTAAGATCAAGAAAAAAAGAAAAAATATCACTCTTGGTGTTGTTCATATAAAAACAACTTTTAATAATA
>JAJIYQ010000012.1 GCA_020881075.1 Rickettsia endosymbiont of Labidopullus appendiculatus
CTCTAATAGGTAACCTTCCTTGCAACTCAGGCAATAAATCAGATGGTTTTGATAAATGGAAAGCACCTGATGCTATAAATAATATATGGGCAGTTTCTATAGGACCATATTTGGTATTAACTGTTGTGCCTTCAATAATAGGTAGCAAATCTCTTTGCACTCCCTCTCTACTGATCTCTGAGCTTTTCCCCTCAGCTCTTGAGGTGATTTTATCAATTTCATCCAAAAATACTATACCATCATTTTGTACTAACACTAATGCATCTTGAGTAATTTTTTCTTGATCAATCAATTTATCTGATTCTTCAGCCAAGATAGTTAACATAGCATCCTTAACCAGCATTTTCTTGTTTTTTGTTTTACTAGTACCGATAGCTTTGCTAATCATATCAGAAACATTTAACACACCCATAGCCGCTCCTGGCATACCAGGAATCTCAAAATTACTACCAAATATGTTGCCTGAATCTGTTATACTGATTTCAATTTCAGTATCGTCAAGCTCACCTTTTTCAAGCTTAAGACGGAATTTCTCTCTAGTTTCAGCTGATGCCGACTTGCCGACTAAAGCATCCAATATCCTTTCTGTAGCTTTTAAAGTTGCATTGACAATAACTTCTTTTTTAGCATTAGCTTTTTGGGTATTAACAGCTATTTCCACTAAATCTCGTATTATCGATTCAACGTCTCGTCCAACATATCCTACTTCAGTAAACTTGGTTGCTTCTATTTTAAGAAAAGGTGAGCCGCTAAGCTTAGCAAGTCGCCTAGCGATTTCAGTCTTACCTACACCAGTTGGTCCAATCATTAAAATATTTTTTGGAACGATTTCTTGACGAAGTGGCTCGGCTATATTCCTACGCCTACAACGATTTCGCAGAGCGATCGCCACAGCTTTTTTTGCCTTATATTGTCCAACAATGAATCTATCAAGCTCAGCTACGATTTTAGAAGGAGTTAATCCCATAGATTTAGCAGGAATCTCCACTGATTTAGTTGGAGTTCCCACAGGTTTAACCGAAGTTTTCACAGATTTAGCAGGAGTTCTCGCAGATTTTTTCTTAATACTAGTACTCATATAACTTTTTCTAAAATAATATTATGATTAGAGAAAACACAGATGTCAGCTGCAATATGCATTGATTTTAAAGCAATCTCTTCTGCAGTTAGGTTATTATCAAAAGACATTAATCCCCTGGCACTTGCCAGGGCATATAATCCACCAGAACCAATGGCAGCAGCATCCCCGTCAGGTTCAACTACATCACCATTACCAGTTAGAATTAATATATTTTTTTTATCTGCAACAATCATCATTGCTTCAAGTTTACGTAAATATTTATCGCTACGCCACTCTTTTGCTAATTCTACTGCACTTCTCAGTAACTGGTATGAATATTTCTCTAGCTTTAATTCTAATTTTTCAAATAAAGTTAGAGCATCTGCAGTAGAGCCAGCAAAGCCCGCAATAATACTATTATTGAACATGGTTCTTAATTTTTTTGCTGTGGATTTTAAAATTGTATTACCATGGGAAACTTGACCATCAGCGGCAATTACAACCTCTCCACCTTTTCTTAAACACAGTATAGTAGTCCCGTGTAATGAGTTATCTGACATAAATAATCTTCTAAATATTGATGTTTAGCTGTTTGTTTATTATTATGGTGTTTAAGTAATCATTCAGTACCATAATTACAAGATTCTCTTATGAATATTTATTCAATATATGTTAATCCTCAAAAAAAAGATAA
>JAJIYQ010000013.1 GCA_020881075.1 Rickettsia endosymbiont of Labidopullus appendiculatus
AATGACGAAATGCTAATCGGATAGCTAAACCAAAATATATATTTTAGCTCTAAAAAATTAGTCAGTAACCACTGATCTTTTTTTCTGGTCTCATTCTATTTTTGGAGTTTAATATAATTATTTTGAGGTGTCAAGAAAAATATTTTCGCCGTGCGAGTATTTTTATTTTTACTTAATCCTTGAATTCTGACATGACTCTTGTTAAAGAAATACAAAACTTTTTAAGATCAAAATTTGAAGAACTCAAATTAACAAGAAAAATCTTTTCTAGGGAAAGTGGTATTCCGTATAATACTATTACTAGTATTCTGAATGGATTAAGCTCTAGTACTCAAATGTATAATATATTGAAAATAGCCAACTACTTTAACTGTTCTATTGATGAAGTTGTAGGAAGAAGTCAATATATTTCTTTACCTAATACAGAAAATCCAGAATTTTGTAAAATTATACCAAGTGACATCATTTCTAATATAAAAAAATTTCTGATTGACAAAGCAAAGAAGCAAAATCTAAATTTGTATAAACTAAGTATGGATATAGGTTTTGGCAATAACTCTTTAAACAGTTTTGTTAATGGTAAGAGGAAACAAGAAACTTTAGATAGCCGAATTGCAGTAGCCCTAGCAGATTATTTTCAAGTGTCAGTTGATGAAATGATTGGCAGAATTAAACCAGCTACTTCTGATGATGAATCTTCTCAACAAACCTCCATTCCTAATCTGAATTAATTATGTTGGCTTTTTCCATTAGAGCCTCTATTGTATCAATTATATGTTGTACGGAACCTTTATGTCAGGGGCATGGATAGGAAAATCCTTGGTATTTCTAGTTATCAATAAACCATTACAATACTTAGCTGTTGCCCATATTATTGCATCAGGTAGTTTGATCTTATACTTTTTTCTAATAGAGATGGCAATTTCAGCTATTTCTTCATTTAAGTCAATTATGGTAAAATTATCTAAGAATTCTCTGATTGTTTCCTCATTATCTTCTGAGGTTCCAGCTAATATCTCCATTTTAGTTATTATACTAATCTGACAATCTTTATATTGTTCAAGTTCTCTATTAGCTGCTACATGTCCTAGCAAATAATCTATCAATATATTAGTATCAAATAATACTTTCATTCATCCCACTCGCCACGTAACTTGTGTTGATATAGCAAGCCATCTAACTTCTGATCTTTCCATATGCCAAATGCTGATTTATAGCCTTTTTTACTTTTAGCATAATTGGTTATATAATCAGTCAAAGCTTGTCTTATAATTTCTGCCCTAGACAGTTTTTTCTTCTTTGAAAGTTGATTCAAAGTTTCTACTTGCATGTCAGGTATATCAATAATAGTTCTCATACTATGCTCATTATATTAGTTATCATTATCTGATATTAATGTACTTTACTAGTTTATTCAAGGAGTTTTCTGTGGATACGATGATATATACCTAATCCGTTAATGTTCTAGATAGCTTCTCCATTATTGCGACCAGGCGTAATCCGACGAAGCAATCCAGGAAAATGGTTAGAAATGGACTGCTTCGACCATTACATGGTCTCGCAATGACATGCATCCCAAACGTCATTGCGAGGAGCTACTTTAGTAGCGACGAAGCAATCCATTTCTAAATAAAATTTGGTTAAAAGTAGCTGATAATATTACCACAAAAGTCATTTTAGTACGTTAGTTTAAGAAAAAGACCCCATCTATTAATCTACAAAACACCTTAATTATTATAAAATACATCAATATAATTGGGTTTTTTCTAATTCAAGAACTTCTTTCTTGCCTTTCTACTTGGAAATAATGTTTTTAGAAAAATAGTATCTTTATCTTCTTTTATATAAGGTACAGCATATACTTCATTTAATATTCTTACATATAAAATATGTTGACCAGGATATTGCTCTTGATTATTATGCTTTTTTATATCAAGTAAATTTCCTTCGCTTATAGATTGGATTATTTCCTCAAAACCTATTCCTCTTTCAAGTAACAATTTTGCATTCTTTTCATGATTGTATCTAAATTTAATCAATTTAGGTTACCTTATAACTATAATTTTGTGGCATCTTTATGAATTAGTATATTAATATATGTTTGGTAACCTAACCCTAGCTTTGAAGCTTTAATTTTGATAGCTTCTATATCCTGTTGAGCTACTCTTATAGTAATAGGATATTTTCTCTTTAAGTGTGCCTTAGCTGAATCTTGAAACAATTTAAGATCAGATGAATTTTTAATACTAATTTGTTTTTCAAAATTATCTTCTATTTCTTGCTCGTATTTATCTAATTTATAGTACATAATATTATTTTTTTATGTTTATTATATTATATACACAACGTACATACAATATCAATATATAAAATCAGTTGATTTGAACCAGGGCATTTTCAGCATCAATTAAATTTTAGTAGCTAACCAATTTGTTTAAGATATTGCCAACTTGTTTGTTTAGCACTTGTGATCATAGCGAGTATACAATGATTGTAATTTATTTGATATTCACTTGATGATATTACTAAAGCTGGTCTCTTTTTAATCGCTGCTTTATCAGTGAAAGGAAAAGAAACTTTAATTACATCAAATTTATTATAAATCATGATATGCTTCATCATCTTCTGACGATAACCATTCAGGGAGTGATTTAGATAAAGAATCTAGATACTCATAATCAGTATAAGGTAATTTCTGTACCATTACCTTACCTCCTTCAATTTTAAACTTTACTCTATCCCCTTTCTCTAAATGTAGGAAATTCCGTATCTCATAAGGAATAGTAGCTTGATATTTCTCAGTAACTTTTGATGCCAACATAAATTTATAAAAATAAGTATACTGCATACGTAATACTAACACTCCTAGAGAATTTATACAAATAATAATTTAAAATTTACGTTATTTAGTTTTTATTAACAATATATATTGACTTTTGGTGTGTATATAATTTAGAATTCGGGGTGGAATTACTGCAAAGTAATTTTTGGGGTTCGAAAGCCTCTACTAACAACGGTATGCATTAAACCGTAAAAATGATGCTTCTCGTCTTTTATGATCGGGGGGGAT
>JAJIYQ010000014.1 GCA_020881075.1 Rickettsia endosymbiont of Labidopullus appendiculatus
GAGTTGGTTTTACCTGAAGGTGGTGAGCTAACGTAAGAGGCAGCCAACCACGGTAAAATTAGCGACTGGGGTGAAGTCGTAACAAGGTAGCCGTAGGGGAACCTGCGGCTGGATTACCTCCTTTAAAGACTTAATATAGCAAGTATTACTTTTGTAATATTTGCCTAAGTTCGACTTTCGCTGTCACTACCTTTAACTGATTGTTTATCAAATTTTTAAAAACAGCTCTTTCTTTAAGTTTTTCCCTGTACATGTTATAATTAACCTGCTGATCTCTAATAAAGTGATATTAATTTGTAAAGTATCATAATATAATTTGAGCGTATATACTCAAATTATTTAAAGAATTGGATTTGAAAATGAGAGGTAAACGCCATAGTACCCTACATTTTTTCTTACTATTTTTTTATGATGAATAAAAAATCTGATTGCCAATTGTCTATTAGCGACGAAGCAATCCACAAAAAAGTAACCAGAAAAGTATTGCTTTGTCGACTTTATGGTCTCCTCGCAATGATGTTTTTATGCCATTGTAATAGTTATAGAATAAAAAATGTAGGATACTATGGATGAACACATGCAACGTACGTGAGTATGCGAGTTCCTGATATTTTCAAAAAATAATTCTTCAAAGCATTTTAGTACACTCACATAGAAAATCAAGAATTGCATTGTCATTATTTAAGATACGAAATGCTTACATACTAAATGTACGTTCCATTCCTTGACTTGAATACTCCTAGCATTTCTTGACTTTAATCTTCATATACCAACTTTTTAACTAATTATAGTATGTATTATGACTAATCCTATAGAAAAAAAATTTAAAGAGAAGTTATCTGAGTATAAAAATGAATACTATAAAAACAGCAGTAACGATTATATTAATAATATGCTAGATATATTTGACCAACTTGCACCTGTTTCAAAAAAGGGTAACAAAAAAATATTACGGATTGCATTTGTCAAGGAATACATGGTGTTTAGTAAAATAGAACAGGAAGAAATAAAACAAAACAAACCAAACCGAATAGAGCATTTAGGTCATTTGAACAATCTAGCAAAAGCATTCAATGACTATTTTTGTTCCAATGCTTATAAAATCGAATTTTCTCAAGATAAGGCAAATGCACTTTTTTCTAATACAGAAGAAAAAGGTAAATCGTTTGCATATAAAGGACGCAAAATACAAGAAGTTGGAGAAATAGAACCATTTCCAACGGAAGATTTTAGAATACAAGTATTTAACTATCCGACTGAATCTAAAGTCGATGATAAAAATATAAAACCAACTAAAGGTGACAAAAATAGAACCTTAGTTGTCGATAACAATAGAGGTACAGCAGCACATGCAATAGCACAAGTACCTTTAACAAGACTCAACCTAACTGATACCCCAAAGAATAAGGGTGCATTTTATAAGAGAGAAGGGGATGGAAGTATAATAACATTTGATAAGAACGTTACTACTGAACGCACGGCTACTATCACGGCAAAGACAAGTACTTGGGCTAGAATCCCTTCAAGTTCAATTGCCTCTCTAGAAGAAATCAAACAAAAATTCGAAGCATCGAACAAGGCAAAAGAAAAAACAAATGATTCAGACTCTACATCCAAAACTAATACACAACCAAAAGTAACAAGAGGTATAATAAAATGAAAATAAGATATGATTTGTATAGAAGTGTACATAAGTTTCTTCGTAAGGAGCTGTGCCAGTTTGGAGAAAAGCTAGGTAAAATAGATTTTCGAAAAATAGTAGCTGTAACTAGTATTAAAGATTCTTTTGACAATATTGTATTTGATCTAAAAATGCATGCACAAAAAGAAGAAAAATATTTTACCCCACTGTTTGATAAGAAAGGATCAACCGTGCATAAGCACGTTAAACAAGAACATTTCAACCAGCAAGATGAGCTGATGACCTTTCAGGGGCTTTTTGAAACTGCAATAAAAACAGTGGATGATGAAGAACGGGTTGTACAGGGTCGTCATATCTGTTCCTCATATGATCAGTTGTTGTCTTACAATCTTCTGCATTTTTATCAAGAAGAAAACATATTAATGCCTGAATTATGGAAGCTTTATTCTGATAAAGAGCTGCAGCAGGTTACCGTAGATAGTTATAAAGGTCTGCCTGAACATGTTTTATTAGATAGCTCGAGCTTCTTCCCGGTTTTAAATTTTTTTGAAAAACACACTTATTTACAAGATCTTAAAGAAGCTTGCTCACCTGAACTGTTTTTTGAAATTTGGAATCGTACATTATTCTCAGAAGGCTGTTTCACTGCTGATGAGAAATCTACTTTTGCCATTGAGTTTGATTTACCCTTAATTGTAGACCAGGGCGATTTAAAAAATTAACTAATTTTTTATGGGTTCAGAGGGGTTAATAGTTGATTACAATAGGGGATCAAAGGATCATTACAATTTACATTGTAATTCTTCTGATAGTTTATTTTTTTGATAAATCTGTAGGCGAGAAACTATCAAAGACAGAAGTTGACGAGAGGTTGTACTTAATCGTTTATTATAATTATTGGTAAGATTTCGCCACTCAGGGGGGATGAAATTACCAACAAAATTATAAAAGATAATATCAGGATTTTCAACTAAAGCGTTGGAAAAAGTTAATGGTTCAGTCATATTTTTTTCCCTTGTAACAGGGTGAAAAATAGATTTTTTTGTAGGTCAAATTTTAAGATTAGCACATATGGTACACATATGAAATTCTTAAAAAAAGTAATAAAACCCTGGAAGGGTAATAAGTCTTGGTGGAGACGAAGGGAATCGAACCCCCGACCCTCTGCGTGCAAAGCAGATGCTCTACCCCTGAGCTACATCCCCAAACCGTATTAATGACCAGGTAGTTTATATACCTTTTCACATGTAAGGTCAATACCCTTATTTCCAAATTCTATCTCAAGTTAAATTTTTGTTCTGTCCCAAGGTAATGCCTTACCATCAGAACCAACTACTAAATCTCCTGATACGTCATATTCTGCTGCCAAAAAAGAAAATTTGCCAGATATAAGTTTTACTGGTTTAATTTTTTGTCCATTATGAAAATACTCTTTAGCTTGCTCTCTGGAAGTTGGGTTATTTTTAGACGCTATTTTAGCTTTTGACATATTATGTAATTACCTCAAATATTTTTCTATATATTACTCTAATGTTTTAAAGAATTGGCTCCGTAAATATACTCAAAGTAATTTGGAGAATTGGATTTGAAAATGAGGGGCAAGCAAGTATAACGTACATGAGGTATGTGATGTTACTTCATCCCTAATATTAAAAACAATTCTTCAAAGCATTTGAGTATACTTTGCTCACGTATGTTTTGTACGGTTAGGAGACTGCCTACGATAACTAATTAATTATCTCCTAGCATCGCCATTATATTCCAAATTTAGTAAAATCATTCAAGTATACTAATGTAACTACAAAATATCTCACCTTTAATATTTGTCAAGGAAAAGCTGTAGCATAATATACTCAAATGATTTGCAAAGTACTAGGAGTCTGCCTACGATAACGAAAGTAATTCTATATTTGGCTCTTTTTGGCTGCGAATAAACATGATTTTCTTGAAATAGGTACACTATTCCTGCAAAAATCATATATATTCTCGCCGAAAAATAGCTCAAAATATAATTAATTAGTTATCGCAGGCAGAC
>JAJIYQ010000015.1 GCA_020881075.1 Rickettsia endosymbiont of Labidopullus appendiculatus
AGTAATAGGCGAGCGACGAGTGACGACGTCACCAACTTCTCATCAATTGACTATACTGAAAAGATGGCAAAAAATCTCTTATCTCTTGCCTAAATTGAGTGAAATAACAATAGGCTATGACCATATAAGAAATCTATTACAGTATATTTTGACCTTTATTGAGCAAAATGATAAAATAGAGTTAGAAAAAATATTAAAAAATAGTTTAAATAAAGAAAAAGGAGAAGAACTTATGCCTAGTATAGCTCAAGTATGGAAAGAAGAAGGGATTCAAATCGGAGAAGCTAGAGGTAGAGCCGAGGGTGAAGCTAAATTAATAAAAATGATGATAAACAATGGTAACTCTATTGAAGAAGTAGCAAGAATGACTAGATTATCTATTACAAAAATCAATGAATTATTGAAAATGCAGTAGATAATGGATTATTAAACTAAAAATTATGTCATTATTTCTTTCACAAAAAAACAAGACTATAGGGATAGTTGGTCTGGGTAAGACTGGTATGGCTGCTTATCAATCGCTAAATAAAGTAGCTAGGATAATTTGTTACGATCAACTAAGTAGTAGTAGAGATGCTTTCAGTAAAATCTATGGAAACGATAATTTGGTTAGCTTGTCTGATCAGCGGTGGCAGGATATTGATAAGATATTGTTGAGTCCAGGTGTTCCCTTATCGCATGGCATTGTTACCATGGCGAATGCCCGTAATATATCAATAACCTCAGATATAGACTTATTATTTGAGGAAGTTAAGTTTAGAGGGGGGAAGAAAGCTAATTTTATCGGTATAACTGGTACTAATGGTAAGAGTACTACCACTGCTCTAACTGGTCATATTTTACAATTTTGTGGTTTTGATTATCCAGTTGGCGGAAATATTGGTTTTCCTGCCTTGAGTATGGGATTAGATTGTCAAGGGTATGTATTAGAGCTATCTTCTTTTCAGTTAGACTTATTAAGCAGTTTTAAAGCTAAAATTGCTGTGCTACTTAATATTACCGAGGACCATTTAGATCGGCATAATAATATGCAAGGCTATATTGTCGCTAAAAAGAAAATCTTTGATCGAATGGATAAAGATTCATTTGCCATAATTAGTGTTGATAATGAAATTACCAACAATATTTTCTTAGAGTTACAAAAGGAGAATACCACAAATTTAATACCAATCTCTGTTGGTAAAACCCTGGATAAAGGAGTATCAATTTGTAATAATGTTGTTTATGACAATATTTTTGAACCGATTACTATTAATTTGCCAAATAATAGCTATTTACAAGGCATCCATAATCAGGAAAATATTGTTGCCAGTTATGTGGCTTGTCGGATTATAGGGCTAAGACCAGATCAAATAATTGCGGCTATCAAGTTGTTTAAGGGGTTGCCGCACAGGATGCAATATGTTGGCACAATAGACTCAGATCATTCGAGTATAATAAATTTTTATAATGATAGTAAGGCTACCAATAGCATTGCTGCTTCTAAATCCCTTGCCGCACTTGATAATATATATTGGCTAGCTGGAGGAGTGGCAAAAGAAGGAGGAATAACAAATTTAGCTCCATGGTTTGATAAAATTCATAAGGCTTATCTTTTTGGTCAAGATAAAGAACTTTTTGCATCGTCACTTAAGGGTAGAGTAGATTTTCAAATTTGTCAAGATTTGCAGGAGGCTTTTAATGCTGCAGTTAGAGATGCAATGCAAGATATAGGGAGCATAAAAAATATTTTGTTAGCTCCAGCTTGTGCCTCTTATGATCAATTTAAAAATTTTGAAGAACGCGGAAATCTATTTATAGAATTATATAATATTATTGCTAACCATGATTAAAGATAATCATAATAATGAGTTATCTAACAATTACCTAAAATGGTGGTGGCGTAGTATCGACCAGCAAATGATTATTGCTTTAGTAATCCTGTTTGTTTTTAGTATGATGTTGGTTACTACAGCTGGACCAGTAATAGCAAATAGAATAGGACTCAATGAGCATTATTTTGCCTCTAGACAATTATTTTATCTTGCTAGTGCATCGCTATTGATCATTCTTTTTTCCTTTTTTTCCAAAAAATGGTTAAAGAGATTGTCAATTTTAGGATTTATTGTCAGTATATTGTTATTAATTTTAGTTAAATTCTATGGTTATGAAGTTAAGGGGGCTATTCGCTGGATTAATATTTTAGGTCTTTCGATGCAGCCTTCAGAATTTATAAAACCATTTTTTGCGGTAGTTGCAGGTTGGATATTATCATTGAAATTTGAGGGGGAATTTCCAAGTTTTTCTATCTGTATAGTTCTGTATGGTATCATTGCCTTATTATTAATTATCCAGCCAGATTTTGGTATGTTAGTGATGGTTACTGCAGTTTTTGGTATTCAGCTTTTTGTTGCTGGTATGCCAATATTTTGGATTATGCTTGCTGCTTTTATGTTGTTATTTGGTGTTACAGCAGCTTATTTTTGGCTGCCTCATGTAGCGAAAAGGATTAATAGTTTTTTTGATCCAGAGAGTATTAGTAATTATCAAGTTAGTAAATCAATCAGAGCATTTGAGCATGGTGGTTTATATGGTTGTGGTCCTGGTGAAGGAGCGGTAAAACAAGTATTGCCGGATTCTCATGCTGATTTTATCTTTGCTGTTGCTGGTGAGGAATTTGGGGCGATTATCTGCTTGATAATTATAGGAATATTTGCTTTTATAGTGATTCGTAGTTTACTGAAACTCATTAACGAAGAAGATAAATTTGCTCAATTGGCAGCAAGTGGTATTGTTGCACAGATAGGTTTACAAGCCTTAATTAATATAGGTGTTACCTTGAATTTATTACCAACCAAAGGGATGACATTACCATTTATTAGCTATGGTGGTTCTTCAACTTTTGCCATAGCTATTGCTACAGGGATGCTGCTTGGTTTCACCAAACATAAAACTTCTCTTACTAACTATAAAATTCAAGATATTGACATATGAAGAGTATAATTGTTGTCGGGGGTGGTACGGCAGGTCATCTATTTCCCGCTATTGCTTTGGCTGAAGAATTGGTGAAACGCGGGTATAAATTACATCTTATTACTGATGTTAGATGCCAAAAATATTTAACTGAAGATTTACCGCTCATTCCACATATAATAAATTTTAGATTGCCACCGAAAGGGTTGTTTAATAAGTTTAAATTATTGATTTATTTATTATTTATGACTTTTAAGGTGTTATTGCTATTAGTGCAGGTCAAACCTTATGTTATAATTGGGTTTGGTGGCTATCCAACAGCCCCTCCTTTGATAGCAGCTGTATTGTTACGTATTCCTATCGTAATTTATGAACAAAACTGCTTTATTGGTAAGGTCAATAGATTATTCTTAAAATGGGCCAGAAAAGTTGCTCTTACCTATGAGGAAACTAAAAATTATAATATTGTTGACTATAATAAGAAATTAGTTATAGGAAATATAGTACGGGATAATGTTAAAAAGCTGAAAGTTAAGGATAATTTTAGTAATGATACTTTTCGAATATTAATTTTTGGTGGAAGTCAGGGAGCAAAGGTTTTTTCTAGTTTAATACCGGAAGCGATTAAAATATTAGTGCAATCAAATCCTGATATTAAACTACATATTACCCAACAAGCTCCTCCAGAAGATTTAGACAATATTGCTAAAATTTATAGTGAGCTAAACATCCCACATAAAGTAGCCGATTTTTTTTATGATATGGATCAGCAATATGCCAATCAAGAACTAGTAATATCAAGGGCTGGGGCATCAACTATTTCTGAGCTTAGCTATATTGGCTTGCCGGCAATTTTTATTCCGCTACCTACGGCAGCTGAAAATCATCAATTCTATAATGCCAAGGCACTGGAAGATAGTGGGGCAGGGTGGTGTTTTGAACAAAATAACATCACCGCAGAAAAATTAGCCGATAAACTCTTAGTGCTAGTAAAAAATCGTGATATATTAGAGTGTACGTCTCGTGAATTATTAAAGCGGAAAAATGACGGTAGTATGGTTTTAGCTGATACAGTAGAAGAAATAGTAAACTGATTTCTTTGGGTTGACAGTCAATTTAAGGAAAAACGCAAGCTAATCGTCTTATTAGCGAGGGGAGAAGACGTTTAGTGGAATTTATTGTATTTCTATAGGAATTTCTACGATTCCTAGGGGGGTGATGGTGTGATTATCATCAATATCAACATGCTCACTAAAGTTTACATCGGAGGAGTTTAAGTACGAAAAATCTTCATTTAATATTTTTGGAGGGAGAGAACTTAAGTAATAGGGATTTTTTAAACCAAGATAATCCTGTAATATTGTAAGAATAATATCAGGTAATTCTAAAAAATGCTCTTGTATAAATGCATCTATTTTTTGGCAATCTAAATTCCCATTATTTTGTTTAGCAAATAAAGCTATTAATTCTTGATTCATCTTATAAAATATTAGATACCTTATATCATGAGGCTCAAGTGCCATTTTAGTTATTTTATTAATTTCAAAAATGGAAAGAGTGTCTGGTAATTCGCCAGTTAGGTATTCATAAATATTGATAACTAAATTTAGATTCGCTATGACTAATTCTTCTGAAGTTGTGTTTTCTAAATGATAGGTAATATTGTTTTTAGTAAAGCTGATTTTAGTGCCCATAGGGAGTAGAAGTGAGGTAATAGAATCTTTATTTAATATAGAAACATACTGATCACAAAGAGAATCTAAGGTGCTTTGATTTTGAAAGGTACAATAATCTTTTTCTAAAGGTAACTTAACTGCACCTGTGGGATTTAATGCAACTGCTATATCAATTGGATATTTTACAGTTAGCGTTATATTTTCGGGTACTTTGAAGTAATAACGTTCAGGTCTACTAATATGTGGCATTTTATTACAAAAAAAGGTTCTGTTCTCGGTAATAACTAAGTGATCTTTAGTAGATTCTGGCATATATAAAGTTCTTTATTTACTTATGAATAGGCTTTATATAATATTTATTAAAAAGTACAAGATAAATTTGGGTCAATCATCTTGTTTTTTCCCTACAACTACTTCCTGGTTAATTGATTCTTGCAACTTTGGTGATTTTGTGTCATTAATTATGTTATAGTCAATTGATGAGAAGTTGGTGACGTCGTCGCTCAATGCTCGCCTATTATTTATAGGCGTCGCTCCATCGTTCCTAGTCCCAAATTCTCCTGAATTGACTATATTATCAAATTATCGGACTAATTTATGTTAAAAAAAGTTATTATTACATTTTTGGGATTATCCCTACTTTCAGGTTGTACTGATGGGTTTAGAGGATATTTCAAAAAATCTGCTAATAATAAAATTATAGATAATAAAGGTTTTGCCGGTGGCAAACGTCCACCGCTTTATAATAAGAAATATATAGCGATGGCAAAAAGAAATGTTATGGAAGAAAATTTTGATGATGATGAGGGGGATTTGTTTAGTGAATATGATACTGAAACAATCAATCCAACTTTAAGAAATCGTCAAATGTATATTAAGATGGTAAAACAAGATGCGGAACGTAATGAAAAACGCAAGCAAAATCAAGAAAAAGAATATCCTTCATTGAATGCGGCAAATGATAAGCTGAAGAAACAAAATAATGATAAGAATGATCAAGCAAATAATAATTTGCACAAAGAGCTAGAGCAAATTAAAGCTATTTTGCGTGAAACTAAGAAAGATTTAGAAAAATATAGATGTCCTGCTCGACAAACTACTAACCAACAAACTGTTGATAAAGTTTTACCAAATAAAGCTAAAACAGGTAGTAGTAAAAAAATCAAGGAAGTCGAAGCCAAAAAGAATAATAAAACTAACAAGCCACTTGGCAAGTCAGAGATGCAAAAGAAATTTCTCAGTGAAGATGATGATATAAAGACAACTGGTACTAATTAATTTGTTTTTATGCATAAGCCTCGTGGCAATTTAAAAATTGCAGAAAAAATAGATTGCTTCGTGCTATGCCTCCTCGCAATCTGATGTATCCCCACGAAATTGTTGCAAAATAGCAAGAATTGATAGAATATCATCATTATTTAATGATGATGGAAATAGTAGGTTATGGATGTAAAAACAGTATTAAATGAAGTAATAATAGATGGGGAGTTTTAATGTTACCATCTGCCATTGTTATTATAACATATTGGGTTATAGGTGTGGTAGGCTATAGCCAAGGTATGCAAAGAATTTTCCAACCTAACACAGTAAAAGATAAAAAGATTTATTCGTATTTTACCCTTGGGAAATTTATTATTGAATTTAATTATTTGCATGCCATAAAACATTGGTAGAACCCCTGGCATCTATTATAAAGACTGAGCTTTGTCGTGCTTAATTTCGTGGGAATATATCAGCTCGCAATGACAGAGTAATGTTAGTCGTGCTAGTTATATGTTAATCATTTAAATTTATAAGGAATAAACATGCAAATCTTATATTTTTTAAAGGCTACACCATTTTATGTATATTTATTATTTGGTTACTTAATTTTTATAGGAGTTAAAGCAACTAAGCAAAGAGTTATATCACCACCAAAATTATTTATTTCTCCTGTTGTTTTCTTGTTATTTTCTATAAAAGGATATTCTAGTATGAAAGATTTAATGTTATTTTTTATAGTACTAATTATATCTATTATTGTTAATTGGCAATTTTTTGACAAACCACTTATGCAAATTAATAATAATAAAATAATTATTCCAGGCTCGTGGCAACCATTTATACTGATAATCATCATCTTTTCAATCAAATATTTTTTTGGGTATATGCACGCTGTAAATCCAGAGCTAGCCACAAAATACAAAATAATAGAATTAATAATCTCAAGTTGGACATTAGGAATCATGTTTTTTAAAGCAATATATTATTATAGCTGTAAAACAAAATAAATATGGCAGAAAATTGATCAGAACCTATGAGCCTGTCGAAGGTAACTAATTAATTAAAACTTTTTCAAGTGTTATACAAATTTTACTAGACTTATAAAGCTAATAATTATATAAAACTTATCAATCGTTATAAAAGGGCCTGTAGTTCAGTTGGTTAGAACCCACCGCTCATAACGGTGTTGTCGCAGGTTCAAGTCCTGCCGGGCCCACCAAAATTAACAGGTGAACATTTTATTTTAAAATGATTAATTTCAGAATACTTTCAATTTACCTATTTAGACTATATTGTAGCTATTTTATCGGTATATTGCTTCTGCTTATTGGGGTTTTAATTCTTTCAAATATCTTTGATCTTTTACAGAAATTTAAAGATATTTATATTCCTACACATTCTTTTTGGAAACTAGTACTATATAAAATACCTTACTTGGCTAATGAAGTAGCTTCTCTGCTTAGCTTTATTGCAATGTTATTTTTTCTAAGAAGACTAACTAAACATAACGAATTAATAACTATTTTATGCAATGGTATACATATTTGGCGGGTTATTGCTATTCCATTTTTTGCAGCGATTATTCTTGGTATAATATTAATAACTATATGTAATCCTATTGGTACACTCGGCTTACATAAATATGAATCTTTACAAGCAAAATTGCTTAAAAAGCCAGCTACTAATCTTAGCATATCAAAATCGGGTTTACTATTTCTTGAAAATTACCAAGGCAATAAAAGAATTATTCAGGCTGGGTCTATTGATATAGTGAATAATAAGTTAAATAAGGTTATTATATTATTCTTGGATAATGAAAACAGCTTCGTAAAAAGAATTGATGCTCAATATGCTATTTTAATCGATAATAATTTTGAATTAACTTCTGTAAAACTTTCGGATGCTAATAACTTCAAGCAATATGAGAATTTTGCCATTCCAACAAATTTGTCAATAAATAACTTACTAAATAGTTTTATAACCCCTGAAATGATTGCTATTTGGGATTTACCAGATATAATTCAGCAATTAGTAAAATTTGGCTTACCCATAACTAATTATCAGATTTATTTCTATAAACAGTTATTTAAACCTATAATTATGGCTACTACAGTAATTTTAGCAGCATGCTTTTTTAGCCTCAGGCAACGTGATAATTCTCAGGAAAAAATTTTAGTAATTGGTTTATTTTTAGGTTTTATTATTTATTCTTTATTAGAGGTGTTGTTTAAAATACTTGCATATAATGCAACTCCTCCTTTCTTAGCTATTTTATTACCAAATATATTTATATTATTTTTCAGTAATTTTGTTATTATGCATTCTAAGAAAATTTGATATATTCAAATGTATTTAATCTTGAGAATTGATATAAGATGGTTAGAACTTAAGACTTTGGAGAAATAAAAATGCTAACAAAATTTTTCAGTAGATTTGCAAGTGATATGGCAATAGATATTGGTACTGCTAATACTTTAGTGTATGTCAAAGGCAAAGGAATCGTATTAAACGAACCATCTGTAGTTGCATTGATTAAAGTGGATGGAGCATTTAAACCATATGCATTTGGTCATGAAGCAAAAAATATGTTAGGACGCACCCCAACCGATATTGAAGCTAAGAGACCACTAAAAGATGGGGTTATAGCTGATTTTAAGGGGGCTGAGGAGATGATAAAGCATTTTATCAGAACAGTACATAGTCGCCGCTCATTTACTGGTCCAATGATTATAATTTGTGTACCTTCAGGTTCTACACCCGTTGAACGTAGAGCCATCCAAGAAGCAGCAGAGAGTGCAGGTGGTAGAGATGTGTATCTTATAGAGGAACCTATGGCAGCAGCAATCGGTGCTGGTTTACCAGTAACAGAAGCAACTGGTTCAATGATTGTTGATGTAGGCGGTGGAACAACCGAAGTAGCCGTCCTATCATTAGGCGGTATTGTATATGCTAGATCAGTGCGGGTTGGTGGTGATAAAATGGATGAGTCTATTATTTCTTACATTAGAAGGCATTATAATTTGCTAATCGGTGAAGCTACAGCAGAAAAAATTAAAAAGCAGATTGGTGCTGCTTATGTAGATGATAGTTTAGAACCAAGAGTAATGGAAATTAAAGGGCGGGATTTAATTCATGGCATCCCTAAAGAAATGCTACTAAACGAGAAACAAATTGCTGATAGTTTAATTGAACCAGTCAGCCAGATTGTTGAAGCAGTAAAAGTGGCGTTGGAATGTACCCCCCCTGAACTTTCATCTGATATTGTAGATAAGGGAATTGTTATGACTGGTGGTGGGGCATTACTTCGAAACCTAGATCATGTTCTAAAAGAAGCAACTAAATTACCGGTAATTGTTGCTGAACAGGCTTTATCATGCGTAGCTCTTGGCACAGGAAAAGTATTAGAAGATTTTCAAAAATTAAAGCATGTGTTATTTAAACAAGATTAACAAATGGCATTACTAGCAAATAGAATAAAGAATCCTAGTAGAATAGCAGGGTTAGCTAAATTTATACTTGTTACTGCGAAACGCGGTTTGATTTTATTTTTTACCATAGCTTCGCTTTACTTATTTATTGCTACTCCAAAAAGACTCTCTTCTATGTCTCTTGAAATCGTTGGACATGTTATGTTTAGTGGCTTGCTAATTCATGAAAATGTATTTAAACAAATTAACCTAATAACTCAAAATTTTATTTATTTACGGGACTTAGCAAGAGAAAATATCGAACTACAATTAGAAGTGGCAAGACTAAGAAGCTTGCAGAGTGATATATATTTAATCCAATCTGAAAATAAAGAACTAAAAAAACTGCTATCCGTTATAGAAGAAGAACAATATAATTATGTTAGTGCTAAATTACTAAGTGTTTCATTAAATCCCTTCAGTAAAACTGCTTTGGTATCAGCTGGAGCAAGACATGGTGTAGCAGTTGATCAAATAGTTACCAATGGTAAAGAATTAGTTGGTCGGATAATACAAGTAAGTGACAATTATTCTAAAATAATTTTAGTTAATGACTTGAATTCTAGAATTCCGATCACTACAACCTCTTCAAAAGAGAAAGGTATCATGAGTGGCTATGGTAACGGTAGTAAAATACTCTATTTACCAAAAAACCACTTAGTACAAAAAGGTGAAAAAGTTATAACCTCTGGTTATGGAAATATTTATCCTTATGGCATAACAGTTGGTTACGTAAACAAAGCAAATTCAGAAAATGTTCTTGTAAAACCTACAGTTGACTTATCTCAAACTAAGTTTGTCAGCATATTACTTCCACAATGAATCTTTTATACTATATTCTATGTTTGGACAAAATCCCAAAAGGGCAGCAATATTCAATGAGGGGACTAGCCTAGAGATTAAAAGTATCTTTAAGACTATTCAGGGAGAAGGACCTTTTGTCGGTATGCCTGCTGTCTTTATTAGGCTTGGTGGATGCAATCTAGCTTGTAATTTTTGCGATACCGACTTTGAAGATTTTAATATATTGACTATTAATAATATTATCGAAGAAGTTCAAAGATTTACGATTAATATCAAATTAGTGGTTATAACTGGAGGTGAGCCTTTTCGTCAACCTATAGAATTATTGTGTCATAAATTAATAGATTTGGATTATATAGTGCAAATAGAAACTAATGGCACGTTATATCGTGAGATTCCAGATAAAGTACATATAGTTTGCTCCCCCAAAGTTACAAAAAATGGGGCTACAAAAAATGGTTATTCCCTATTGCGAAATGATTTACTATCTCGCATTAACGCAATAAAATTCTTAGTAGCTAAGAATATACCAGAATATTCTAACATACCTGAAGTCGGGCAAAGTAAATATAATATACCAGTATTTATCCAGCCTATGGATCAAAACAACCCATTGCTAAACAAAGAGAATGAACGGTTAGCTATTGATTTGACCATTAAGTATGGTTATCGCCTTTCCTTACAAACTCATAAGATTTTGGGTATTGAGTGATTATATATTAATATAGCTGATCGCGAGGGTGATTTTTATGAATTATTGCAGGAATACGATAAGGAAAAAAGCAAAGCACATATCATTGTTCGTGCTAAAAGTAATAGAGTTTTAGATTGCGGCGATTAGGAATCAGAAAAAAAACTATGGGAAAAATTAATGGCTCAAGCAGTTGTGGGGCAAATTAAATTATATTGTTATTTAATAGATAAAATTTATGAATATTTTTGTTACCAATAACTGTCCTATAATATCTGCCCAAGCCTTGGATAACAAACGGGTAGTTAAAATGGTTTTAGAGACAGCCCAATTGTTAAGTACCGCCATATTCATTAATAGTGGTGTTACTTATCAGCATATCTACAAACCAACTCACATGAAGCACCCATGTACTATCTGGGCGGCATTGAATATTGGCAATTGGGACTGGTTATTTCAGCATTTTTTAGCATTATGCGAAGAATATAGTTTTCGTTATAACAAAAAACATGCGACTACAAGGTTATTACCATATTTGTTAGAACATAGGGCTGATATTCAAGATGGCATAATAACTCCATTTGCTAATTGTACTAAATCAGAAAGTATGCAGGTGGATTTTAAGCATATTAGCGATCCTTGCGAAGCTTATAGAAAATATCTCAATGCAAAATGGCACCATGATAAATTACCACCGAAATGGATTAACAGAGAACCACCTTTATGGTATAACCCCCTATTTCTCATCAATTGACTATATATTAGACCTCTTGCATAACCTAAAGATAATTGAGGAATTTTTAGGAAAAACGAAGTCGAGTACCGCAGCGTACTAAGATGTACGTGAGGAACGGAGACGAGTTTTGACAACAAAATTACCAATTAGATTAGGTTAT
>JAJIYQ010000016.1 GCA_020881075.1 Rickettsia endosymbiont of Labidopullus appendiculatus
GAAAAGCAAAAATTAATTACGTACTTTCTAACTCATTTGGGTTTGGTGGAACTAATGCAAGTTTAATTGTTAAGAAAATATAGCTAACCGAATTAGTTATAATACCAGTTCTCGAAATTAATTTAGGTTGAGGAATTTGTAGGAGACACGGAACGCAGCACCGCAGCGTACTCTAGTGTACGTGAGGAGTAGAGTACCGGTATCACGCACAAATTACCAACATAAATTAATTTCGGGAATTGGTATTATATCTTACAAAAGACTATAATCATGAATCTTATAGGTTTCTTGAAGAAAGTTTTAAAGAGGGGTACCTTAATTTTATAACTTACACTTTGTTATTCTTTCAAAATATGTTATACTCTACAGTTATGTTATCATCTTTAGTATAGTGAGTTTGCAAAAGAACTAATGGTTAATTCAGTTGGATTTGATTCCTAGGAGTCTGCCTGCGATAACTAATTAATTATATTTTGAGCTATTTTTCGGCGAGAATATATATGATTTTTGCAGGAATAGTGTACCTATTTCAAGAAAATCATGTTTATTCGCAGCCAAAAAGAGCCAAATATAGAATTACTTTAGTTATTGCAGGCAGACTCCTAGGTAAGTCTACTATACCAAAATTTCTGAAATCATATAATTATCCTCTACAGCAACTAACCGAGCTTTAATAATTTGCCCAACGTCAAAATTACCTTGCAACTTTACCGGAATAAAATTTTCTGTATGAGCTATGTTATTTTGTTCTACAAGTAATTCCACTTCATGCCCTATATTCCTTTGGAAAAATTGTTGTAATTGCTGCTCCCCTGTTACCCTTAAAATTTCTGCTCTAGCTTTTCTAACAGATTTTGCTACTTGCGGCATTCTGGCAGCTGGAGTTTCCTCACGCTCAGAATACGGGAAAACATGTAAATATTGCAAATCCGCCTCAGAAATAAGTTTTCTTGTATTCTCAAACATTACCTCATTTTCCGTCGGGAACCCAGCTATAATGTCTGCCCCGAATGATACATTTGCTCTTAAGTTACGCAATTTATGACAGAAATCAATAACATTCTGACGATTATGGCGACGTTTCATACGCTTAAGTATCATGTCATCACCAGCTTGTACACTAATATGAAAATGCGGCATAATTTGTGGAGCATAAGCCATCAAATCAAACAAATCATCATCGATTTCAGCTACATCAATTGAAGATAATCTAAGTCTTTTTAGTTCCGGAACCAACCCTATAATCCGTCTAATCATCTGGGCAAAAGTTGGATTTCCTGGTAAATCTGATCCATACGCCGTAACGTCAACTCCGGTAAATACTACTTCATTATACCCATTAGCTACTAATGTCCTTAACTGCTGTACGATCACTCCCATTGGTACTGAGCGACTATTGCCTCTAGCATAAGGTATAATGCAGAAGGTACAACGATGATTACAACCATTCTGCACTTGAATAAAAGCCCGAGATTTGCCATCAAAGCTAGCCACCAGATGATTAGCAGTTTCCGTAACAGACATTATATCATTTACTGCTACTTTTTCGTCAGTAAATTGATAATTGCTAGCAATCAATTTTTCTTCATTACCAAGTACTTTGTCGACCTCAACCATATTAGCAAAAATATCTGGGTTATTTTGAGCAGCACAACCAGTAACAATAATTCTTGCATTAGGGTTATTTTTCTTAGCTTTACGAATTGCTTGACGTGATTGTTTTACAGCTTCCTTAGTGACATAACAAGTATTAAACACCATAACATTTTCTAAACCAGAAAGAGCTAGGTTAGTTCTAATCACTTCACTTTCATAAATATTTAATCGACAACCAAAAGTTATAACCTTTTGAGTTACGACTTCTTGTGGTTTAGCCATAAAAAAACTCTCCACGTACCACTAAAGCAGCAGAACCAAGCATTATGATATTCTCTCCTTGTTTTGACATTTGTAGACTACCTAATTGAAATACCACTTCACAAGGAGAGCTAACAAAGCCAAGCTTTACTGCTGAAGCAAAGCTAGCACATGCCCCACTACCACAAGCAAGAGTTAAGCCAACTCCTCTTTCCCAAACCGATAAATAGATTTTATTATCCTTGATTGAAGCAAAATTAACGTTAACCCCATCAGTAAACAACTCTTTTTCTTGTAATTTCTCTCCAATTATTTCTTTATCTTTAGTAGCTAAATCACTAAAAATAATAAAATGTGGATTGCCAATATCAGCACAAATAACTTCCTTAATGTCGATCACATAACGTTCCATAATTGGCCAAATCTTTTCGGCTGAAGGCATCCAATCTTCTTCAAAACTAACTATCCCAGTATTTACCTCGATCTCGTTGTCACTTAATATCTTACAAGACAATTCTTTTCCGTATATTCTTAAAGTAACTTCTGTTATACCGAAATCAAGATATAACAACTTGGTAAGACATCTTGAAGCATTCCCACATAATTTGGCACTTGAGCCATTCTGGTTATATACAGCCATTTCATAGTAATTAGCTTTTTGATCATAAATAATAAACTGATCACAACCAATACCAGTACGACGATTGGAGATATTTAGCGATAATTGCTGTAAATCACAATTTATAGGTAAATCACGCTGATTGATAATCACGAAATCATTACCTAATCCATGCATTTTAGCGAAATTGATTTTTTTAAACACGAGAATATCTTTAGATTATACAAAAGTCTATTATACTAAATATATATAAAAATATGTAGTAAATAAATAGACCTCTTGCATAAGTGTTGGTAAATGGTTATATTTTTTGTCTGTACTTGATTAGTATTACTGTCATTGCAAGCTGATGTATCCCCACGAAATTGTTGCAAAATAATGCGAGTTGCCAATTAATTGATTTTAGTAAACCCTAGACTTCACAAGGTTTGAAGAACATTTAATCAGGTCAAAAAATGCAATAAATTCTCAAAATTAGAAATTTTTTAAAATA
>JAJIYQ010000017.1 GCA_020881075.1 Rickettsia endosymbiont of Labidopullus appendiculatus
ACTATTAGTACACATCTTACCATCTATAAATTGGCATTCTTGTAATCTCTTACAAAATTCAGATAAAGTATTGGTATTATTTTCTTGACCATACCATGCACACCAAGCTGATAACTCTGAAGGGCTATTTTTATCTCCTTTAGCAAAATCCCAAGTTTTTACCAAGATAGTTAGTGGTTGACCATTTACATTATATCCACTATCAACCCAAGGAGCAGATTGATTATCTTGTTGTTGCCCACTTAACTCTTCTTTTTTATATCTTGAAGAAATTACAAATTTTATAAAGCCAAAATCATCTGCATCAATGCACCTATCCCCAGTACACCCTGAAAGGCAAAATATAGAAATTAATAAAATAATAAAAATATTCTTCATTTAGAAAAACCTAGACTTAAATAGTAATTATTCCTGTTTAGTAGGTGGTGTGCCACCTGTTCCACCACCGTCTGAATCATGTCTTGAGGCAAATATTTTGCCAGTATATTCTTTTTTGTTTTCAGAGTCCTCTTTGCCACTTGCTCTATAATTTTGATCGATTACCTTGTCTTTAAATATTCTCGCTGGGGCAAGAGCTACATCCTTAATAGGTTTTGCTACAGTTCCCATATCCTGCATAATAGATTTTGTAGGATTATCAGGCTGTTGGAAATTACCCTCCTGTCTTGCAGGGGTTACGTTGGTCAATTGGGCAACCACTATAGTAACATAATCCACAAGCCCATGAGCCATTAGGCAATAAGCATAGAACAACAAACTACTAGTAAATATTACCAAAAATGTACCTGTAGAATTTAATAAAGTGTCTAAATCATTAATCTCTGTAACTGATGGTGCAAAGAAAGGTATCCCAGGTAAAAATGGTAATTTGAAAGAAAAATTAATCGGTATGTCCAGATGGGTTAAATCTAACCCTATGGCTATTGGGATAAGCTCAGCATTCCAACATGCTCTAACCACAATTTTTAAAAGTTGCTCAGACATTACCTGATCTATTAATAGAAAAAATATTAATAATATGCTTGGTTGCATCATATAACTAAATAAAGTAGATAGCCAGTTATCAAAGATACTTTTCGTTTTTTCAAATAGTACCAAGATTATAAAGAATGGTGCTAAAGATATCATCACTGAAAGACCAATATACGCTATAACGTAACCTATGATGACTTCCAAAATAGCTCTAAAGTAAAGCGTAAGAGAATAAATAGTTATGATAGCAACAATAGTAAGACCATTATGGATTTGTAGTAGCTGTATAAATAGTAATAACCAAAATCGACCATTGGTATATTTGTCAAATATTGGATCAATAAAACCAAAAATGTTAGACTTAGAACTGGTAAGCCCTACTACATTTGTCATTATATAGTCAGTACCCTTAATAAAAGCACTAAATAAATAGTCATTGAAAAAGCTCCAACTATTCTCTCCTATTAGGATTACTATTAAAGTTATTTTGATAATCCTCGTTAATAAGTCCTTAGCAGTTATTTGGGTAGCACCCGCTAAAAAGGTTAAGGCATATATCATTACGTAGAGAATTAATGCCGATTTGATGATTCGTTGTAATGTTACGTTTTTAGTTAGTTTAGTATAGAAATTCATAGTAAATTTATGAAACTCATTGGTAATAGGTAGAATTGCTCCTTTATAGACAATATCTGAAAACCAAGTACTCCCAGTGTAATTAGCATAATTTACACTAATTGCTCCCATTACCTCTTTATTAGGGTTCTTGACTCTAACCCATAAATAGCCATCTTTTTCAGCATCAATTGAAAAATCTTGGGTAATTTGTGTACCTACGGTTGATTCGGTTGGCGTTCCACCATCGTTCGTTATAATATATTCAATTTCTATGTTTTTTTGTTGTGCGTCACTAATAACCTTATCACCGTTACCTATTTCCACAACCATAATGTAGCGTCCAAAATGTAAGAAACTAGCACTCAAATCTACATTGGAGCTATTAATATAAGAATTAAGCTCATTAAGATTAGTAAAACTAGTCCAATCACTCATTAGGGGTTTGTCTAAAGCAGTAAACATACCTTGAATTAACCAGCTAGTTGAAAAATTTAAATCCCCGGCAATATCAGATTTATAATATAAGAAATTCTTTTTTAAAAATTTAGAATATACAAAACTTTCTGCTTCTCTCTTTACGATCTGATTACTTACTAATATCCTCATCCCTCTCCCTTGATCATAGAAGCACACGGGGGTATTGTTCTTATCATTGGCAGAATCAGGACAAGCTGTAATACCTAAGTTACTCATATTTTGTATAGAGGCTTGAGTTAATGGCTTACCAACTAATATTAGCTTATCTAATATCTTATACTTGGTATTTGTCCCAGTATCGCTACACTCTATGCCCTTTCTTGAGGGATCAATAGAATCACACAATCTTTCTGCAGTTGAATATAGTATTTTATTATCAAGGTTACTATTGGTATAAAGTGACGGGACTGCCAATATATTATTATCAAGTTCTTTATTTACCAAATCCTTGTCAGTAGCTGCACTAAAAAACTCTCCTGCCGCTGCAAGAGTTATGTTTATTACATCACCTTTTTCCACACGAATTTTTTGTCTATTTTTAGCAAAATAGTCTACATAACTTTGCATTTTGTAAAATGCCAAACTAGTCCAATCTTTAGTTGGATCATTTGTATTAAATTTGGGAAAATTAGTAGCTTCATACTTATTAGTTGAATAATTAAAAGTTTTAATAAATATTTGAGGTTTATCGAACCTTGGATCTATACGATAAATCACCAGATATTTTCTTGGACTGCTTACAGCTCCACTAGTACTCCATTCAAACTTAATTGTTTTATCTTTTTTGACATAATTACCAGTAGAATTCCATATATTTGGTTTTGCAAGGTCTAAAGAAATCCTACCTTCTTGGAAATTATGAAATTTTGGTACTTCTAGGCATGATGAAAATAAAGCACTAAGCCCTCCTAAAGTCGCATTCATCCAATCATATTTACTATCATCGGCTTTGGCAGGATGGAAGGCTAAGAGAACTACTAAGGCAATAAATATTTGCCCCTTAAATAGTAAATCTACCAACAAAATTAAATACCTAAAAATTCTCATCCTATTCACTTATTTTCAATTATTACTTCGGACTCGTATTAGAAGCACTTTCACCACCACCTTCACTATTATTTGAACTTTCAGCCTTATTGTTACCATAACTATCCTTGGTATCAATTTTGGATCTAGCTTTATTACCCTTATCAAGTGCTTTATTCCTATCTTTTAATCTTTTACTAGCATCTTGCTTGATTGCCTCTCTTCCTTGTTTGTCTAAACC
Organism: Rickettsia endosymbiont of Labidopullus appendiculatus; assembly: GCA_020881075.1. GTDB lineage: Bacteria > Pseudomonadota > Alphaproteobacteria > Rickettsiales > Rickettsiaceae > Tisiphia. The sequence goes on from JAJIYQ010000017.1 coordinate 3,335, forward strand.
AACTTTTTTCAAAGCTCCTTGCTCCATTGCCGATGACATATTTTGTCCCATAGAGGTAGCAGATGGTCCAGCAGTACTAGTCAATTTTGCCACCATTTGCCCAGAAAATTCAACATAACCATACATTCCATAAGAAATGATAATCAAGGCAATATAATGTTGCATATTCAAGCCCATCATTCCAGAACGAGGATCCATCCCCCAAGGTGCAAACCAATTGATACAAAAAATCTCTAAATTAGAGAAAATTGCAGGAAGACCCGGAATAGCAAGGAATGGAATTTTTATTGGTAAAGCACATTTCCAACACACACTATAACCAGTTGTAAAATCCAAGTAAATTGTAAATAACTGAGTAAGTATAATAATTCCTGCCATTAAGATTACCGGTTCTATCATATATCTAAAAGTAAATCGCACCCAATTATCAAATAAATATCTAGTAAAATCAAATAGCATAAATGTAAGAAATAGTGGAGCTATGCCGATTAATAAAGCTGTTGCCATAAATGCCATAATATAAACTGCTACCGCCCGAAGAACGGTAATGATTACTATAATTACACTAATAAATAGTATAACAAAATAAATCAGTCCACTAAGACCCATTGATAATAAAGATAGCACTTGACCAGCAAAAGTTTTACTAAATAATATTTTACTCATTAATGCATCTAGGAACATAAAGGGATTTGACACCTTATCCGTAGATGAAAACATACTATAACCACTCATATTAGAGATTATCCCATCTGAAAAATTAGTGATAAAATCAAATATATATTCATTAAAAAATCTAAAAGTACTCTCATTCATCAATCCACTAACTATGGCAATTTTTGCTATCCTAATTACCAAATCCTGTTGATTGATTTTAACCATGCCTAGTAAAAACATTGCCCCATATAACATAACGTAAAGAATTAACACTGCTTTTATATAGTTAAAAAAGTTACTACAAGTAGTAGTTCCACCACCATAGCAAGTCATGTTCTTAAAAATTGTTACCGAAGCATCCTTGATTTTTCCTTTTAACAACTCAAATAAAGGATTTAGAACATTAAAAGTAAAGCTACCCACCTTTTGTGATGTACGAAATTCTATTTTGTACCTACCATAACTTTCTTTATAATCCTCTTGTGCATTGTAAATTCTCATCCATAAATATCCAGTATCATCCGCCGTAATTTTTACATTACCATCTGCATCTTTCACTTGAACATTAGTAGTGCTATAAATTTTAGCAGTTTTATTAGGATTTTCACCATATGGCATTATTAAATACTGTACTCTACCACGATTCTCTATAACATCATCAAAACTATTACCATTACTTCTTCGACATTTAGTTTGCTTAATATTTAACACATAACCACCAGTATTTTGGCTATAGTCAGAATATTTTGACCAAAAACGATATTGTAAATAGCTTTTTGCTGTATCGGTTATAATATCGTTATAAATAATTTGATATTTACTATTAACCACCTTACTATCATTTCCCGAATCATTCCCCTTGTCTTTATCATTTATTTTAGCAACCATATAGCCTGTTCCTAAAGATTTAGATGGAGCCACATTATTATCGATTCTGTATAATAGACCTGTTGGAGCGGTATACCAAAAATGCCTTTTTTTCTGGTAGTCTCCTTCTATATAAGCTTTATCTTTAATACTATGATCAACATCTGGACATGTAGAAGATGGAATATTTAAATTATGAGAACATTCCGGATGAAAATCCGTAAATAATTTTCCAACATTATTAGACCAAGGAGATGTAAAAAAATCATCATCTCGATAAGGTTCTGGTGCTTCCTTCATATCATTAACCCAAGCCCCGTTTTTAGGGCAGCTATAGGTTGCACAACAACCAGCCGCTACAGTACAAAAATCACCAACTAGTTCTATACAACCTAAAAAACAACCAGAAGGACAGTATCTTGTACTGGGTCCATTATATAAACCATCAACCCATTTACAACCACTAACATACTCCCCATAATATATTGAATATCTACCACATAATGGACTGTATTTTCTCTTTCCTTCTGAGCAATCTGCTGTTTCTATAAAATTTTTAGATTCACCATCTTGCTTAACAAACTTAAAGATATTTTTTACACTAACATTAACCATATCTGGCAATTTTTTTTGATCCGGCAAAATTGATATTTCAACCTCATCATTAACAAATAATTCAGCTATATTTCGCCATTCATCAGTTTTAGCATCAAAAATTAAAGATAACGGTTCCACATTAGTTTCTTCAACCCTAGGAATGGCAATTCTGTTACCATTACTATCCAAATCTGAAAGTTGTTGGATATTATTTGGGGGAATATAAGCCCTGCAGAGACTTATATTCCCTTTTATTGAAAACTGAATCTCCTGGTTATTTGTAACAGCTAGGTTAGTATTTAACCATTCTCCGTAATGTTTAGGATCATACTTAGTATTGAGCGAACCATCTGGGTTTGTTTCAGTAATAACAGTATAGTTTCCTGTTGCGTTAAGCATTACTGTATTAGTAATATAATCGGTATTACCACCCTGTGTGTCATCATATCTCATAAGACAACCATTAGTAATTTTTACTGATCCTATCATCGCCAGCACTACCATAACAACGCTAACCAATAAAGCAATTAGACCTAGTAACATTATAAGTTTTGATAAATTTCCTTTCATATTATAATATCCAAGTTAACCATTACCCAGCACCACCAGGACTCATACCACCACCGCCACCACCTGCACCCATATCGCTACCACCTCCACCCATACCACCACTACTAGAATCTTTTGCTTCTTCCCCTCCTTTCCTTGGTTTTTCTGCAGGATTTTTTTCGGGTACTTTTCCGCTTGATTTTTCTGAAGCATCGGCAATAAAGTCTATCCCTTTTTTAACCATGTCAACTATCTTAGTAGGACTGGCTGTTACAGAATCCATGATCGGACCTCCAGTAAGCTCAGCTGCAAACTGACTAATTGATTTTGAGAAATAATAAAAAATAATTGAGAAAACTAGTACATATAGTAAATCTATCATCAATGAGAAAATATCCGTCACAATTGATTTAATTGGGAAAAAACTTAAAAGATGCTTTTCCCAACCTACTCCTGAATAATAGTGTAATAATTTATATCCAGCACTATTTCTACAATCTTCAGGCTTATCTATTGGCAATCTAAGCTCAAAAGTACTAAGCTGAACCTCATTATGTACATAATCATGCCTCATAAACTGACAATTTTTGTATATTGCCGAATCGTACATAGTAAGCAGCAAGGCAATAAAACCAGCTACTACTGCAGGTTGCAATGCACAAGATATACAAATTTTTAGCCATGCGTCAAAATATGCTTTGGTTCTGGTAAATAAAACCATAGGAATAAATATAGGAGAAATATAGGTCATGACATATATGGTAACTAAACATACTAGGTAATGGGTTAAAAAATATAAAATTATTGAGATAAATATTACAGAAAATATTAACCCAGATACTACTATTATGATATTACCAGCTAATAAAAAGCCAAATAATACAGTAAAAAATCTGAATGCCCCTACCTTACCCAAATCATCCGGAGCTTCACTACCAGGCTTTTTAAAATCTTCAATAGCCGTACCTTTATTGCTATTGTTGTACGACACAGTACTAGGAACGTCATTTAAAATAGCTTCTGTATTATAGATTAACCCCATACCCAAATAATAAGCTATCCGACAATCAACAGCATCCCAAAGGGCATAAAAACTATAACCATTTTTATATTTCTTAGCATCAAATTCACATAACCCTCTAGAACCACCAGAATTAAAAACTATTTGGGCAAATTGTGGAGTAAGTTCAGTAAGTAACGGTAAACCATACTGCAACATCCCATTGTCAGTAGTTTCTTTACCACCCTTAAAATAAGCTGGTCCAATACCTGTAGCAAAATAAGCTACCATTATTAGTTTCATAACAAAAGTTGCTATTTTATCTAGATTACTATATTCTTTGCTTAGAATCATATTAACAGCAAAAAACATAACGTATAATATTAATGCCGCTCTAATAGATATTTTCAAAGACTCTTGAAAGGTTGAGAAGGGATTAAGGGAAGTCAAACTAACCTTATTATTTTTGGGATCACAGCTACTAGAACGGAAGAAGACTTTATCAAGAGTTTCTTTTACACAATCTACAGCCAACCCAGAAAAATTAAATAATGACTGACTTCTGGTAGTACCCATATAACAAGTTTTACCTATATTCCGACATTGTTCAGCTGGTGGCGGTGGCGGAGCTGGGGTGCTAGTATTCTTACAAGCTAGTGGAAGTTGCCCTTTTGAGGTAGACATGACCAGGCACAATAAGCGTCTATCAACAATTTTTACTGTCAGAATAATATCCTTCAACAAACTGTTTCCACCTAAATCAGGATTATCAGCACTTAACTCACCGAGAGTCTTAGAGTCATTTAGATTAAGAGTAATAACTGTACATTCTTTAGGACTCCCTTCTTTATTTTTTAGACAAAATTTAAATCTTGCATCACTTGGATCGCAAGCATCAGGAGCAAGAGGGTTGGTCATATCAATACTAAACATAATATGACCGTAAGCAGTACTTCTCTTTAAATAATCATCGGTTCCAAATGAGGCTGATGGACAAAGCTCTCCATAACCAGCAAAAACCTCAACTGCAAAAAATATTAAGCAAAATTGTATAAAAATTTGTATGGCTTTATGAATTTTCATCAGAGCCATCTTTTTTTACTTTTGCATTAGCACTATCAGCTATAACTTGTCTAGCTGCTCTATTTTTAATAGATTTTGCTTTGAAATCTTTAAATGCTTGTTCCTCTAATTTAGCATTTCTATCTTTTATCTCACGATTTCTTATTTCTTGTTTAACATAACCAGCTTCTCCGGGTTGTATGGTGTGGTCTTCCATTTCTCTCAGAGTTTTAGGAACTAATCCATATGATTTCTTTTCTTTTGCTTTGTTTGGCGTTTTTCCTAACTCTTGTTTATTTGTAGCTGCCTGTGGTGATTTATTAATAATATCGTCTGTTTCTACCATTTTAGTAGTTGGAGGTATAATAAGTTCACTATTACTCTCCAAACTAACTCTTGATTCCTTTGAAGACCCTGCTGTACTTGAAGACCCTCCTTCAGTTACACCATCTGTAGTAGCTTCTGTGATATGACGAATTGGTAGAGACGCCGCACTACTACCTAAAGACTTAATCGCTCCTCCTACTGTTCCAGCAGCTCCAGAGGAACCGCCAGTGCTTACGGTATCTCCTCCCGCTGCTCCAGTCGCTCCAGCAGAACCACCGGTGCTTACAGTATCTCCTGCTGATTCACCGCCAGTAGCTGCACTATCTCCGGTCAATCCATCACTTCCTCCTCCTTTTCCTCCCATCATATCCTTAGCTCCAGCACCCCCACCAGCTCCAGCTGCTTTATCTCCTGCCATGTTTCCAGCTGCTCCAATAGCAGCCATACCAGCTTTAAATATTGCTTGCGGATGAATGGCAACATTACTAAGTGCTACACCCTCGGTCATATCAGCCGCAAATTCTGCTAACTGAGCACTAAGGTGATACATTAAATACAAAGTAAAGCAGGCAGTAATTAATGCTAGCACAATAGCCTTAATTTTCTCAAAAATTAATTTTGGTGATACAAAGAACATACCGGGACCCATAACAATACCCTGCAGAAACTGAAATTTAGATAAATAACTATCTGTACTACCACTTCCTGGCTTTTCTTTAATCATCTCATTTAGGTTATCTTTAGCAAAATCAACAACTGTTGCAAGTGGATTATTAAGCATATAACCTAGGCTATTCTTACAACTTTTAACTTCGTCTTCAGTATACTTACTCCAATCATTATCAACAAAAAATATTTTTACGGCTCTTTTTCCGTCGCCACCACTTTCTATACTATTGTTTATGGTTTTACTTGTATATTTACAGTGACCATAAAAACCAAAATCATAAACTGAAAACATCATAATCATAAACGTTACTACAACCATAGGTTGTAATAAAAATGATATTAGTAGCTTTACCCATGATTCGAAATAACCACGAGTATACTCAAATAAAAACATTGGTACAAAAAGAGGAGCTAAAACACCCAATATTACTATAGATATCATGCACATCACTGTAGCATTCACCATAAATGCTCCAACAGATATCACTAATAAAGGATAAGAAAGTGCCAAAGAGACGAGAGTCATGTTACCTGAAATAATGGCAGGAATCAGTAAATATACATAAGGTGGAGCTGAAAAACTAAAGAAGTCAAAACTCTTGAAATCATGATTTCTATACTGATTTTCTACCATCATCGTTGATAGTATATCTAATCCCAAATAATGACTTACTCGACAATCTAATGCATCCCATAATGGCAAATAAGAAAGACTTTTATCGCCATAATCTTCAGGGTTAAATTTACACAAATCTGATGGGGAAGAATTCATAACCCAACCACCAAGCGTATCTATTCCTCCTAATAACAAAGGAAAAGCCCATTGCACCATACCATCTAGTCGATTATAGTCAGAACCACTACTAGGATTAATATTTATACCTACAGAGAAATAGGTTACAAATAACATTTTTAATACAAAATTAATTATTTCATTTTTAGGTGGAATTTCACTAGAAAGTATGATTTTAAAACCAAAGAAAATTACATATATAGTTAATAAAGCAGTGACAGTTCTGTGCATATTACGCTGGAATTGAAATAATACACTACTCTCCCTTTTACTAGAATTAACCACTTTATTAACATCATCAAATGTACAAACATCTTTACTAATCAGTAATCTTGCTGTCATTTCTTTAATACATTCGATTAATGGAGCAGAGATAACTATAGCTGTCTTAGAATTATTATAAGCCCTTTGGTAACAACTAGAGGCTGATAAACCACAATCAACTATCGCCATTGGATCAGTAGCAGTTTTGTTAGAACCATTTTGAGAATTATCGCTAAGATTCATAAAAGACGCATATATAGATTCAGGTTGAGGTTCTCTAATATACTTACAACCAACCGGCACCCAATCTGCCAATATAGTAGGAGCAGCTACACACATAGTATCCTTTTGCCTTACTACTTTAAAAATAACTGGCAAAAGCACGTCTAACATTACACCGGTATCACCATCTTTTTGATCCTTATAAATAACATGAAATTCGCCCTTATTATCTTTCCAAGCATCCATAATATCATGCCATGGATCGGAACCGGTTAATACGGCTTTAGCAATAGCAATGGCAGAATTACCTATTGCCTTTACCCTAGAAGTTTGTAGCTTAATATTATTGCAAAATGCAAAGGTTAATTTCGGATCGTTTGGATCAATTTTATTATTTCTTGCACACTGTCCCCCAGGGTAATCTCCATCAAATAATTCATGATCATTTATTTTAAGACGCAGCATCGTATTAGCATAAACCCCTGGCGAGATTATATTCGCAGTAGCAAAGGAAAAAAACGATCCTGGTATACAAGTGTGAGAAAATTCTGTACGTAATAAGTCACCAACACCCTGAGTTTCACAAGTCAAACCTGAAAGAATATCAATTATAGTATCTAAAGTACCTTTTTCTTCTGCAAAACTATTATGGATAATAGTAAAATTTAATGTACTACATAAAATTAATATCCTAACAAATGTTTTAGCACCATAAAATAGACTTCCTGCATAAGTCAATCTAGTTGGTGATTTTCTATGTTTGTAATGCATAAATTAACTAAAGTGACTTTACTTCCTCATAAAATATAGGCAACCATTTTTCAGGATCATCACCATATTGCCCTCTAATCCGATCCAACAATAACACTGTTTCAACCCGACCAGACAGAACATTAATAATATTATTCATACCATCTAAACTTATTTTAGCAACAACCGCATCTACTCCCTGTTTTATTAAAAAATAACGTGATGTTGGATCTGTAGTTTTTATTAAAATATATTCACGTTGACTAAGCATAAAGGCACTACGATAAATATCAGTTGCCTTAAGATTGGGTAAAAATATTTGGGTGGCAGTTTGTTGAATAAGAGTATCGCTAATTCTGCTTTTAGCGGCATCTTCAACGCTTTGGGTAGCAAAAATTACAAAAGTATTTAACTTACGCGAAACTTTTAGCCAGTCCTTAATTTTCGGAGCAAATACCGGATTATCAATCAAAGCCCATGCCTCATCAAGAACTATCATAGTTCTTTGACCATCTAAAGAAATACTAATTCTATGAAAGATGTATAATAATACAGGAGCAAGACTAACTGGATCTTTTAACAACTCTGTCATATCAAAACCAAATACTCGAGCTTTTTGTAAATCAATATTATCTGTCTCATTATCAAATATTCTGGCATGCGAACCTCTCCCAACCCACATAGCAATTCTACCTGCCAAACTATTAGGACCATCAATGCCTAAAAATGCTACAACATTTTTTAACCTTCTATCTTTCTTTTCCAGCTTAAAATTACCGCTTACTGCTTGTGATAAAGTCTTATTATCTTCTGATGATAGCGACTCTCCATTAGAAGTAACCAGTACTTTAAGCCACTCTAATATAAATGTTCTATTCTCTCCAGTATCATCAAGTTGTAAGGGATTAAAGTTACATTCTCCCCCTGGATCAATGGTGGTATAAACCCCGTTAAGTGATCTAATAAATATTTCAGCACCGTGATCTTTATCAAAAAAGAACATTCTCGGTTTAAATTTTTGTGCTTGGGCACATAAAAAATTCATTAATACTGTTTTACCAGCTCCAGTTGGACCAATAATCAAACTATGCCCAACATCCCGAACATGAAAACTGAAATAAAAAGGCGTACCTGAAGTAGTATCGAGTACAGTTACATATTCTCCCCAGTGATTATTAAAAACCTTACCTAATGGATAATTATGCATAGATGCAAAACTAGCCATGTTTAAAGTATTAATAGTCGAACCTCTTACTATATAATCCATATTTCCAGGAAGCTGTCCCCAATAACTCGGCTCCATATTAATTTTTTCTCTAACAGGTTGAATTCCAGAATTGGAGAGTTCAACAGAAGCCATAGATAAAGTATCTTCAAGAGATTTTAAATTACTATCAGAGCAGAGAAGTGAAAAATGGTGTTCTCCAAAACCAATATCACCACTGGTAGCCATATCAAGTGCTCGAGAGATTTCGGCAACTTGTGATACAGCCTTATCATCTGCTTGAATCATCCTATTTTGTTGTAGTTGCATTTTATTAATTGCCACTGTTCTATTAGCAAAAATAAAACTCTGAGTCATAACAAATTCAAAAGGCATCTGTAAAAACCCATCAAAAATTCCAGCCGATGTGGATGCCCCATATTCTAAAATACTTAGTATCCCAGCATATCTTCTACCCGCTGGACCACGTGCTTCTATATATCTAGAACCAAAAAACAATCTATGGGTTGGAAGATATTGGTCTATTGAATTTCTGGGAACGACCATTTGCATTGAAGAGCCACAATTTACCAGAGTACCTAGAAACTCCATAATATCACAACAATAACCACTACTAGATTTGCGTACACCAAGTAGTCTGGCACCGTAACTATGGAATGTATTAACTACTCTTGAGGACATCTCTCGCAAACTTTCCTGCATCTCTCGCATGTCATTTTCCCAGGTCGATTTATTAGACTTTTGCATTAGCTTCTTAATGAAGTACTCGATTACAGCCGCTCCAGCTTTATCTGGTCTATAAAGGATACTAACATACAACTCATTAAAAAACGACCTAGAACCCTCATGTTTCTTACGCCATTCATTTGATAAATAAGTTGTGAAATCATTAGGTACTTTTATGGTAGGGTCATAGGTATATTCAATCTCATCAAAAATTACTGGTCTACGCCTTCTGATCGTATGGAAATACATCACAATATTGCCT
>JAJIYQ010000018.1 GCA_020881075.1 Rickettsia endosymbiont of Labidopullus appendiculatus
AAATCTCAGACTTACTACGTGACCCGCAAATTACCAATTATGACTATAATAACGTTAGAGCTTTAGTAAGTGGTGAAGTTAATAGTTTCTTAGGATTTACCTTTATTACTAGCGAGATGCTGGGTGGTATATATGATAATACTGGGGATGCTAATCAATCTAGATATGCTGTTAGGGATTGCTATGCCTTTAATGAAGGAGCTATAAGATTTAACACGGTCAGTGGTTCTAACAAGAAGGGCATTGAAGAGCTAGTACAATACCACTATGCCAAGGTACTATATTACAGTGAAGCTTTTGGAGCTAGCCGTGATAACGAACAAGCAGTAGTAGTAATTAAATGTTTAGAGAATTACGATCGTAGCAGCCATAATGGTATATTGTGGCAAGCAGTAGCCAATGATGATCACAAGAAAGGTGTGCATAGTATAACAATGCCATGGCAGATGTTTGGCAATCAATGTCGAAATATAGATAATACAGAGGATATTGATGCTAATGATTTAGCAATAATTGCCAATGATAATTTAGCTATTAGGGTACGAGGTTTGGTCATGAGAAGAGCGGCAGCCGATGTTGATGCTGAGGATAATGAATTGGGCGGTGGTATTGTTGAGAGTGAGAATGAGGACGATGCATAACTACAAAATTTATTCAATAAACTTCCTGGTGTAACTACCGTGAAATATGAAATTATAAAGAAGGCAGTAGTACTACTTGGGTCAAATGTTGGTATTAGTAGCATTGGTGGCGGTAGAGTATCAAAAGCTGAGGAATTATGTGAGGAGTTTGTTAATCCTGCTATTGAAGATACTGTACTAATGGTTAAATGGTCATTTGCCTTACGGAGAGCTGATAATATTGAAGGTAATAGACAAAATTTCACTGAAATACCGGATATTGATGATTGCATTAAATGTGCGGTAATAGTGCCATCTAATCTACAATTTTATACGGAAGCAGGTAGGATTTACTTTAAGGGCGGTAAACTTACCTCGCTGTTTTACTACAGCAGAAATATTGTTGATAATTTACTAAATAACGATACGACTATTTGGCAACAAGTGCCTGCTAGCTTTAAGTTATTAGCGGCTTTATCGTTAGCCTCGCAAGTATCATTTGCTATGTGGGGTTGTGACGGAGAATCTATTTTTTTTCCGAAAAAGCTATGTATTCGGTATGAGAATAAGGGATTGAGGCTCTAACTTTTAGGAATTGGTGAATATTGACAACAATTAAAAATAAGATTATCATCTAAGCACAGAGTATTCTGCTGTTTAACAAGTTTATTACTTCTAGCTCTATTAATTTAAGTAGCAAGTTATACAAAATTAAAATCAATGGTTTCTAATATTTTGTTTATGTCAATATTATAACTTTTGTTTTGAAAAGTATATTGACCAAGAAAATGAATATGATGATACCAAGCAACGGGGGATATTTTCTTCATCGTTGTTAGAAATTTTTTGTTGTTGGTAAGGTTTTCGTATTTGTCAAGAAGTCCAGACAAAATAGTAGAGTTATAGTAAATAATTGCAGACGCAACTAATCTACCGCATTGATTACTAATTTCGACATCAATATCTGTCTTGCCATATAATTGTTTTTTCCCTCCAACCTTTGCAATAGCAGCACGTAATTGGTGATATGACTCAATCCTATTCTGTGATTTATATACATTCCTTTGTAATTTAGAATCCATCATGTATTTCAAAGTATAAATACTCCGTACTAATTTATCATGTTCAAAAACAGCTTTACGTAGCTTGTTTTCTGGTGGTAGATGGCATAGTTTTTTGATCAAATTAGCTTGGTTCATCTCTTTTAATGCCAATGTGACCACAAGTTGGTCAATATTGTTCTTTTGTTCGACAATGACCTGACGATCAATTTGAGCAATGGGTTTAATCAAGAAATTTGCATATTCCTTAATATCATTTCCACAATAAAGATTTTTTAGTTGGTCATTCAAACTGGTAAATCTTGGTTTTAATTGTACGTCAAACCAATTAAGAATGGCAAAATTTGCTTTGTTTATACTGTGCATATCTCCAGTAATCACTTCTGGAGTAATTTCTGAACTGTTATTGTACCAAATATCAAATACAAAATAACTCTCATGTTCGTGTGTACCAATGAGTTCACATTGCAAAGGTATATGATTTGCAAGAATAGTATAGGCACTAACACCTTGCCCTTCTCGTAAATACTTACGGGAATATCGAGCTTTAATATTTGGTGTATCGAGTTCAAATTTTTGCCCATCAACGCTACTATAGAGTAATTCTAAATCTAAAGAATAGTAAGGAAAGATTTTTAGCTTTGAAATAGCATTGCCCATTAATTCGTTTGCTTTTCTCAACGTTGATAACCGTAAATACTGTTGGTATGTTGTTTCAAGTACTCGATAAGAAATATCACTAATATCGCAAACTGGTAATTGTTTAAAAAATGTAGTTTGTAATTTTTCATCCTTATTAGCCTTAATTTTAGTCCAACAGAGTTTCTGTTTTTTTTTGATCATACTTTAAGTGTGGCAGCTTATTGTGTTTCAGATTCTTATTAAAAAGTAACCAAAGACCATGTAATTCCTTGATTAAATTATCGAGTTGTTTATCGAGCGACTGTTGTAACCATGGTATGTTTAACTTTTTTAATAGCTCCTCTTTCTGATCTATAGCTATTAACTCATGACTAAAACAGCGGTGATTAATACTATTTTTAATATAAAGCTCACTTGTATTAAGTTGTTTATTGATTTGGCAATACACCCAATATTCATAACGGTTGCCATTAACATTTTTCTTATCTTCAGTATTATTCTCTAACAGATAACTTTCTAAATGTTTAGGGATAGTGTATTCTGGGCATTCACTCAAAGGTTGATCGGAAAGTTTTTGATTGTTTATAAATAGTTTTTGTAACCAATTGACTGCTTGCAGCCATTGGTTATCTGGTGACTCACTGGAAAAACTAAGTTTCATAAAGAGAGGACGTAAATTTTTTTTATAACTTTTTTGAAATTTATCAACTTCTTGCCATTTAAATTCTTTTTTACGATGAGGTTTATTAAGCATTTTTTGTCCAAGAGCGAGAATATTTTCTTTAGACATAATTTTAAAAGCACTATCACGTACGGTAGCAAATGGCAATGTATCGTTAAACTTATTATCAACATAAAGTAATAATAGATTGCCTATTTTTGTTGATGACTCAGTTGGTTCATCTTGAAAACTGCTTTTTACTCTGTCTTTAATAGTTTTATCAAGTTTTTTGAGATGGTAAATAAATGCTTCTACTAAATTATCATTTATTTGCTCGTAACGCTTAATAACATAACACAAAATATATAGGTAATCTTGATTATATTGTAACTTACGTAAGTCACTAATATTGTAGTAGTGAGTAAGATTGGCATAATGCTCCATGTTCTGCTTGGAAATATTTAATTTTGGTATCACATTCACAGCAATCTTATATAAAGATTCTAGACTATTATGCTTCTGTCGTTCTTTTAGCATCATTTTGAAACCAAAATTCTTAGCGTCTTGCTTAAATGCGGCTAATGCTGAAATGGTATCTTCACTTACCATTAACTGATCCAAATTTGATTTATGCTCAGCAGTAAGTTCTATATCTATTATGGCACTGATACGTTTACGTTCATTTAGCAAAGTTTTACTAACTATCATTTGTAAACTAGTATAAGCGGGACGTATTACCTGGAGATTATTTAAAAAAAGCTAACAGTTCCCGTGCGATAAAATTTGGAGTAGTATCACGTTTGATTATTTGAGCTGCCTGTTCATATAATGGTTGCAAGAAATTTTTAGACCACAGTTGATAACCAAATAAATCTGCAATTTCTTGACGTTGAGTATAGTATTGGTGCTTAGTGATTGTGGCTTTAGTTATTTTGATATCAGGGAAATAATGATGTATAATGAATTGCAGGTCTTCTTGGATGATATCTTTCCATAAAATTTGAAAGAACATCTTTTTAGCTTTAAAATAGCCAATTTGTAATGCACAATAAATTTTAATATGAGAATAGTGACTCCGTTTAATAAGTAACATTTCGTTTTCTGAAAAACTAAAATATTCTCTACGTTGTTCGTTGTTAAAATCTGGTAATTCATATAAAGCAAACTTTTCCAGTTCAGAAAGAATAGTCAGTTTGTCGTTTTTTATCATGGGAATAGTGACAATAATTCAACAGATATAATGTCTTATCAAACGAGCGTTTGTTGAGACAATAATTTTTCTTTCAAAAGACTATCATATTTTATATTATATTGTCATCTCATAAATCTAAATCTGGGATACTCATCATACAACATAATAAATGAGAATGAATAGAAAAATTGGATATGCACGTGTTAGTAAATATGAGCAAGATTTACAAATGCAAATTGATGCACTATTAAATTTAGGATGTGAGAAAGATAATATATTTACTGATCATATATCTGGGGCTAAAATTAAGCGACCAGGTTTAGACCAATGTATCAAAACATTGCAGAAAGGTGATATTCTGATTGTCTGGAGATTGGATCGCCTAGGTAGATCAATGTCACACCTTGTCTCTTTAATAGAGGATTTAAAAACTAGAGGTGTAAGTTTTAAATCATTGTGTGACGGAGATATTGATACTACTACTGCATCAGGAGAGTTAGTATTCAATATTTTTTCTTCACTTGCACAATTCGAAAGAAAATTAATACAAGAAAGAACAAAAGCTGGCTTAAATGCAGCAAGAATTAGAGGAAAAAAAGGAGGAAGAAAGAAAATAATTGGTTCCGACCCTAAAGTGTTAACTGCAAAAAAAATGCATAAGAATCATAATATGAGCATAAATAATATCTGTAAAATGTTAAGTATTTCGAGAGCTACTTTTTATAGGTACATATCTATATCTAATGATTAAGTGTTCTTCGAATCAAGAGCCTTAATCCCTTATTCTCATACCGGATACATAGCTTTTTCGGAAAAAAAAGAGGTTATCCGTTGCATCCCCTGATAAGTTAATTTATGCTGTCTGTAAGATCAAATCTTGACTTCTACACTTCTTACTGCTTACTTTTGCAATTTACACAAAGTATATTATAGACTCTGTTAGCCCTAAATATTTACAAACTTATGTAAATGAGTTTGCTTACAGGTACAACAGAAGAAACGATGTTACACCTTTGTTTAAGTCTATGATTGCAAAGGTTTTGATGCGGCTTTAATCAAGGTATCAAAAGTCGCTTTATTAGCTACTGGTTCGTTTTCTTCTTCTGGTTGCCATAGAGCATTTAATGTGCTTTGAATTTTAGCCTCAGACAACTTTATAATCTCTTTTTGTGAGTCTATCATTTTACGCTCTTGTTCAAGTCTCTCTACTATTTCTTGCTGTTCTAATAAAGAAGGAACTGGAATTGATAATTTTCTTAATTTAGAAACTCTTATACTAGCTTGATTAACGGCTCTTTGACCTAATTTTTTTGCAATATTAACAAATTCATCACTTTTTAAAATATAACTTAAATAAGCTGGATTGATTATACATTTATTTGGTTTTAACTTGATTAAATTAATCCCATGTATCACACTTTTATTATTACCTAAATATATAGCGGTTTTTGCTAGATGATCAAAACTATTAATATGACTAAACAAAATATCTCCGTACTCTAAAAAGTTATCGTCACTTGGTAAATCATCCGTGTATTGGGTTTTGTCTATATTAAAAACACCACTAGCAATACTCTCATCCTTGATACTCTATATTTACCCTTAAACTTATTTTGCTTTATTACAATACCATTTTTTATCTCTGAACATATTGCCTCAAGTTGTAAAATTTGGTACTTACTAGTAATATCTATAGCACGATGGACACCTCCAATTAAATTATAGTCATTATTCTTCACTGCTCCTAAATCTACCATGTCAAAACCAATTTGAAGTAAGGCATGTTTTAAATCTTGATCTTTTTCTATTTTTTTAAAATCAATTTCTGCTAGCTTATTTAGGTCGTTCTTGCCTTTTATTTTTCTTCTATGATTATCCAAACTATAACCGATATTTTTAACGTCAAAATACCAGTATTCTTTTTGATGATTCGGTTCATGTGCATTTGTAAAATATAGAATATCTGTTTTAACTCCCGTATAAGGCAAAAATGTTCCCTGTGGAAGTGAAACTACACTTTGAAGTTTACATTTTGAAAGTAAAAATTTACGAATTTCTGCTAGATTTTTTCTAAACAAAAACCCTTCGGGGACAACTAATGCCATTCTCCCTCCTTGCTTTAATGCTCTAAGACAATGTAAAACACAAACCGCATCACCGCTATTTTTTGCTATTCCATTATAATAACGCCAGCCTTCTTCTGTTTTTTGTGCAAATGGCATATTTGTAATTATTACGTTATATTTTCCATCAACAGGATTTGCCAGTGTGTCTATTTGCTGAATGCCACTATGTCCATCTCCTTGTAAAATCATATTCATTTTCGCAATTCTTGCTGTGGATGTGATTTCATTACCAAATAACGTATGACTTTGCAGTCTTTTCGTATCTTCTTCATCAAGAAGATTGTTTTCCTTAATATAGTGAAACGCACTTGTTAAAAATCCCCCCGTGCCACAAAATGGATCATAAATGGTTTCTTTAAACTTTGGATCAACAAGATTTATAATAGATTTTACTATATGTCTTGGCGTAAAATATTCCCCTAAATCATTTTCTGTAGACGTAGTTTGTTCAAGAAAATATTCAAAAGCATCTCCTTTGACATCACTATCAATAGTTGATAATACAAGAGGATCAAGTCTTTCAATAATCCCAAAAAGTGTTTTTGAATTTTTAATTAAGAGTGGAGTAAAAACGTCTCCATTATACTTTTCTGAAATTTCTTTTATAACAAAATTATTGATATAACTTATCGCATGTTCATAATTCTGTTTTTTTATTGAACTCCACCAAGATTCTGTTTCAAAATTGTTTTCACTTAATAATTTCAAAAATAGAATATTTGCAAATTCACTAAATCTTTCAATACCCGCTCTTAACCCTTCTCCTCTTAAAGTATTATTTAAATTTTTAAATATTTTTATTAACTCTTCTCTTGAAATTAAAACTTTTTCTGGAATAGTACAGACTTCATTTGTCCCTTTATTAATGAATTCTAAAGCTTCAACTTCACGAATTAGCTCTCTGACCTCACTTTTATTAAGGATAAGTTCTTTGCCATTTGGTACAAATCTTGTTTCACAATAAGCGCCGTTCATAGCAAATACGAGAGGGACTCCTAATAGTTGTGCATACTCAGTCTCTTGCTCTAAAGCATCTTTTAAATCTACCCCTCCTTTTTTTGCTTCAATGATTGCAATAGGTCTAGTGGTATTAGATTGATATAGTATATAATCAGGTTTTTTACCTTTAAGCTTTTTTCGGTGTTCTTCAATTGGTGGTTTTTGAAAAAAAACGTTCTTGCCATTCCTATTATCAATAACCCATCCACGATTTATAAGGTTATTGCTGATTATCCATTCAGTTTGTTGTTCTGCAAAGCTTGACATTATTGTTTTACTCTTTTTATTCTATTGAATAAGTTTTTTACTTTATAAGTAAACAAAAACCCCATAAGATTATTAAATAGATACTAAATTAGTGCGACATTTTTACTATAAAATATTGTTACTTGCTGTCAAGGGATAGTTACCTAAATTAATAGAGCTAGAAGTAATAAACTTGTTAAACAGCAGAATACTCTGTGCTTAGATAATAATCTTATTTTTAATTGTTGTCAATATTCACCAATTCCTAAAAGTTAGAGCCTCAATCCCTTATTCTCATACCAAATACATAGCTTTTTCGGAAAAAAAATAGATTCTCCGTTACAACCCCCCTGCGACACGAGGTTGTCGAAAAGAGCTGTAGTACAACAGGGATACTACCACCCATGCTGCTGGGTGAATCTACTGTCCTGAATCAAGAGCGGACAGGACAATGAAGCAAAGTGCGAAAGCACGG
>JAJIYQ010000019.1 GCA_020881075.1 Rickettsia endosymbiont of Labidopullus appendiculatus
GATGCCATAACAATCTTTAAGCAAGCAGTGGATATTTTTGCTGAATATGCTGAGTCTGATAATTCTCCGCTTCAGCATCAGATACAAGACTATGGTTATTGTTTACGGCAGCAGTATGAATATGTGAAATTCTTCGCTAATGTCTGTGGAACTAAATTACCTGATCATGCAAAAATTGCAGAGTTAATAACAACTTGCCATGCTAAAGTAACAGAAAATCTTGAGTACCAAGTTAGTAACTTGAATATTGATGAGAACCAATCTGACCGAGAGTATTATACTAAAGCTATCGAATATCTGGAAAATTACAAAGACTCTCCTGCCTACAAGACTCTTAAGGCTATAGCCTATAGCTGTATGGCTAGTATCTCTGAGAAGAATGGTGGCAAGGAATCACCATTGATTTACTATGTAAAAGCTATAGAGGCGGATAGCCATCTACCAAAAATATATGAAAAACTTGGGCAGCTATTTTTTAACAAGGGTGAATATGCTAAGGCGATTGACTGATATAAAGTAGTTAATAATGAGTTTAAGGTAAAAGCATGTTTTAAAAAATGGCTAAAACAAGATCAAAACAATCCTGATATAATGCTAAAGCAGGCTGAGTATTTTGAGTCTGTATGTTTGTTTGAAAAAGCCCGAAAATATTTGGAGTACGCATATGGTCTAAGTCAAGATAAAAATTTTAAGGCTGCCGCTTTAGAGAAAATTTGTAAGATTATGGATAATGCTGCTGCTCAAAAGCAAGATTTTATTACCAGAGTACAGGAGGATAATTTTTATAATTATGACCTGGTAAATGAAGAATTTACCAAAAATTTACTTGGCGACATAGTTTTAAAATGTGATTTATACTGCTAAAAAATTGCAAAGCAGTTTTCTGCAAGTATAGGTTGTTTAACAAATTATTATTTAATTTTAGATGGATCAACTGTATAATAATTAGTTATACGATCAAAATTATCAATTTTATTATGCTTTACTACGATGTAAGCCTTGTATGTTAAGGTTTTTATGAATTTTCTAATCCAGAATTCGGGTTAGTATTATTATGAAATACAATATTAAAAAATGTTCAAACAAAAATAAACAAATTAAGAACCATTGAAATAAACAACTATTAAAAATATCTATTAACTTTGGCAGGTAAATATTATGACTAAACTTATAAAACCTACTAAATCTATTACACCTACTGAGCTTATTAGAAAGCTACAAGCTAGTGGAAAATTGACCAAAATAAACCTTAGAAACTATAATATCGGCAGTAAGTATCTTAAATTACTTAGCGAAGCTTTAAAAAATAATGAAACGGTAACACATATAAATCTACATAATACTAATATTTACAATGATGGAGTAAAGATAGTTGTAAAGTTTTTGAAAAACAACAAAACCGTAACCCAAATAGATATAAGTAACAATAATATTGGTGACAAGGGTGCAATCATATTAGCTAAATTTTTAGAAAATAATAGAACTATCAAGCGACTATATCTCAATGGGAATAATATTGGTGATGATGGGGCTAGACAACTTGCTAAGGCTCTAGAAATTAATAGCACTTTATCCGAACTAAGGCTTGATGATAATATTCTTAGTCATAATGTAGTAAAAGAACTTGTGGAAATGATAGAGGCTGGTAAGATTGTCAGTACAATAAGAATTGATAGTAGTATTGAAGATAATAATGTTAGCATATCAGATGCGTTAGAAGTGTTAATTATGGGTTTAATACAAATATAAAAGACTAGAAGTGTAATTATCTGAAGTAGTTGAAATTATATTTTAGGCGAATATTTCCTAGATTTGAGGGGCTATCAGAAAGATTGTGAATTATACTTTTTGCTAATTGCTGTAAGTCTTTCCAATTCCTCGTGTCTACCTAAAAATTTAACCATAGCGTTCGATCCTAAAATTAACAAATGCTTATATTCGGATCCATTATATAACGCACATTTGGATCCGTAAATACTAATTTTGTTATTTGTGGATATATTAGTGAGATAGTACACACTATAATCAAATGATTTTGAGGATACCCATTCTTTAAAATGCTTATTCTTATCCATAATTAAGGTTATAATAGCAAATTTTTTCAATAAGCACCTGTTTTTTATAGCTTTCTGATTGAATCTCCAAGATTATCGAGTTATGAAATATCAAGTATGATTGCATTTAATCCTTGATTATTTGTGCTTTATTACAAAATTTACCTTGCATATCAAATATCTGTACTACTCCTTCTGTATGAATATCGTGAGCTTTTTCAACCATATATTTTTGCTGTGGTGGAAACCATTGTAATACTAAATAAAGGACTGTGGTTGTAGTAATAATTGATAAGATAAGACTAATCCCTACCATAGAAAGGAAA
>JAJIYQ010000020.1 GCA_020881075.1 Rickettsia endosymbiont of Labidopullus appendiculatus
AAAGTTAATTTAATAAAAAAGTTTTAAAAGGAAGAAAATTATGACAGACCTAGTAAAAATCGTAGATCAATTATCAACTCTTACAGTAATTCAAGCAGCAGAGCTTTCAAAAATGCTAGAAGAAAAATGGGGTGTAACAGCTGCCGCTCCTGTAGCAGTAGCCGCAGCTCCTGCCGCATCAGAAGCAGTAGCTGAAAAAACAGCCTTTGAAGTTGTTTTGGCTAGTAGTGGTGATAAAAAAATAGAAGTAATTAAGGTCACTAGAGAGCTTACTGGTCTTGGCTTGAAAGAAGCTAAAGAATTAGTTGATGCTGCCCCAAAAACGATTAAATCTGGTGTAAATAAAGAAGAAGCTGAAAGCTTTAAAGAAAAATTAGAAGCAGCTGGAGCAAAAGTTGAATTAAAATAATTTTTATAATAGACCTCTTGCAAAACTCGCTTATGCTGAGGAATTTGAAGGAGACGCGAACGCAGAACCGCAGCGTACTTAAGCGTACGTGAGGAGCAGAGTACCGCTATCACGTACAAATTACCAGCAGAAGTAGAGTTTTGCAAGAGGTCTAATATCAGTTATTTTATGAGAATTATGGTCAATTCAGGAGAATTTGGGGCTGAGAACTATGGAGCGAAGCCTATAAGTAATAGGCGAGCATTGAGCGACAACATCCCCAACTTCTGATCAATTGACTATAGTGAATAGCTTGAATTGGTAACGTTATAAATTCGATTAGTATTTAGCATCAGCGTCATGGCTTAGAGCCACTTTAGTGGTGGAAGCAATCCAAAAAAACGATTAAAATGGATTGTTTCGGGGGCTTACGCTTTCTCGCAATGACAGTACGATGGGTGCTTATTCGACACTAATTCAGGTTAATTGACTATTGATATATTTAGCGTTTTTAGTACTGAATCTAGGTTTGTATTGTTGATAATGGGAATAAACTTGTTGTGTGATATTCTATTTTGCTTAAGAGTTGTGGTGCTAAATATACTTTCGTGCCTGCAAAAATTATTGCATTTTATACAAAAATATAAACAAAAAGCTATTAAACTCCTAAGGCGGATATTTTTTGTCATGGGAGAATTTGGCATTTGTTTATCCAAAATTCTAAATCAGCTGAAGATTTGCAACAGATTTATGCATTTTAGCTTCACAGAGCCTATTAATTTAAAAAGTTTATTCATACTATTTAGCAAAAATAAAAATAATTTGAGATTATGCTTGAATAATTTAAAGCTTGAATAATTAGAGAATCGGTTTCGTAAAACTATAAACTATGCATGGGCTTTTGTTTTGAATATGCATATGTCAGATTTTTTTTGTTTTATATGCCAATTCTCCAAATAATTCGAACATACATTACTTCTAAATTGAGTTCTTTAAGTGGCTTTTTGTTTGGTTTCAAAGCAAAAATTATTGAAAGTTACAATTTTTATCAAAAATATGACAAAAAGTTATGACAAAAACTTTGTTCACAATAACAAGTCTATTTTTTCAAGATTATAGCCGAGTTACCAATTATATATATTGGTAACTCGTGTTAAGATATAGATAATGAATCGGGAGATTATATGACAACGCAGTCCTTATCAATTGGTAAACGTATAAGAAAGAATTTTGGTCACATAAATTTGGTAGCATCTATACCAAATTTGATTGAGGTTCAGAAAAATTCTTATGAAAAAGGTTTCTTACAGTTTGGAGTTAGAGACTTTGAGCGAGAAAACAAAGGACTACAATCAGTATTAAGTTCAATTTTCCCGATTCGTGATCCCTCTAATATTGCCTATTTAGAATTTGCTAAATATGAGTTTGATAATCCTAAATATGATGTTGAGGAGTGTACCCAAAGAGGTCTGAGTTATGCCGCTCCCCTTAAAGTCACATTGCGATTAAGTATTTGGGATATTGATGAAGATACTGGAGCAAGAGAAATCAAAGGCATTAAAGAACAAGAAGTTTATATGGGGGATATACCCCTAATGACCAAAAATGGTACCTTTGTTATTAATGGTACAGAAAGAGTGGTAGTATCACAGATGCATAGGTCACCTGGTGTATTCTTCTATCATGATGAAGGCAAAGTTCACTCTTCAGGCAAGTTTTTGTATTCTGCTAGGGTTATACCATATAGAGGATCATGGTTAGATTTTGAATTTGATGCTAAAGATGTTATGTACTTTAGAATAGATAGGAAAAGAAAGCTTTATGTTACTACTCTGCTTAGAGCTATTGGAATGTCTACTAATGAAATTATAAAATTCTACTATGATACGGTAACATGTTTTACCAAGGATGGATGCTGGGCAATGAAATTTATACCAGAATCTGTAAATGCTCATAGGCTAGTTACTGATTTAGTAGATGCAGATACTGGTAATATCATACTGGCATCTGGGCAAAAGATTACTCCTCGTTTGGCTAAGAAGTTTGCTCAAGATGGAGTGAAAAATATTTTGGTAGAAGGGGAGTATTTGGTAGGTAAATATTTAGCACATGATCTTGTTAATCCAGATAATGGTGAGGTACTAGCTACCATTGGCGAAATGATCACAATAGATATGTTAAATTCTATTATGACTCTTGGAATTTCATCGGTCGACGTACTTGCTATCAATACCCAATCAGGTCCTTACATAAGAAATACCTTATTTGCTGATAAAAACCAAAATTATGAATCAGCATTGATCGACATATTCAGGGTATTAAGACCAGGAGAACCAGCTAATATTGAAGCGGCTAAGATATTATTTAATAATTTATTTTTTGAGCCTGAAAGATATGATCTCTCGGAAGTTGGTCGTATTAAAATGAATTCAAGATTGGAACTTAATATACCAGAATCTACAGCTATTTTAACTATTGAAGATATTAAACATATTCTTAAAGTTTTAGTAGATCTAAAAGATGGCAAAGGTTCGATAGATGATATTGATCATCTTGGTAATAGAAGAGTTAGGTCAGTTGGTGAATTAATTGAGAATCAATTTCGGATTGGTTTGGTTCGTATGGAGAAATCAGTACTTGAAAGAATGTCTGTGGTTGATCTTGATGCGGTTATGCCTCATGATTTAGTAAATTCAAAAGTTTTAGTTTCTGTAGTAAAAGAATTTTTTAGTACATCACAACTTTCTCAGTTTATGGATCAAACTAATCCATTATCAGAAATAACTCATAAGAGAAGATTATCAGCTTTAGGACCTGGTGGAATTAGTAGGGAGAGAGCTGGATTTGAAGTAAGGGACGTTCACCCTACACATTATGGACGTATTTGTCCAATCGAAACACCAGAAGGACAGAATATCGGTTTGATTAATTCCATGGCTACTTATGCCAGGGTTAATAAACATGGTTTCATTGAAACTCCTTATCGAAAAGTTGTAGATGGTCGTGTAACAGATGAAGTTGTTTACTTGTCAGCGATTGAAGAAGGGAAATATAAAATTGCTCAAGCTAATGCAGCTACCGATCAAAAAGGTTTGTTACAGGAAGAGTTAATTAATTGCCGAATTGATGGCGGTAATTTTGTTATGCTTACCCCTGCAGAAATAGATTATATTGACGTTACCCCGATGCAAGTTGTTTCTGTTGCTGCATCACTTATTCCATTTTTGGAAAATGATGATGCTAATAGAGCATTGATGGGATCA
>JAJIYQ010000021.1 GCA_020881075.1 Rickettsia endosymbiont of Labidopullus appendiculatus
GCTTACGCTCTATTATTAGAGCTTCGTTACATCGTATTGCAACTCCATATTTTTTCCATAAAATGCTAAGGAAATTTTTAATATTTGTTTTACATGTGAATGCTCTTTTATTTTACTGTCATATTTTTTGTTAATAATTTGTTGTAAGCCAGTTTTGGCTATTTGAGCCAAATCTTCTGAGGATTTAGCGATTTTATACTCGATAATCATCGCTTTATCACCTTTGCCAGTTTTTGGAATCATCACAACGTCGGCTCTGCCATCCCCTGATTCTTGTTCGCTCGATATTATATAATTAGAACCTAGCATATTAATAAAGCCGAGCATAAAGCCACTATAAAATAATTCGGCTTTTTTCTCTCCTATTTAATGAAAACTAGTAGAATTAAGTAACAATTCCTGCAGACGTTCCTTAAACTCCTCTATTCTACCATCTGGTAATAAAGTAACGAAAGAATAATATCGTGAATTATCAATATCTAATTGTTTACTAACCCATTGCACCATTCTTTTTTGGTAGATATATTTTACCTCATAATTAGGGATAGATAGTTCGTAAATATCTTGTTCTGACATCTTGGCTGCAGGATTTAGATAACCACTAAATAATAATAGGCTAAATAACCCTTCAGGTTGTCTGATATCAGCAAAATTTATATGTTTAGTAATAGAAGAAGTAATCGTTTTACCTGCAACTAAAGCCTGAATATCTGTTTGCATCTCATCTGAGAGCAATACATGATCAATCAAATCAGTCCCACCACTATCAATCCAATAGTGATCAAGCTTGCCTTTACTTGCCAAACATTGCATAATTGACCATGGATTATAAATGACTTCTCCGCCAAAATTATAGCCATTATACCAATTTTTAATTTCTTCTGCCTTCGTAGTGGTTGGTACTTTAGTTAATAATTCATCAACTTCTGCTTGAGTAAATCCGTAACTGCTAGAAAATCTTTCATCTAATAAACTACATTCAGTTAAATTATTCAAATCTGAAAACAAATTAGCCTTAGCAACACGCAATATGCCGGTAATGATGCCTTTTTGTAATGAATCATTGGTTTTAAGACTATTGCCAAATATTGCCCGGAATAGTTTAAGTACCTGATTAAATTCTTCTTTATGACCAAATTCCATATAGGAACTATTAATTGGCGTATCATATTCGTCGATTAATATATAGACTTTTTGATTAAAATGTTTATAAAGTAAATCGCTTAAAAATTTCAAACTATTCTCAAGCTCTACTTTATTAAACTTTCCAGAAAAATATCTAGTTAATTGCTCTTTTTCCGCTTCTTCCAATAAATATTCTTTCTCACTTACATAACGTTTTAAATAACGATAATTACTAAATAACTTAGTTATTTGATAGCTGATTTTACTTTCAATTTCTTCATAACTACTACCTCTAATCCCCTTAAAACTTATAATAATAACTGGGAATTGACCTTGGCGTTTCATAGAGTTTGCTACATTAGCAATTTTTAATGGCTTTAGTTCTTTGGTCATCTGATGGGGATTCGATGACATTTAATACCAACAAAAGTGTCAGAAAGTTTAGTGAAGAATATGATAGCGTACCAACTATTATCTGTGCTGGTGGCACTTTTTATGGAATAGTTGGTGGGCAAATGCATATTCTAGGCAGCAAGATTATTGGGCAGGATATTCATTTAGTAGTACCCAATGGTTTAAAGCTAGAAGCCTCAAAATATACTGATAAATCACTAATTTTCTGTAGTGAATCTGGTTTTAAGATTGGTTTTTACCACAAAGGTAAGAATGAAGGTGGGTTTAGAGCAGCGGCAACTGTAGATAAGGATCAGCAGAAATTATGGGAGCAGCATTTAAACTCTTCTGAATTAGTAGCCTCTAATGCCCTAACGATTATGGCAAAAGACGGAACATTTGAGCAAATCTCTTCGGATATATCTGCTAAAATTATTCAAGTAGAAGCACGTAACTGGCAAGCAAAAACCTATGATGCTCAAATTATTAGTAAACATATTGAGCAGCATGCTGAATTAGGGATAAAACTTGCTGTTAAGCAAAATGTCACTAACGTTATAGATAAAGTTAAAATGTTGGTTACCAAGAAAGGTAGCCATGTTGTTGATAATCTTGATCGAGTTTTTAAAGCCTACGATGCATATAAATCATTAGCCATGTTACCAACTAATGCAGTAAATGTTGGGTTGTATGCATATTTATCCGCCAGTCAGAGTGAAGAAATGACTTGTGATACCGTAGCTGTAGATAATATTATTAATGGCGAAACGATCATTGCCCATGTTAAAGACGATATTCGTTTCCAAGGGGTGAAGATGACAGCAAAAGATGTCGATTTTGCTGCTACTAATTTTACCTTTGAAACTAGTAGTGATAAATATAACTATCAATATGATTTTAGCTCTATTGATCTTGAGATTGATTTAGATACTGGGGTAAATAGCAGTTTATCGGCATCTACTCAAAATGTCGAATCAACTAGTACTATCCACCACCCTAATTACATCAAAGCCAGTGGTAATTTAAAAATCACCCTATCAGGTGATGGCAAATTCAAAGGGGTCACTTTAGAAGGGATGAAAGTTGATATCAAAGCTAATAATCTAGTTGTTGAATCAGTGCAAGATATAGTATCTGAGAGACTAATGGGAGCTAACCTAAATATCGGTTTTAACAAAGAATATAACTTTACAGGATTTGGTGGTGGAGTAGAAGGCGGGTTTAAGGAAAAAGCTTGGACTAATCAAGTAGCACGTATCATCGGCTCACAACTAGTAAATATCATAGTAAAAGAAACATTAGAAATTGCTGGTGGTCTGATTGCTAATGGTGAAGAAGATAAAAATGGCAAGCTAACTGATAAAGGTAATTTAAGCGTCAATTGTGGCAGGATGGTGGTAAAAACTATCCATGATTATGATCAAGGATTGACCCTGGGCATTGGGGCGAATTTTCAAGTAAAGCACACTGAGGAACAAACTGGCAAAGGTAAAAGAGATGTTTCTTTTCATCATGCACCGGTAAAAGTTCAGTTTAAAGATCATCAGCAAATTGTCAGCAGCACCATAGGTAAGGGACAAATTACTAGCGGTTCTATCAGCGGTGATCAGTTAAACCGGGATATATCTCAACATAAACAAATTACCAAAGAAGAGCAAGCCAGTTTTGATAGCACAGTGCATGGTGATATGTTGGAAACTGTGCTTGGTATCAAAGAAGCAGTAAAGAGACCACCAGATATTACAAAAATCCCTAAAGACGAATTAAGCAAGACTCTACCGAAAATGATAGGGCATTATTTTTCTGGTATATTTGATAATATCAAACAAGCAGCTAAGGATGTGATCATCAAAGGGGCGAAAACGGCAAATATCTTTGGTGCTGAAATAAATACCAAGCAGTTAGGAAAAAATCTTGATAGAGGTAATGACTGGCATTTTGGTTCAAAGCTCAGTCCAGCTGAGATTCAAGAGTTTGAGAAACAATTTGCGGCGAACTCCCAAAATCTGGAAAAATTGGAAGAACTGGCACAAGATGGAGAAGATGAGCAGGTTACTAAAAATAAACAGAAATATTTCATTTTCTTCCAAAATTTAAAAGACGAAGTAACCCAGGCTGAGACCAATGGTGATAGTAAAGCTGATCTGCAAGCGATGTTACATATTTCGCAAGTACTTTACAAAAAGGAGCAAAGTGACGCCATCAAAGAAGGCAGACCAATAAAAGATTTTGGAGAATTTGTTGGACATCTAAACCAACATATCTACAACGATTCAATATTTGCTGGCAAAGTCCACGATAATATAGTTAAAATTTTACTAAAAACCCAATTAGTGGTCGAGCAAAAATATGCTATAATAGGTGGGGGAGACAAAATTGAACAGGCTAAGGGGGTAGCAGGTAAGGAACAACAAGTTGTTAAAACTAGAGACCACACTGAACTGCCAACTCACCCAGAACGTAATGAAGAACCTAGTCAAACTAAGGATAATCAACCATTCGATTCAGACATACCACCTAGCAACAAGCCAGCTGCTGAATCAACTGAGTTTAAATGGACTGAAGATGGGATAACAAAGTTGCTTGCCACCAGTCAAACCAAGGATGAGCTAGATGTTAAGTTACAGAAGATTATTCAAGATAACCCAGAAATCAACCAGAAAATAGAAGAAAATGGCGGATATAATAATTTAAAACAACAATTGGTAGAAATAGCGAAAGAATTATTTGGTATATCAGAGGCACAGGCTTGTCCTGCTCCTATGATAGCAGCTGGGATAGCGACTGGTGGGGAGGGTGTGGTAGCAACTGGAACTGCTTTTGGCGGAATTGCGGCAGTTAATGCAATTACGGATATTCCTAAAAATGCATTGGTAGCATGGTTGTTTAAAAATATAGGTGATGGATCTTCCGGTCAAATTCTTAAAATTGCACTTACACTTGCTGTAAAGCCAGAAAGTGTAATGAATATAATGAACCCACAACAACAAAATGACTTTGAAAAAAGAAAACATGATGATAGTAGTAATAAACCATCTACAAGCAAACAACAGCAGAAGGTGTCTGCTACTTTCATGCCTGATCCAGGTGATTTTGAACCAGATGATGATAATAAGAATAAAGATGAAGAGCAAAACTCCTTTGATCCAAGCAAAGAAGGAAATCATGATAAAGTTTCAAGACATAAAAAATATGGTAAGTTTTATAGAGATGCAAAAGATCCTAAAACATGGTATTCTAAGGAAATAAGCGGTGACAGAGCTCATGGCGGCGAACATTGGAAAAAGTTTAGAGAAAAAGGTGATGAATTGATACGTGAAGCAAATGTAGATATGACTGGCAAAGTAATGAATAGACATGGAGGTAAAGTTGGAGATATAATTAACAAGAAAGAATTAATTGGTATAAAATAAATGGAACATTGTTGTGATATAATGGATTATTTTGCTGATCCAACTTATAAAAAAAATCATGAAGTAATTATATATCATTCTGAAACAAGAAGATATAACCTTGTCTTACATGGTTATGATTTTGGTATGGAGCGACCAATGTGTTATTGTCCATGGTGTGGGAAGAAATTACCCAAAAAATTAGGAGAAGAATGGTGTAAGATTATCAAAGAAAACTTTGGGCTAGACGATGTATTTGCTGAAGAATGGGCAACATTACCAGAAGAATACAAAACCGATGAATGGTGGAAAAAACGAGGATTATAATGCAGTAAGAAGCAATTTGCAGCAAACTTCTTCCAAAATTTAGAAGATGAAGTAACCCAGGCTGAGGAAAGTGGTGGTAGTAAAGCTGATCTGCAAGCGATGTTACATATTTCGCAAGTACTTTACAAAAAGGAGCAAAGTGACGCCATCAAAGAAGGTAGACCAATAAAAGATTTTGGGGAATTTGTTGGACATCTAAACCAACATATCTACAACGATTCAATCTTTGCTGGCAAAGTCCACGATAATATAGTTAAAATTTTACTAAAAACCCAATTAGTGGTCGAGCAAAAATATGCTATAATAGGTGGGGGAGACAAAATTGAACAGGCTAAGGGGGCTGAAGGTAAGGAACAACAAGTTGCTAAAACTAGAGACCACACTGAACTGCCAAAGGTGATCGTAAATATTACTTCTGATACTAAGAGCAAAAAATATAAAAATGGCGAAATATCAGAATGGACTTACTTAAGAGCTTGGAGTCCAAAATATCCTAAAAAAGCTATTTGGGTCAGGGAAGATGAAATATTAAGACAAATTGAGGAAGTATTAAAAAGCTTACAAGTAAAAAATCCTGAGATATTAAAACAAATAATGGATTATTTAACAAGTGTCAATAAAGACAAAGCTCATGAATTTAACCGTGAAGTTGGAGAATTAAAACAAGAGCATACCGTTATTCAAAATAAACTCGATAGATTGATGGATTTCTTAGCAGATGACACCTTAACTAGAGAAGAATTTTTTCGTAAGAAAGCTCAATTAAAGGAAAGACAATATGAATTAACTGAATTAATTAAGAGTTATGACAAAGTAGATGATAAGCTTTCTAAAAAGCTTGCAGACCTTATATGTATCAGCAAAAACGCCTATGAAACTTTTAAAGGTTCGACAATTGCTGAA
>JAJIYQ010000022.1 GCA_020881075.1 Rickettsia endosymbiont of Labidopullus appendiculatus
ACCTTGTTTTTTCCACTTACTTATCTGTGTAGCATGAACCCCATACTTGCTAGTTATCTGGGCTATAGTTAATTCCCCCTTTATCGCCTCTATGACAATTTTAGTTTTTTCTTCCGCACTATACTGCTTAGCTTGTTTTTTCATCTATAGCTCCTTATTCTTTTGCTAAAGAATTCTATCTCATTTCCTCTTATTTTTTGTCTAAATTTTTGGGACCATTATATTACCATAAATCTCCATTTAATCTTACAATTTAAAAAATTTACTATTAAGCCTCAAAATTACTATCTTTCATTTCTTTCAAAGCTTCAAGAATCTCTTTTAACACCTCTTTATTTGTTTCAATTTCATGGTCATCAAAATCACTCAATGATTTTATTAAGTCCTCAAGATCTTTTAGTGTTAATTCAGATATATCTTCATCCGGATAATTTTCTTCTAAACTCATAGCAATTTCGTCAACATCATTCCAATGCATTATTTCCACCTATATTAATTTTTTATAGCCAATTACTATTACCATTTAATCAACTCTACCAACAAATAATATATTAGTGTATGTTTATAATAGTATATTATTAAAGAGGGTGAGATTATTATACAACTAATATGCTGTTTTGCTTTGAAGAATTGATCTTGCTTGTTTTTTAGTTTAAACTGATAGTCGTTAAATATTATAGTTAATTAGAGGTGCATATGCCATTAGATGAAGGAAAAAATAATGTATTGTTATTTAATATTGGCGGTAGCCATGAAAGCCAAGAAACTCAGCATAGCACCAATATGTCTAACATTAGCTCAGCAATATCAACTATTGAGCTTAAACCCCACATGCAAAATGGTAAACTAGATAAGGAAAATATAGTAAGTGAAATATTTGATAAAGCTGAGAATCTAGGAAAAACACCCATACTTAATATACAATTTAATTCAAATATGGAAAAACCGTTATTTGATGAAGATGATTTAACGAATTTAAAAAATTTAGGGGTTAAGGTTTGTTTGACCTTTAGTAATTATAATGCCCAAGATCAAAATTTTCCAACTAGTTGGAAACCTCTTCTGTCTAATGTTGATCATGTGTTTTTTGCCAATGCTAACGACCAAATTAGGGCTGTGGCTGAAAAGCATGTAGCAAAAGAAAAAACTTCGCACATCCAATCTATGCCAGTTAGCAATTTAATAGAGTCAGAGATTCTAAACAGACCTCCTAATATATTATTGTCAGGGGGATTACCTAATAAAGAGAGATTAACTGAGGTAGTAAAAGCAGCAAAAGACTTAGGTAATACTAGGGTAATTATAGCCAGCAATCCTTCATCTATCGATGACGTAGCTAATATTATTGCAAACAAATTTGGTATCATTAACGAAGATCAACAATTCGGTATTAAGTTAGAAGTTGAAGAAATTTTACAAGATAAAGTTGGTGGTGCTAGAAAACTAGAGAATTATATATCGCAATTATCTCAACAATTCCAAAAAGATACTGGTAGAACAGAAATAAATCCTATTGATATATATTTTGACCTATCTGATCCTCAAAAACTTCAGAATCTTGCCAAACAAGCTAAATATACTGTACCGCTTCAACAGGGATACACCATTGAAAATTTTAATAATGGTTGCATCCCATTAGGTCAAGGTCAGGGAAGAAGTTCTGATATTATTGTTGAAGTTAAACAAAGGGAAACTGATCCTGGCATTAATAGCGGAACTATTTTTGATATGCAAGAGAATCTAAACGACTATAAACCAGAGAGTGTCCTTAAGAGAGTTATAAATGTTTTGAAGCAGATGATAAATGAAGATAGTAAGGCAACATCAATTAAACAAGATAAGGCGGTACATTCATCACTGGAGGATGGTAACTTAACTAGAGCGGAGTATTTGTATAATGAAGATGATATTAGCAATTTGTTAAAAGCCTCGGTAGATCAAACAAAAATTTCTGTTATTACTCATGCTTCCCTAGAAGAAAAAGAGTTATTAAAGGACACACTGCTTCATGCACGTAATAATTTAATAGGTGGTAAGGAAGCAGTTATTATACCTCTTAACACCGGACATGAACACTGGGTTAGTTTAGCAATCACTAAGGATAGGGATAATAAGATAGTATTTACCTATAATGATCCTATGGGAACGCCTATAGATCAACGACAGGAGTTACTAGATATGATTAAAGAAGTTTGTCCTGATAATGCTGAAATCGTTGATTTAAAGACTAAACAACAACAAAACGATAAAGATTGTGGACCTTTCATTGTAGATAATTTAATTAAAATGGCAAAAGGCGAGAAGATTCTTACTACTGAACAATCTCAAGATATGGGAGCAAAATTACGTGAGGGGCAAGCAGAAACAATGAACATCGAAAAAATCAAGAAAAAAGCTTATGGCATAAGAAAAACCATTACTTCTTCTGCATCTCTACCTCGCCCTATTACATCTCCTGCTATTAGGAACAATAGCCGTTCTAGAGGGAGTAGTTGCTTAGGGTAGGGGTTACAAGGTTAAAAACATTTTTCATAAAATTCAGTGATCTTGTCTTTAACCTTAACGGGATCAAGCATTATGTTAACCCCACCCCTAAATTCTGCTGAATTTGCTAAACCACTACTATACCAACCGATATGTTTTCTTGCTAGCTGAACGCCGGTATCGTTTCCGTAATACTCTAGCATGGCATCATAATGACTTAATATCACTTCTAACTGCTCTGCCATTGAAGGGGAGGGAAGTTCTTCTCCTGTTGCAAGATAATGGGCTATTTGAGAAATAAACCACGGTCTACCATATACTCCCCGACCAACCATTATACCATCAGCCCCCGATTTTTGTAAGCATTCCTTAGCCTTAGATAATGAGGTAATATCTCCATTAGCGATAACGGGAATCTTTACCGCATCCTTAACCTGTCTTATAAACTCCCAATCTGCTTGACCAGAATAAAACTGGCATCTTGTCCTACCATGAATGGTGATCATTTGTATACCAGCATCATAGGCTATTTTTGCCAAATTTGGAGCATTCTTAGTTTGCTCATCCCAGCCAGTACGCATTTTTAAAGTTACTGGGATTTTTACTGCTTTTACTGTAGTTTCTAAGATTTTTGCCGCTAACTTCTCATCTCGCATCAAAGCAGAACCAGAATAGCCACCAACTACTTTTTTAGCTGGACAACCAAAGTTTAAATCAATAATCTTGGCTCCCATATCCTCATTCATTTTAGCTGATTCTGCTATTATATCGGGTTCGCATCCAGCAATCTGTACGCATGAACCAGTAGCATCATCTTGAATGATTGCACATCTTTGTAAAGATTGCCTTGTTTCAATAATCATTGCCCGACTAGCAACCATTTCAGAGATTACCAGACCTGCACCAAATTTTCGTACTAATTTTCTAAATGGTAGATCAGTAACCCCCGACATTGGGGCTAATATCACCGAATGAGGTAGCTGAATATTGCCTATTTTTATCATCAACTTATTTTAATTGCTTAAATCAGGATTATAGCTGAATAAGAAATAATTTTGTTAGAAAATTATGAAGTTTATTGATTTTAATGACTCATCTTACGTATGGCATTTACAGACCATATATTTCGTCATTGCTAGGAGTATTTTTGTTACAACGAAGCAATTCTAGTTACTTTTTGAATTACTTCGTTGCCTATGTTTCAATGCTTAGATTTCTCTATAGCAAAACCTATTGAATTAGGTGCTATCATGATAAAGTAATATGCATATCTCCTATAACGTCTATGCTATAATCCTCGCCACCATAGTTAAATTCTAGATGACCATTAGGGGTAAAAGATAAAAAGAGGAGATAGAAATCATGCCCTGTAAGAGTGACAGTATGCCCTCCTGCCCTTACAGTTAATGATTCTCCAAAAGTCGAATTGGTAACAACTGCAGCAGGTTCTACTGCTTCTATTGCTTGTAATTCTTCTACTGCTTCTATCGCTTGTAACTCTTCTACTACTTCTATTGCTTGTAATTCTTTTACTGCTTCTGCCGCTTGTAATTCTTCTACTGCTTCTATCGCTTGTAATTCTTTTACTGCTTCTATTGCTAGTAATTCTTTTACTGCTTCTATTGCTTCTAAATCTTCTATTTCTTCTACTATTTTTAATATTCTTGGTATATTAGGGGCGGTCATAATATTTCTCCTATTTAAAAATTATTTTGTGCATTATATATAGTTTAATTTTTTACGCAATATCTTATACTTTTTTAAAGGTTTTGGCTGAAAAAAGCTGAGCTCTAAGCATTAATATGGAGCAACTATGTTTCGCAATAAAAATTTAAATAAATTTGGTGTAAATTAATTATAAAGCTATATAATTAAGGCTATTTAAATCAATTATAGAAGCTATATTTGCTCAGCCATATTCAACAATAAATTATATTATGAAAATCAATGTAGAAATTATTCGCACTTATCAAGATTGGAAAAATCATAAATTTATCAATAAACTATTAGTGAAGAAGGTTGCGTGTGCTATACTAAGTAGATATAAGAATTTTAAAGGAGTTGCAAGGTTTGAGCTAGCGATATTACTAACTGATAATAATGAAATGTTAAATTTGAATAGCCAATTTTGTGGTAAGGGGAAACCTACAAATGTGCTATCATTCCCTGATATAGAATTAGACTTTCGGCATCTACTTGAATTTACCCCTAATGTAGATTATATGTATTTGGGAGACATAGCTTTTGGGTATGAAATAATTCAGAGTGAAGCGATAAGTCAAAATAAAAGCTTTAGGGATCATTTTATACATCTTTTGGTACATAGTATTTTGCATTTACTTGGCTTCGATCACCAAAATGACGAAGAAGCAACTATTATGGAAAATTTAGAAGTAGAAATATTAAAGGATTTTGCTATTGTTTCTCCATATTAACAATTATGCTAGGTTATGTGAAAAAAGAAGATATTCCCTCTATTAACTCTAAAAAGGCTATGCTTACAAATCCTTCAAAATTTGA
This sequence comes from Rickettsia endosymbiont of Labidopullus appendiculatus, assembly GCA_020881075.1. GTDB lineage: Bacteria > Pseudomonadota > Alphaproteobacteria > Rickettsiales > Rickettsiaceae > Tisiphia. The sequence goes on from JAJIYQ010000022.1 coordinate 5,005, forward strand.
TATTCTTAAGTCTTGGTTTTTTCGTCTGTTTTTTAAAGAAAAGATAGAGGATAGTTTTTATTATACTATTAAAAAGCTAAAATCTAACAGTAAGAAAATGACGTTAGAAGAACAAAAGATTTTCATGAATCTTTTGAAATTTGGTCATAAAACTGTAGAAGATGTAATGATCCCTAGATC
>JAJIYQ010000023.1 GCA_020881075.1 Rickettsia endosymbiont of Labidopullus appendiculatus
AAATTGTCATAGAGGCGATAAAGGGGGAATTAACTATAGCCCAGATAACTAGCAAGTATGGGGTTCATGCTACACAGATAAGTAAGTGGAAAAAACAAGGTCTTGAACTGTTAGTACAAGGTTTTAAGAGTAAGGCACAGAGGAGTGATCCAAATCAGCAGGAGCTAACGACAATCAGAAGCCAAATATATTTCATTGAGCAAATTAGCAGTTTCTGCATAATCGTTAATTATAGATTTATAATAAAGCCCCGATCTGCATATCGATAGCAATAGAGCTTGCTTGCGTACAGATACATTACTGTCTAACTCTATCATCTTAAATCTATCTTTTTTATCTATCTCAATAATTTTTTTTGAGGTAATTATTTTCTATTGTTATTTCTCCTATAATTTTGTGCAGACCTTCAATCTCCTGTAATACAAGCTTTTGTTTTTTAATATACTCGCTTTCTAGTATAAACACTTGGTATAGATTGCTTAAAGCCTTATCACGCCATTCATATAAATTAGTAACTGGAATCTTATATTCACTACAGATTTCAGCAGTTCCTTTTTTACTCTTTATTGCTTCTATAGCTATTTTTGCTTTAAATTCTGCCTCATAATTCTTCTTTATTGTCATAATATTTTAGACCTCCTATCCTGGTTATTTTATCTTATAAAAAACGGATTGCTCTAATTTTTTTGGTTTAAATTTATGGAGGCATTATACATAATACATGAGCATCGGGATAAGAAGTGCCAGAAGGTAAGCGTTCACGGTTTTTTGCTATTTTCTTATGATAAATAAAAAATCTGTTCGCCAAGCGTCTATTACTGAGGAGACGCTTGGCGGCGATGCGGCAATCCATAAAATGACCAAGAATGGATTACTTTATCGCTACTAAAGTAGCTCCTCGCAATGACGTTTTGTACTTTAACTTTTTTCCTTGAACGCTCACTAAATTATTTAGATATCTATTTAATCTTACAATATTTTCATTCTGTTTTATTTTACCTAATCTTCTTTAATCAAAGAGCGTATCAATGCATTAACCGCTTGTTGATGTGCAGGGTTACGAATTTTCATAAAATTTCTTGACACTTCTATACACATACGTTGGTGTTGAGTATGTACAGGTTCAACATTATCAACCTCTTCTAAACCATTATAAAAATAATCGATATTTTTTTCTAGTGCTTTAGCAATAAGAATTAGCCTGCCCATTGGTATTCTATTGACCCCCTTCTCATATTTTTGTAACTGCTGATGTGTTACTACTATTACCCTTGCAAGTTGTTGACGCGACAATCCCTTGGCAAGCCTTAGAGAATAGATTTTCTCACCTATAAATTTGTCAGCTTTTTCGATAAAGTCATTCTTTCGTGCCATAATTAACTCCCTTATGAATGAATTATTAAATTTTTGCAAATATATATTATTAACAAATGCAAAGATTACTGTCATATATTATATAACCTAGAAAGGCAACAATTAAAATAGGTTTATTGCCATATAAACTAATCCACTATCAGTAAATAGCGATATATTGTTCGTTTACATACAAGTAATACTTAATATTCTTTAACTTTTATATAATCATAATGATCTTATAGATACTTACCTATCTTGTAAATTATAATTTTATTTTTATTGGATTTTTTAAGCATAGTACCCTACAATTTTTGTTATATAAGTGTCATAACAGCATAAAACATCAATAGACCTCTTTCGAAACTCTACTTCTGCTAGTAATTTGTGCGTGATACCTGTACTCTGCTCCTCACATACATTTGTGTAAATTGTAATGATCTTTTGCCCCCTTATTGTAATCAACTATTGACCCATCTAAACCTATAAAAAAATTAGTTAATTTTAGTTAAATTTTAGATAAAATTCTCTAAAACTCTTGATAAATTTTAATAGACATAATAGTCTATTATCTCAATCTTTAATCTACATCCCTTCCTCCTCTAAAACTTTTATTACCAGTTTCTATGATTTGACAATGATGGGTTATCCTATCGATAATTGCCTTTGTTGCCTCAGGATTACCAAACATATTTCCCCATTCTTCAAATCTTAAATGGGTTGTTATAATCAGCGAAGACTGTTCATATTAGCAAACAGCTCAAATAATAAGAATCTAGACTCGGGTTTTATTGGCACATATCCCAGTTCATCTATCACAATAAGGTTGAACCTCTTAACTGAATCGATGAATTTTATCTCATAGTTATGCATTCTTGCATTGAGTAATTGGCTAGCTAATTCATTTAAAGTATAGAACCTTACCATGTAACCCTTTTCAACTGCAGTAAATGCTAAACCAATTGCTAAATGAGTCTTGCCCAGAACCACCTATTAACACCAATTCCCAAATTTAATTTAGTAAATGATTCATGCAACAAATAGATTGAATTAGCAAGGTATTTAAATTTTTAATAGAAGAAGATACTACTATTTCTAATTACTCAATTGTATTGTATACTTTATTCTTTATAGTCTGAAGTCGTAGCTATTTTAGTAAAAGGATGTTGGGTGCCTAAATAAAAGCTTAGTGCAGCGTTAGAAAATGTTATAATTTCAGTGCCGTTGGTAGTTGTTATGTGCAACTCTGCTTTATCCACCTAGCTCGGTATAAAAATCTTTTTGCCTAAATAAAATTTAGCGATATCTGGTAAATGATCACTATACTTTTTTAAGATTTTCGATATCTTGTAACTTGTTAAATTTGACAGTAATTTTTCTCATATAGATCCCCTACAGTATCTGTGTTCCAAGGGAATTATTATACCATAAAAATCACAATTTGCATCATATTTCGTGATATCTTTACATCGTGTTTTTATGAAATTACTTTATTTATAAAAATAATAGTTGCTATATTCATTATATCTGATAATTTGCACCTAATAAAATACCGTTTAATACGGCAAAATTACAAACAAAGTAGCCTATCCCACTAAAACCATTAACTTTTAATATAGGTAAAAACAATGACAAATTTTAATTCGGAATATTTTAATTCATGTTTAATAGGCAATTGCTTGAATTTTAAGGGCAAAGAAGCGATATTGTATGAGATATTAAGCAATGAAGAGAACGTAGATGCATTTAGTTCATTTATACAAAATAACTCTCATATTACAGCACTTAACCTAGCGGGCTGTAATTATGCATTTAATTTATTTATAAAAACTCACTTCAATATCACAGCACTTAACCTACCGAGCCGTAATATTGGTCATGAAAAAATTAAGTTATTAATAAATAATGGTTATATTACTGACCTAAATATGTCAAATATTTGCATGAATGAGGTAGGGGCAGAAGTAATAGCTAAAGCTTTGGAGAGCAATGCTGCCCTTATTAGTCTTAACTTACAGGACAATTTTATAAGGGATGCTGGTGCAGAAGCGATAGCTAAAGCTTTGGAGGTCAACAAGACCCTTATTAGCCTTAATTTACGGGGCAATTGTATAGGGGTTGCTGGTGCAAAAGCAATAGCTAAAGCTTTGGAAGTCAATAAGACCCTTACTCATCTTAATATAGAATGCAATGACATAGAGACTGAAGGAACAGAAGCAATAGCTAAAGCTTTGGAGAGCAATGCTGCCCTTATTAGCCTTAATTTACAGAGCAATTGTATAGGGGTTGCTGGTGCAGAAGCGATAGCTAAAACTTTGGAGGTCAATAAGACCCTTACTCATGTAGCATGCAGTGACATAAAGACTAAAGGAGCAGAAGCAATAGCTAAAGCTTTGAATGGCAATTATTCCCTTACTGATATTGATATAAGAACCAATATAGCTGTTGAAGTAAAAGAAGAGATAAACAACAAACTGCAACGTAATAAAGAGATAAAAGATATTAGTGAATCATTTAAGCAAATCATATCTGAAATAACTCTAAAAATTGATGACACTCCGTTACTGTCCTTGGACAAAGAAGACAGTGAACAAAATAGTTTCTTGAAGATACTCCAGGAGTACACTAAGAAATATGGGGCATTTCCTTTACCTGTGTTAGAACAGATTATTGCCCAATCTCTATATCAAAACACTGTACATGTTTATCAAAATGAAATAGAACAATTATCGTTTGCTGCTAGATCAGATGCTTTAACAAAAATAACGCAAACAATATTGGAGCATTTAGGACTCGAGGAAAAAGATATTAAGGAATGTAACTCTAAGATAGTAAAAATTATTGAAGAAGTAAAAGAAATGTTTTGGCTAGATATGCAGATATTAGAGGATAATTTGGTAGACACATACGAGAGTAATTTTCAAGTTAATCAGTTTAATCCAAAAAATACCCCTGAATTCCCGTTCTATTGTCAAGAAATGTATAAATTGGAAAATAACAACCAGTTAGCTGACTTGTATGAAAAACATCCTGAACTCAAGACGCCAGGAACTATCTTGCATGATTTCCTTAAAAGCGACCCAGCTATTTACCCCAATACTATAACACAATTAAGTCATCATGCTGATAAACAGACTTTTAAACATAACCCTATAATACAAAAATTGTTAAATGAGTTTTCCACTTCAGTACTAGCTAATAACTTGTCTTCTGCATTAGAAGACAATAACATGGAAGATATACTCTCATGGTTATCCGCCATTAATTTAATGCCTGCAGTAAAATTAAAACCTAATTTATTAACAGAGTTATCCCAGATACAAAATAATAAAGCAATAGAAACATTACTAGTAAATCAACCATTGACGTTGCTTATAGATGGTGAGGGTAATAATTTATTGCACCTTAGTTTACAGAATGGTAACTATCAATTAGCAACCCGAATTTTAAAAGAAGGGTGTATTAATGTTACTAAAAAAAATAATGATGATAAAACAGCTCTGGATATATTGCAAGAAAGCCCATTAGCACCTGAGCAAAAAGAAGCCTTTGAGGCTCTTTTAGCACAGTATTCTTATACTCATCCATCAAATACTAGTGAACATACAGAGAGCGGCTTAGTTACAGATGAACCAATGACATCGGAGTTGATAGGAGATACGCATCATACTACAGATACTGGTTGTATATCGTAACAACAGCCAACAGGGCAAATATCTGTTTATCCAATGGTTGGGGTACACCAGCCATTGGATGAGTAAGGAATTGAAACAACCGGGAATACCAAAAGCCATCAACAATAAATCTTGGTTTTTTAATCAATGTTTGTTAAATTGAAACAATAAAGCTTAATTAGTAAATCATGTATGGATCTACCCAACAATGCAAGAAAAAAAATAAAAGGTTTTTTAACATCATCTAAATTAAAAAAACTTGCTAAAGAACAAAAAATGATAATAAGAGAAAGTAAAATTACAGCAAAGTCAGTAACGAAAGCTACTCTTCTTGCACCTGTTAAAGATGAAGGAACCTCATTGGAACTGATGGCGTCTCTATTTGAGCAGGATGATATAGATATCACCAAACAATCTCTTCATGCTAAAATAAATCAACCCGCTGTAGGATTTATGAAAGCAGTTTGTGACAAATTATGTGAATTGTTAATAGGAAATTTAGCAAATACCATATCTACTAAATTTAAGGATATATTAATAGTGGATTCTAGTGAAATAAAGCTAAACCTCTATAATAAATTGATAATATAACGATGTTCAAACTTTTTTACGTATTTTTTAAATTATTTTTAATATTAGGGCTAATAGCTATTAGTGCTTGTATATATTTGTTGTATAATTACTCTAAGGATTTACCGGACTACTCACAACTTGCCGATTATCATCCACCATCGGTAACAAGAGTGTATGCCCAAAATGGAAAATTAATGGAGGAATATGCTTTAGAACGTAGAGTTTTTGTACCTATTAGTAGTGTGCCACGCTCTCTTATAGAGGCTTTTATTTCAGCTGAAGATAAGAATTTTTTTGAACATTCAGGAGTTGATATTATAAGCATAATCAGAGCAGCGATATTAAATATTTCTAATATTGTACACCACCGTAGAGTGGAAGGGGGGTCAACTATTACCCAGCAAGTAGTCAAGAATTTTTTATTAACCTCCGAGGTATCGATAGAACGTAAGATTAAAGAGGCGATTTTATCCTATATGGTCTCAAAAACCTTTACTAAAGATCAAATTTTGGAGCTATATCTTAATCAAACATTTTTTGGTAGGGGAGCCTACGGAGTTGCCATGGCTGCTCAAAATTATTTTAATAAATCTATTGACGATTTAACTCTTGCTGAATCAGCTTTTATTGCTGGGTTACCAAAAGCTCCATCAAATTTTAACCCGGAAAAAAATTATGCCAGGGTAAAAGAGCGTAGAGATTATGTCATTATGAGAATGTTGGAAGATGGTTATATAACGCCAGAAATAGCAAAAGAGGCAATAGATACGGCAATTACTTTACAAAAGCGGGATCGTAGCGAAACCGTTACCGCTGGTTATTATGCTGAGCAAGTACGGGAAGAAGTTATTCGCCGAATTGGCAGTAAAGAATATTTTTATACCGGTGGCTTAACAGTCATTACCTCACTTGATGCTAATATGCAGCAAGCTGCAGAAAATGCTCTTAGAAAAGGTATAAGAGAATATGACAGAAAACATGGTTTTAGAGGAGTTATCACTAATATAGATATAAATAACTGGCAAGATAATTTAAATAAACTAACAAAGCCACCAGCCATTCTAGAATATCAATTGGCGGTAGTATTAAATGTTTCAGATAATCAAGCGGAAATTGGTCTTTGCGACTTGAGTAAGTCCAAAATAGCTTTATCAGAAATGAAATGGGCGAAAAATAATCTTAAATCTGCAAAAACTCTTTTGCAGAAAGGTGATGTTATAGTAGTCGAAAAAGTAAATGCTAATTACTCTTTAAGGCAAATTCCTACTGTTAATGGGGCTATTATGGTGATGAATCCTACAACAGGGCAAGTGCTTGCAAGTGTTGGTGGGTATGATTTTGCGGTTAGTAAATTTGATCGTGTTACCCAGGCTTTACGACAACCAGGGTCACTCAGTAAAACTTTCGTTTATCTGGCTGCTTTAGAAAATGCCATCCAGCCAAATAGCATTTTTGAAGATAGTCAAGTAGAGGTTCCACAAGGTCCTGGTATGCCAGTTTGGCGACCAAAAAATTATAAAGGGGATTTTTTGGGTTTAATTACTATGCGTACAGGTCTTGAGAAATCACGGAATCCTGTTACAGTTAGGGTAGCCCAATCTATAGGAATAAACAAAGTTGCTGAAATAATCAAGCGATTCGGCATTAATGATGAGCCAAAGAAATTTCCTTCTATAGTAATTGGGACACTTGAAACTACCTTAGAAAGAATGACCAACGCTTATGCAATAATTGCCAATTCAGGGAAAAAAGTCACACCACATTTTGTCGAGCTCATTAAAGATCGTAACGGTAAAATAATTTATCGTAGAGACAATAGAGAATGCGAAAATTGTAGTGTATCTGATTCCCAGCTTACTGATAACGTATCACCGCCTATCTTGTCTCAACCAGATTGTCGAATGATTACCGATGAGGCGAGTGATTATCAGATTGTCTCATTTCTTACTGGAGCAGTTGAAAGAGGTACCGCAATAGCTGCAAAGAAACTTGGTAAGGTTATAGCTGGTAAAAGCGGTACCACCAATGAGAGTATGGATACTTGGTTTATTGGTTTTACTCCCAAAATAATTGTTGGAACATATATTGGCTATGATACACCAAAAACACTTGGAAAAACTGCCACAGGGTCAAGTGTTGCCTTACCAATATTTATTGACTTTATGGAAAAGGCATATTCTGATGTCCCTTCACTGGCGTTTAAAATACCAGAATCGATTAAATTATTACCAGTAAATCCACAAACCGGTAAAATTACCTCTTCTGGTAGTATTATGGAAGCATTCAAAACTCATGATATACAGATATTAGATTATCAACAAGAGACCCAAGATAATGATGATTTCCATAATAGCTCACCTGAAAAAGATAATTCTCAGGAGGTATATTAGGGTCTGTAGACAAGATTTGTCTAGACAATGGATAATACTATGATACTATTTCAATTATTGCCTGACAGTAACATTTGAGTACTCATTTATTAAATAGAGCTATTCACTATAGTCAATTGATGAGAAATTGGGGACGTCGTCACTCGTCGCTCGCCTATTACTTATAGGCGTCGCTCCATCGCTCCTAGCCCCAAATTCTCCTGAATTGACTATAACTGAACGTAATGAATTGGAAGTAATATCAATATGTCAATATTAGATAAAACTTTTACAGGAATAAAGAAGGTAATTAAATGTCTTATATTGAGTTGTTTTTATGTTAATATACTCTATGTTTCTGTAGTATTAGCTAAACCTCCACATGTATGGGTATTAAATGCTTTGCAAAATGTGATTAAAAATTTTGAAGAAAACCCTAGAATGCTCATTCCTGGTGGTTCTATACTATTAATTAATCAAGATACTGAACCTATAGGGCAAATATCACGACCATTATTAAGAGACTCCAATGATACAGACTTAAGTGATCAAAACATAGATTCTCTTGTTGAAAGGAATAATGTCCCTCATACTTATAAGGAAGTAAACTTAACTACTCATGACAATTATAAGGTAATAGACTTAGATTATGACACAGATTCTCTTGTTGAGATTAATGATAATTCTGATAATAGTTCGTTAATGGGCTTTAGTGATCATGACACAGATTCTTTTGTTGAGATTAGTGATAATTCTGATAATTTGTTCACATCATTAGATTCTACCAATACCTCAAGCGATTTAGTGATTAACCAAGATACTGAACCTGTAATACCAATTGATAGCCATTCGAATGTTAATACGATGTTACCTCCAGTAGAAGGAGCAGTTCAAGAAGAACCAATTGTTCCAGAAAAAGCTGCCACTCCAGAAGGAGAAGCTGCATCTCCACAACCAGAAGCAGCTGTGATTACAACAACTAACACCGATGACATAGTACTATTACAAAAAGAAATAATAAGAAATATTGCCTTAGCGGTAAATGAAATAGTTATATTGTCTTATGAATTTGCAAATTCAACTATTAATTTAAGATTAACCGATTTAAGGTATTTAAACAATCTTACTGTCCTTAGCTCTGGCGATGACGTTAATATTGGTCCTAAAAATTTGTGGATTAGTGGCACGATTGGTAAAGCTAAGTATAATGGTAAAAGCATGTTAAATGGGTATACGGGCAAAATTAGTGCGGTAACTATTGGCGAGGATATAGAGTTGCCAAGTGGTAGCATTATTGGGGGAGCTTATAACTATGTTCTCTCGAATTTTAAATATAAGAATCGTATTAACAAAATTGTTGTACATACCCATGTAATGTCGATATATGGTCAAACTAATTTGTCGAAAAAAGTAATATTACAGGGTTTTCTTTCTCTTGCTTTGGGTAATGTTTCTACAAAATTATCAGCGTATAATCAGCTAGTTAAAGCTAAATTTACTGATACTTCCTATAGTAGCAAAGCAATAATTGCTTATAATTCAAGGATTAGCAGAGTATTAATTGCCCCATATATTGGGTTTAAATATGGAAGGTATAATATTGCTAGATATAATGCAAGTTTTAAAACACAAAGCCTATTAGTTGCAGCTAGTAATGGCAGAAGGACTTCTGGGCTTATAGGGTTTGGAGTAATTATACCAATGAATGTTAATAATACTAGCCAGATGGTTCCTGGGTTATATATGGAAGTCGAAAAGTTTTTGCATAACAAACAAAAAAATCTGCATATGCGGATAGAGTCAGATCGATCTAACAATAGGGAGGAAGTATTATTACTTGAAGAAGCGGCTAAATACCAGTATAAAATTGGCGGAACTATTACTATAAAATGTCAACTAGCAGAAATTATGGCAGCATATGAATATTTAGTTTTTAATAATAAATATTCCCACCATCAAGGTTTGCTAAAATTAAAATTATTGTTCTAAGATTAGTAACAGAAGGGGGTACATATAAGAATTTACCGTTTTTTAAAAGAATTCACTTTTGATTATATGAAGGTTGCACCTCAGATATTTAATAGCAAGGTAGTCTAGTTATAGGGCTTTGTAATCCACGCATAAATTCTTCTGCGTTTAAGATTTTTCTTCCTTCTTGCTGTAATTTCTGGATGATCAAAGTACCTTTACCACAAGCTACCTCTAAAACACTATTATTATTAACTACGGTACCAGGTGGCAAATTAATATCCAAATCGTTATAATACGCTTCTAGAATCTTTATAACTTTACCTCTATATTCAAAATATACACCAGGCCAAGGATTCATACCTCGAATTTTACAATCTATTTTGTAGGCAGTCTCACACCAATCTATCTTCCCTTCTTCTTTCTTAAGTTTATGAGCATAAGTTACCCCATTCTTATCCTGGATAATTTTTGGTAAATTATCAATATTATCTAAGGTTTTAATCAATAAATCTGCTCCTATTTTTGCACATTGGTCATGCAAAATTGGTAAAGTTATTCTAGGAGAAAGTGACAATGAATGCTGCAATATAATATCACCAGTATCTAGCCCTTCATCCATCTGCATTATACATACAGAAGTTTCTAAATCACCTTCTATAATAGTACGCTGTAATGGAGCTGCCCCCCTATGACGCGGCAAACTTGACGGATGAATATTAAGACATCCATATTTTTTAGCTTGCAGGATAACTGTTGGTATTAAAAACCCATAAGCAACTACTACTATTATATCCGCCTCAATTGAATTAATTAAATTGGTTATTTCTTCGGTTCTCAAGGTCTTAGGAGTATAAGTTGCAATATTATATTCTGATGCCAAGAGATGTACAGGCGATGCTACCTCATTTAGCCCTCTCCCTTTAGATTTTGCTACTTGCGTAAATACACCAACCACCTGGTGGTCGTTGTTGTTAATTAACTCCCTAAGAGTGGGTACGGCAAATTCTGGTGTACCCATAAAAATTACTTTCATAAATTATTATTTTTTAGCTTTTTTAATTTACGTAATGCTATATCCTTTTTTATATTACTCAAATAATCAACTAACAACTTACCGTCTAAATGATCCATCTCATGTTGAATAACCCTAGCAAGCCAACCATCAGCTTTTAATTCTTGCTGTATATTGTTATAGTCTAAGAACCTTATACTTATAGACTCAGACCTTGCTACTTCAACCTGTTGCTCCGGTAAAGATAAACAGCCTTCTATTGCTACGACTAATTCTTTAGATTTGTCTATTATTTCTGGGTCTACAATAAATAACGGATAAAAACCCTCCGCTCTTTCTGTATCGTCACTATTTTGTAAATCAACCACTAATATACGCTTAACTATTCCAATCTGAATTGCTGCAAGTCCTACCCCATGATCATGATACATGGTTTCAACCATATCATCCATCAACTTTCTTATAGTATCATTGACTGTACCTACGGGCAAAGATTTTTGTTTTAATCTTGAATCCGGAGCAGTCACAATAGGTAATACAGACATAATTTTTAAACCACATAATTAGTTATAGTCAATTCACAAGAATTGGGTAACAGGAGCGACGAGTGACGACGTTACCAATTTTTCATCAATTGACTATATCACCGCCTTTTTCTTTAGAATAGCATATTTTATCATTTTTTGCATCTCTGCAAAGCTTGACAATTATAAAAAATATTCTTTGCTAAATCTATTCCAATTGTGTTACATTTCAGCTATAGCTTTTCAGAATTTAAGAAAACCATTGATGGGATTATTTTTTGATTATTAATTATTTCCTAATAATCTAAAATTATAGTATAACTTACAAAAAATTTAAGTGAATATGTTTAATATTACTGCAAAAAATAAGCAACTAGATAGAGCTAAGGTATCTAGTATTTTTTGCAAACTAGGACAAAAAGAAAAGAAGAAAAAGACTAAAATCAGTGAATTATTAATTGACTTTCATGAAAATGGTCTTCTATTAATGATGCTTTTCTTTGCCATACCAATTGCAATTCCTCTACCGTATCCTCCGGGTTTTACTACTATAGTAGGGATACCATTAATCATTTTATCTATGCAGATGTTGCTTGGTTTTAGACAGGTTTTTTTACCATCTAAAATTAACAATTATCAAATTAGCAATGATATACTTATCAATATAAGTAACAAGATTGTGCCAAAAATTAAATTGGTAGAAAAATATATACGACCAAGATATAGTTTTGCATCTTCTATATATTGCGAACAATTTATTGGTTTAATATCGTTGATTTGTGCTATTACCATATCAATACCTTTACCTTTAACCAATGCTGTGCCTGCACTTGGTATTACTATAATGGCATTAGGTTTGTTAAATCGAGATGGATTAACTATATTTCTTGGGTTTATGGTTTCTATAGTTGGTCTTATTATAGCTGTTATAGCAATTACTGCTAGCTGGATTAGCCTAAAATATTTATTTAATCTATTTTTCTAACGTTATTCTTCTAATGAAACAAAAATTATATCAAGGATCAAGTAAAGTTCTTTATCAGTCACAAGAAGATTTTGCTTTTATTATGTCCTTTACTGACAAAATTACTTTAGAAAATGGCGAATTTTTTGATATTTCGGGTAAAGGAGTACTG
>JAJIYQ010000024.1 GCA_020881075.1 Rickettsia endosymbiont of Labidopullus appendiculatus
AACTATAACCCTGAAACCAATTAGGTCAGTTAATTTTTTCACAGATATATTCTTTCTTAATATCTTTTTCAAAGTAGAATAAGGGTCTTTTAATCTGTAGTGTATGTCAGCTGCTACACCATTGTTACGTAGGTTATCCCTAATATTAGCTATAATGTTACGTAAATCGTTAGTAGTATCCTGCATAATAATATTACACTAAAAGGAATATTTGATGTTAACAAATAGTAATTAATTTGTCAATTACCAGAAATTAACTAGTTAACAAATCAATAGAAACTTGTCATAAAGGATTCATAAACTATCATTCTGCCCTTCCATTAGATAATTTGGGGAACAGAAATACTTTAAATATAAAGCATACTACACTAAAAGTAGAAATACCAATACTTTTTTATATTATTTAAAAATGATATAATTTATTTTTAAGCTTAGATAAAAGATAATTGTTATGAGATGAGATGTTATATAGCATAGAACAATATGAGCCTCTATGCATTTAGCAAAATGCTTGACGAATCAGCTCACAATACAAAAAAGCAAAAACAGGAGACAAAATATATTATAGACTCCAGAAACAGAGTTAGTTGTCATTATTCAGGTTTGTTGTATTTACATAGTGTTTTTAAAAGGAGACGGTGGTCCTACTTTCCTGTTGTGCTTCACTATAGCCTTAGTTAACAACTCTTCTAATTCATTATCAACATTTTCACTTTTATCATTAAATCCTATTTGTATTTCACTTACAATTTTATTAGATTCTAGAATTTTTACCAATTCCATTGCCCCATTATTACTCATATTATTCCAATAGCCTAAATCCATTTCTTTTATTGTTCTATTAATTTTCAGAGCTTCAACGATTTCAATAATCCCAATATCACCAATATCATTATCATTGAGATTTATATAATTTATAGTTTTATTATTTACTAGAAACTCTGCTAGTATGATTGCCCCATGATTACCAATATCATTATACTCAAGGTTTATATTATTCAATGCACTATTAGTTTCTAATCCTTTAATAAGCATACGTAGTCCATCAACTCCAATATAGTTGTCGCAAAGATCTATTTCAGTTATAGCTTTATTATGTGCCAAAGCTTTGCCAAGTATCCCCGCTCCTTCTGGCATAATTCTATTTGCGGCAAGACCCATGTAAGTTATAGTTTCGTTATTCTCTATAACCTTGCTTAACAACCTTATTCCTTCTACACCAATCCTGTTCCACACAATATCTATGCCATCAACAAACTTATTATGTTCTAGAGCTTTAGCAAGTGCTCTAATTCCTTTTGCTCTAATACAGTTCTCAGTAATACTTATCCAATCTATACTATTATTATTCTCTAGAAACATAGCTAACCCTACTGCTCCACTATCTCCAATCTCATTGTTATCAAGAATTATCCTAGTTATATTATTTTTTGCCAAAGCTTCCCCTAGCTTAACTGCTCCCGCATTGCTGATACAATTTGCTGCTAGCTGTATTTCACATATCTTATTATTTTTTTTCAGAGCTTCTGCAAATCGCTTAGTCCCCCTATTAGCAATCTTGTTAATGCAGAGATATAAGTGAGTCACACTATTATTTTTTTCTAGAGCTTCTGCAAGTCTATACATACCCTTGTCGCCAATCTTGTTATTGTAAAGATGTAAGTGAGTTACAGTGTTATTTTTTTCTAAAGCTTCTGCAAGTCTACAAATACCACTGTTACCAATATTGTTATTGCTTAGGTTTATATCGGTTACAGTGGTATTGTTATTCAAAAAATCCGCAACTATCTTTGTTCCATCATTGCTAAGATTGTTACCGTAAAGCTCTATATGAGTTACCGTTTCATTGTTCTTCAAAGCGTTGATAAGTAGCTTAAGACTACTTATATTGATATTATCGCACCCAAGATTCAGTTCGGTCACTTTTTCACCATCTCGTAAATTTTTCATAAGTTTATAAAATCTAATAAGCTTATCCATAATATTTATACTCTCAAATTTATTAGATATTTTTTACCTTGTAAAAAATATTATTAAATTCTATTGCAAATGAAAAGTACAATTAAAAATCAAATACCTAAGTTTCTATTAGTCGAATGACATTTATAACACTTCAATTCCTAATTTTTTATTATGGATATCTAGAGCCTTAGTTAACAACACTTCTACTTCATAACTAGTATTCTCACTTTCCAACTCTGTGAAATCTATTATTATTTCACTGGTGATTTTATTAGACTCTAAAATTTGCATCAGCTCCATTGCTCCATTGTCAGTGATATAGTTATAGCTAATATTTATTCTGCTAATGGTTCTATTGATTTCCAAAGCCTTAACAAGCTGAACAACCCCAACATCACCAATATTATTAATAGATATATCTATTTCCTTGATAGTTTTATTGTTTGCTAGAAACCCCGCTAGTATTATTGCCCCTTGATCATCAATATTATTGCCAATAAGACTTATTTCCTTGATAGTTTTATTGTTTGCTAGAAACCCCGCTAGTATTATTGCCCCTTGATCATCAATATTATTACACACAAGGTATATATCAGTCAAACTGCGATTAGTCTTTAATGCTTTGACCAGCAAACTGACTTCCTCAGAACCAATATCGTTGTCGCAAAGACTTATTGAGGTTATCAGTTTATTATGTTTTAAAGCTTTGCCAAGTATCTTAATTCCTTCTACACCTATCTTGTCTTCGGTAAAATTTATCTGGGTTATATTATTGTTCTGCAAAACGTTTCTAAGTATTTGAGCAGCAATATTAGTGATATTATTTATTTTTTCATTGGTAAATTTGTTTTCTTGTTGATTTTTTACATTGGTAATCATAAAATTAACTCCTATTTTTGTCATAGAGAATAGAACACTGAGGTTAGTTTGCATTGGTTGTCCTAACCTCGGTGCTTGACCCCACCTCACGTGGCATCCTATCGCATATTCTATCATTAATCTTATAGCCTATTAGCTGCCATATTATTAATCTCATCATCGTTAAGTTCTTCAATTTAAGGTAATTTTACTGGTACTTGTACAGTAAAGGTTGTCCCCTTGCCTTGTCGGCTGCTAATCTCAATCCTACCATTTAGATCGCCAATAAATTGTTTGACTAGACTTAAACCTAGACCTAATTGTAAATTTGATTCTGAGTTAGACTGCAATTCCTCCCCAGTAGCTTTGCTAGTCGGTTTAGTAAAGGCAGAACTATCAAGACCATTTAATTGTTCATAGATATATTGTCGCTGTTCTTCAGACATACCAATACCTGTATCATGTATAATGAATTCTAAAACGTCTTTGGCTTTCTTAGTTTCTGTAGCTTCTCCACCATTGTAGTCTTTATCATTCTGTAATAGTATAGTGCTTGCAGGAAAAAATTTACTATTTAATAAAACACTGCCCTTTTCAGTGAAATTAATGGCATTAATAACTAATTGAGTTAATATTGCTCCAATTCGGTAACTATCACCAATGACATCTGGAATATCGATGAAATTCTTTGCCAACCTTATACCTTTATACTTCGATGTTAGCATTAGTTTATTAATAACGCTGTCTACTAATTTCTCCTGGTTAAATTTTTTAGAAATTGTCGGTACAGATACTATGTTTGTGCTAGACATTAAGTTTGAATAACACTCAACAAAATCTAGCATATTTTTGGAGTAATTAGCTAGTTCTTTAGCACAATCAACAATATCAGCTATAGCATACTCTTTAACATGATCGTTTTCCATTTCACAGAGCATTACAGCAAGTGCAAAAATGCTAGTACAAGGAACTTTTATGGTGAGAGCCGTATTTGTTATAAAGTCTTTGTGGAGTAAATTAACTAGTTCTAGTTTTTTCTTGGCTTGTTGTAACTCAACAATAATATCACTACTAATATTATTTTTTTCACAGGTAGATTTATTTTGTTGTTGATTTTTAATATCGGTAGGCATAGAATTAACTCCTGTTTTGCTGCTGTGAAATAGACACTGAGGTTAGAGAAAAATTTGACGATTAGAATCTAACCTTAGTGCTTGACATTTACACTACGTAACGTCTATTAACAAATATCCTAGTTTTTTCCCATAGTAAAGCGGTTTTTTCACGATTAGTAATTTTTTTATAAAAATTTTTTAGAGTAGTGTTAAACCAGAGACAGTGAGTAAGATTATTCTTATAGTCGGCGGCTAAATAGCTGACAAGTAAGCCGTAAATTAGCTACTTAAACAAGCTGCCTAATGCGGTTAATTGAATAAATAGCTAATTAGCTACTTGTATTTCAAGGCAAATATGAGCCTAAAATTGTATCAGGTTTTTTTGCACCAAACAAAACCCATTACTTAGCAAAAGCAAGGGTGTACTTTCATTGACTGTAACTTTTAAAACGCCATTTTTACCAATATACCGATAATTCTTGTAGAATCTCTGTGATATTTATGATACAATAAGTGAGATATTTATGTACTTGAATAATTAACACTTACCATCATGGCTACTACTAAAAATAAGCCGTTACCATTTTTTAACTGGGTTGGCGGCAAAAGAAAACTTGCCGATCAATTGATACAATATGTTCCTGTTACCTTTAATAATTATTATGAGCCTTTTCTTGGCGGTGGGGCGTTATTCTTTAAAATAAAGGATAGGTGTCAGAAATGTTTTCTATCTGATATTAATCTGGAGTTAATTACCAGCTACAATGCTGTAAAAAAGAATCCAACAGCAGTGAGCGATTTATTTGCCACCCATAAAGAACATCACTCGAGAAAATATTATTACCGCGTACAAAAACGTAATGACAGCAATGACCCAACTAGCATAACTGCTAGGTTTCTCTATTTAAATAAATATTCTTTCATGGGTATGTATCGAGTTAATAAGAGTGGCAAGCTTTGTTTGTCTTTTTCGTCAAAGAAATATGATAGTGCTAATATTGATAAGAAATTACAACAATGTAGCGACTTTCTAGGTGATGCCTCAATTTACGTCAGTGATTTTTCATTTATCGAACCTAAGGAAAATGATTTTGTCTATTTTGACCCACCTTATTACCAAGCCGGAGAGAGATTTTACACTAGATTACCCTTTGACCAGAATGAACAAATTAGGCTAAGAGATTTCGTTAAAGAGCTAACTAGCAAAGGTGTAAAACTAATGGTTTCTAATAGTAATACTGACTTTATCAGAGAAATATACCAAGGTTTTACCATAAATACTATTGATGCCAAATATGCCCTAACCGGACAGAAGAAAATCACTAGAGAGCTTGTAATTACTAATTATACGAGGTAATTAGTAATTACACACTTTACATCGCCCTTGCGTTTTGCATATATTTAAGCTCTCTTATCTGTTGTTCTAGTTCCTCTATTTTCCGTTGTCGTGCTTCATTTTCCCTTCTCTGTGTTTCCATAGATTTCATAACTTGATCACTCATAATATCACATATTTTGGTTGTGCTTATATCTTGATAACCTAAAGTTTCCCATATTATCTCTCTATCCTCTGCAACTTTACTCATCCAAACATCATGCGTCATTCTTAAGTCATGAATCATTAAACCGTTAATACCAGCCAATTGACAAATTTTTTGCCAACTCTTCCTAACTTGTAAATGATTACTACTTGTACTATTAGGAAATACCCATATTGATTCAGTATTGTTCTCTTTGTACCTTCTTGCTAATATGGCTAAGGCATCTTTCATTAAATAAATTTTTCGTGCCTGATGTAGATACCACGTCCTATTTTCAAAATTAATATCCTGCCATCTCATAGATAAAACTTCAGCTTTTCTAGCTCTAGTAAATAACGCCATTAAGAAAAAATCTGCCATTTTCCTATTGGGTTCAGCATTAATTACCTCAAAAAACTTTGACATTGCTTCTTTAGTACTGATAAATCTTCTCCTGATTTCTTTTTTATGCACTTCAATATTTCGTGTTGGATTCTTTTCTATAGCTTTGTTAGTAAAATGAAATAAAGGGTTTGTCATATGGTGTTACCTACTTAATTATGTTGTTGGTGTCAGTAGTGTTTTTGTCAAATATATTATTGGCTTTATTCATAAATTCTCTAACAGGATCAATACTTAATCGTGCATAAATTGCTGTTGACTTAGGGCTTTTATGGTTAAGAGCTTTGCCAATTACGTACTGACTTGCTCCAGCAATAGCCATCCAACTTCCCATAGTTCTACGAAGATCATGTAACTTGAAATCTTTAAGACCAGCTTTTTTTCTAATCCTGTTCCACGCTCTTTTTGGATATTCTAGGTGTCCACTTTTACTATCATGATCACTTGGAAATACCCAGGGACATTGGGGATCGCGTTGCTCATATCTTACTTTTAAGATTTCCATTGCTTCTTCTGATAAAGGTAGTAAATGAGATTCACCATTTTTAGTTTCAGTACCAGGTATGTCCCATGTTTCATCAGTTAAATTGATATTATCCCAACACATTGCCAAAACATTACTTTTCCTAGCTGCACTATACAAATGCATAAGAATAACATCTTGTATTATTTGAGGTTCTTCTTTTAAAGCCTCAAGCAAACGTTCTTTTTCTTCAGGAAGTGAATACCTATCCCTTGACTTTTCCGGATGTTTTTTAATACCAGTTATCGGATTGTTTGCTAATATCTTACATTCAACGGCTCTATTAAATATTCCTTTGAATCTCTGAACACATTTATTAGCCATAATTTTCTTGCCATCTTTGGTAAGGTCATTAAAAATCTTTTGTACATCATCTCTATTGATGGTAGATAATTTTCTGGTATAGAGATGATGTGCTTGCCTATTAATATCAGCAACAACGTTCTTCCAACGCTTTATTTGGTGCTTAGCGTAGTCTTCAATATATTTGTTGTCAAAAAATTCTTTAAAGGTCATTTCCTCTTTTAATTCTTGAGTTTCAGGTAAAGTAGGATTTATCCCTTTGGCAAGCTGGTTTTTCAACTCTGCTGCCTTCGTTCTTGCTTCTGTAATAGAAATATTATCAGGAGAAGAACATAGTTTATGAGGAAAAGAGCCTAATCTAATTTTGTAAGCTGTACCATTAATTTTTTTGCTTAGAAAAAAACTCTTAGTTCCTAAATATGATACGTTCAGGACTAGTTCCTTTTCTTTGGTATCAGTATAAACATGTTGGACAATTTTAGGGCGGATAATTTTGCGCTTACTATCTTTTTCTGCTTTAGGTGAAATAATTTTTTCTAGAATCTCTTTAGTAAAATTGAATGAATTGGTTGCCATAGATACCCCTTGAATTATATTTATTAGGTAATAAAACTAACCTAGCTCAGTCTAACTGTCTTAAAGTTAGTTAAATGATTAATTTCATATTAATCATTATTAAATTATTACCGCTGATAGAAATGCTTTGCAAGAATTAATTTATAATAATAAGAATTAAAATAAGGAAGTATTTAAAAGTGGTATTTTGACAACTTGAATTATATTTTTAGTAATTAAACTAGGTTAGGCAATTATTTTTAAAACAGTAAAAAAATCAACTTTAGATTGACTCAGAATATTATTGACTAT
>JAJIYQ010000025.1 GCA_020881075.1 Rickettsia endosymbiont of Labidopullus appendiculatus
TAAATATATGAATAATAACAAATTAAAGATTATAGTTGAGACAAAAACCCTAACTCATGCTTTGAGCTTTGCTAATTCAGTAGTAGAAAAACGTAATGTAGTTGCCGAACTTAGTCATATTAAATTATCATCGAAGGATGGGAAACTAGAGTTAATAACTACTAATATGGAAATATATTTAAGCCAGAAAATAGCAGCTCAAGTAATAAGAGAGGGAGAAATAACGGTATCTACTAAAACATTAAATGACATAGTAAAAAAGATAGCTGATAATGATATAGTACTCAGTGTATCCAATGAAACCGATCAGCTTGAAATTTTAGGAAAGAATTGTGCTTTTAATCTGCTAACTTTACCTGCGGATCAATTCCCTGCATTAGATGATATTAATGTTGAAGTTATTTTTAAAATAGCTTGTCGTGATTTTGTTAAGATGATCGATGGTACCCTGTTTTCGGTGTCCCTTGATGAAACTCGCTATAATCTTAATGGCGTTTATTTTTACGTAAAAGATGAAGAATGTTGTATGGCTAGCACCGATGGACATAGATTATCAGTGTCAGTAGTAGAAATAGTCGATAAGGTTAGCAAGTTTGGTGTTATTTTATCTAAAAAAACTCTCGAGGAAATCGTCAAAATATTAAAAGACCCCAAAAATATTCAGTTAGAGGTAGAAATTTTTCTAAGTGTGAATAGAATTAAATTTGTTTGCAATGATATTATGATGGTATCAAAACTGATTGATGGAACTTTCCCGGATTACCAAGGATTTATCCCAGTAGATAATAACTATAAACTTACTATTAATACCAAATTGCTAGCTGATGTTATAGATAGAGTAGCAACAATAACTATAGATAAATTTCAAGCAATAAAATTAACTTTATCAAGAGATATGCTTGAAATCACAGCTTCAGGAGAAGCAAGGGGAGCAGCTAAAGAAACTATACCACATTCACTAGATGAAAATAATTTATACGTTTTTGATCATGAAGATACTTTGTCTATAGGTTTTAACCCTAAATATCTTACTGACGCACTCAACGCTGTGTTAAATGCTACTAAAGCAAACCAAGTTGACCTATATTTTTTGGATGCATCATCGCCAATGTTATTGAAAACGCTTCAGAATCCTAAAGACGTTTTTGTGATTATGCCAGTTAAGGTTTGATCATAACAAATTTGTTGCTTGCTACTATGTTGATCCAACTCTATACTAAATATTTAAGGAATGAGTTATGAATTTAACACATAGAAAAGCAAAAATAGATGATTTACCTCGTATTATAGAGCTATTGCTTGAGGATGACTTAGGACAAACGCGTGAATCTAAAAGTACAGAGTTGGATAAATGTTACATAAAAGCGTTTCATAAGATTGATAGCGATCCAAACCAATATTTGATGGTTGTAGAGAAGATAAGCGAGATAGTCGGTACATGTCATCTCACTATTATACCCTCGCTAACGTTTATCGGTAGTACTCGCATGCAGATAGAAGCCGTAAGGGTTGCTGAAAAACATAGAGGTCAGAAAATAGGTCAGTGGATGTTTGCTCAAACTATCTTATATGCTAAAGATAATGATGTTTCTCTTATTCAACTTACAACAAATAAAAAGCGTTCAAAAGCAAAGTATTTCTATGAAAAATTAGGCTTTATCGCTAGTCACGAAGGTATGAAATTATATTTGCGGGAGAGATTATGAGCAAAACAATAATTTTGAGAAAGAATCTATAATGAACTGATGTGCTAAGTAATACTAAAAACATTGAGTTGAATGAGCAATTTGTCAAATTTATTAATTTCATGGAATTAAATACCAGGAATATTTTTATTACTGTAAAGCAGGAACAGGAAAATCCACGTTATTAACTTACTTTAGAAGAAATACTCAAAAGAAAATTGTACGGTTTCTATAAAGAAATCAGACTCAACTGAAACTTTTTCTAAGAGAGCAGCTAATTCTTTTCCATATTCCATAATAAACTCAATAAATCACAGTAATTGTTCAACTATAGCTTCTCCTATAATTCTTACCTTTGGAATACATACAGAATTTCCAACTTGTTTATATAACTCAGATATTGAAGATTTTAGTTTATAGTCCTCAGGAAATCCCATAATTTTAAAACACTCATTTATTGTTAGTTTTCTTACACGTCCATTATTAAGTAATATCCAATAACGCCCCGAAGTTTCTTGCGATGATAACGTTGGGTGCGTACCTTCAATTGAATATATTCTGTTTGGTTGTTTGTGAACTCTAGATAAATGCTCGGTTCCCTCCCTAACTCCTTTATTTCTTATCTTTTTATTCCTATATCCACAAAATATTAAACCACTTTGTTGTCTAGTTGGATTCTCTATAATTTTATATTCTATCATCTATCAACTCTTAAAATCATAGTAGTATATTTATTTTTCTATATTAACCTTATCACTTCCCCCCTCCTCTAATTCTTTATGATATAATTTATAATATTCGGCTTTATTTTCTATAAGCTGTGAGTGAGTTCCTTGCTCAAATATCATACCAGATTTCATAACAACTATGTGATCAACATCCTTAATACTCGATAAACGATGGGTGACAATTAAGGTAGTCTTACCTTTACGAATATTTACTAAAGAATTTAAAATTAATCGCTCAGAATTTTGGTCTAACGAACTTGTTGCCTCATCCCAAACTAAAATTGCTGCTGGCTTCAAAAATGCTCTAGCTATCGCTAAACGTTGACGCTGCCCACCTGAAAGCGTTGAACCTTGATTACCAATCATCGTATCATAACCAAATGGGAGCTGTGAAATAAACTCATCAGCATCAGCATATTTTGCCGCAGTAATAATTTCACTGCGAGTGGCATCTGGGTTACCATAAGCAATATTTTCTGCAACACTAGTGTCAAATAATGTAGTATCTTGCGTTACTAAAGAGATTTGCCGTCTTAAAGAGTCAATTTTTATATCTTTAATATCGTGACCATCAATTAAAATTTGTCCGCTAGTTGGGTTATAAAATCTTACTAATAAATTAGCTAATGAAGTTTTGCCGCTACCAGAACGTCCTATAACAGCTGTAGTTTTTCCTTGCATTAATTGTAAATTCAGATGCTT
The DNA here is from genome assembly GCA_020881075.1 of Rickettsia endosymbiont of Labidopullus appendiculatus. Lineage (GTDB taxonomy): Bacteria > Pseudomonadota > Alphaproteobacteria > Rickettsiales > Rickettsiaceae > Tisiphia. The sequence goes on from JAJIYQ010000025.1 coordinate 3,116, forward strand.
TAAAGCTACTTTATTATCAAATTTTAGCTCTACATTGTTAAAAACTACTGATGGATTAACTAACGAAACAGTCTGAGCATTTACACTATCTTTAATAACAGGCTCAGTATCTAGAATATTAAATACTCTTTTTGTTGCAGAGATACCTTCTTGTAGGTTGACATTTAAAGATACCAAACTTTTAAAAGGTCTATAAGCTGCAATAAAAGCTGAGATAAAAGCAAAAAATGCTCCTGGAGTAGTTTCTCCTTCTATAACTAATAGTCCACCATACCAGATAAGTCCTCCAACTGTGATACCACTTAATACTTCCATAATTGGTGAGATCAGTGCATCCAATTTGGCAGTTTTTTTTAGAAAACGTAAAATATTGCTGGAAATCAATAAAGCTCGATTGCTTTCAATTTTCTCTCCTAAGAAAGACTTAACAATTTTAATTGATCCAAAAGTCTCATCTAACCTTGAAGTATAATTAGCTAATTCCTCTTGAGCTTGACCTGATATTTTGCGAATTCTCTGTCCTAATTTCTGTATTGGATAAATTGCTATTGGAAATGCCATAAATACAATACAAGATAGCTTAGGTTCTAGCTTAAACATTACTAGAATAAGACCTAATACTGTTAAAAAATGTTTGGCAAAACATACCAGTATATTTGATACTGCACCACGCATCATCGAAATATCGTTAGTAAAGCGTGATATTAAACGCCCCGATGATTGAGACTGAATAAATAGAATATCGGCAAATAATAAATGTTCATACATTTTAATTTGCAAATCAGTTAAAATTTTCTGACCAACAAATTTAATTAAATAACTTGAATAATATTCAGCAATACCTTTAATAGTATGGATCATTATTACCATAAACGGTAGAAATAATAACATTTGACGATTGCGTATTAAAAATATTTGGTCAATGGTTGGTTGCACTAATTCAATAATATAAGCAGTACACACAGCCGAAACCACCATAAAAAATACTGCTACCCCCATCTGTTTTAGATATGGTCTTATATGGTCAACTATTAGCCTTCTTAAAGTGCTATAGGCATTATAGTCATAATTTATTAGATTATGTTTTTTTGGCAAAATTCTCTCCTTCCGTTTGGTAATTTGTTACAACTATTGCACTATACAGATAAATTACTGTACTGAACAATATTAGTAATAATAACATAAAAAATCCTAGCACTAAGTATATTGAATTAAAATATTGCCATAATAACATACAAAAAAATGGCGTTGTCGATGAAAGTATCATTCCACCAAGTGAATGAGATAGGCTACACATTCTAGCCCTAATATTAGTTACAAACATAGATTGGACAATAATTTGTAATGGCACTACGTAAAATGGAGCAAGTCCGATAAGTATTACCGGAAAGTAAATTACCGAAATTTTTATATATAATAGCAATTGTACAATAATTATCACTAACAAACTTAATGATAATGAGATGATAATTTGTTTTTTAGGATAAAACCTATCGGCTAAAAAACCAGACAACACCGACATAACAGCATAAATGCTTATTAAAACTATATTGATAATTTGAGATTGATGGCTATTGATAACCAATGCACTTTTCACAGCAAAGACTCCCCAAAAATAAATGAGAAAATGGTAAATACCCCCTATACAGCCACTGATTAATATTGCTAAAATAAATTTGCTAGGCAAATTTTTGATAATCTTTGCCAAATAAAAAAAGTTATAATCAGCAGATTTATGATCTTTTCTAGATTTTAAAAATTCTTCGCTTTCATGAAAATAGTGCCTCAAAAATATAATAATTAAGCCAAAAATTCCACCAATAATAAAATTCGCTCGCCATAAATAAGCAATTGACTGAAACTCTGTAGAAAAATGGTAAATTGTTGCCGCAAGCAATGCCCCAACCTGACTACAAAATGATACAATACCACTAGCACAATTTTTACTTGTCTTACCCACTTTTTCTACAACATAAATTTTTATTGCATCACTTTCTCCTGCTAAACTCATTAAAAATGTCATACGGCAAAATATTAAAATCATTGTCGCCACCATGCCAATTTTATCAAAATTAGGAGTCAATCCGATAAGAATTGTCGAGATAGTAGCTAAAAATACGGAGATTCTAACTGAGATAATTCTACCATATTTATCACTAATAAAACCAAAAATGATAGAACCAATGGGACGAGCTATTACAGCTATACTAAATATAGCAAAAAATAATAATATTTGTTGATCATTTGATCCTAATGGTAAAAAGTTTTTGGATAAAATAGTTGCTGATAGACCAAAAAGAGCATAATCATAATAACGGACAGTTGTTGTAAAAAAAGCAATTAAGAACGCCGGTCTTGTCATACATCTAGACCTATAATTTTTCTCATGGTATAATGAATAATCTTTATCGAATTTTTGACAGTTGTGGGGTCGACCTTAATTGTTCTAGTCTGAAATTAATAGCTTCAATCGGCTCAGGTATTTCTATTTTATAATGTTTATTCTCATAATCTTCTACTAATATAGATAATATTTCTAGTTGTTCTGACTGCTCAGAATTTTCTGTAGCTTCAAGTAATTCATCTATTTTTCTTAAGACGGATTTGTATTCTTGCTCTGTTTTAATTATATGTATGTTCATAATTTTATATCTCTTGAGCATTAATTTTATCATGAACCCATATTGGGAGCAAAGGCTATTTTACCAAGGCTATTTTACCAAACTATCATTTTAGAATGTTATCAACATATATTAGAAAAAAGCTTGTATACCAATAGCAGAATATTGTACAATTATGTTGCACAATATTTATTATATAATAATCAAATGGAAAAAGTAACTTATTCATATACTAGACAACATTTAAATACAATTTTAGATCAAATTGCTGATAATACTGAAGTCTTTTGCATTCACAGGAAAAATGGAAAAGAAGTAGTAATGCTTGAAAAAGATCATTATGATAGTTTAGTAGAAACTGCCTATTTATTACGTTCACCTAAAAACGCTCAAGAATTATTTAAGGCTTTAGCAGAATCAAAACAAAATATAGGAAAAAAAGTTGAGTTTTGAGATATAAAAAAATGTTAGTTATATGTGGACCTACTGCTAGTGGTAAGTCTTATTTGGCACATTATTTAGCCAAAATATATGATGGCGAGATAGTTAACAGCGACTCTATGCAGATATATAGGCATATCCCTATTATTACTGCTTCACCATCACCAATATACCGAGGTGAGATACCTTATCATCTTTATAACTTTTTATCCGTAGATCAAGAATTTTCAGTAATACAATATGTAAATCATGCTCTTGAGAAAATTACAGACATTCGTAATAGAGGTAAGCTGCCAATAATTGTTGGTGGTACAGGGTTATATATTAATTCCCTGCTTTTTGGTTATAATGAAATACCGACAATATCTCCAGAGATTAGGCAATATGTTAGAGAGTTGCACTCTAAGATTGGCTCATGTCAATTCTTTAATCAACTAAAAGAGCTTGATGTATTGGCTAGCCAGAAATTAAATAAGCATGATAGTCAGAGGGTTATAAGAGCCTATGAAGTATTTATGCAAACCAAGCAATCTATATTTACTTTCCAAGCTACACAGAATATACCCATTCTTCCAGAATTTGACTTTAAAGTAATTTTTCTACATCCGGAGCGAGAATTTCTTTATCAAACATGTAATACTAGGTTAGAAAAAATATTTAATGAAGGAGCAATTGAGGAAGTAGCTCTAATTAAAGAAAACTTTCCTGATATAATATCTTCTGCAATAAAAACCATTGGTCTACGAGAAATATTATCTTATCTAAATAATGAAATTACTTTACAAACTGCCTTAAATCTAGCACAAATTAAAACCAGGCAATATGCAAAAAGACAAATTACCTGGTTTAAAAACCAAATAAAAGACAAGATTACTCTAGAATATTCCAATAATCAACAATTTGAAAAGTTATTAACTAACCTTACGCGTGGCATTTAAAAGTCATATAGAAAATAGCTTGGCGTCATTGCGAGGAGCCACTTTAGTGGCACAAAGCAATCCATTTTTGTATCCCTGCTTGTCTTAATGTCATCCCTGCGAAAGCAGGGATATAGAGATTCCCGCCTACGCGGGAATGACAATAGTGGGCAGCTGCTAAGTGCTATTCGGATTAACTATATACTTAAAATATAGTCAATTCAGGAGAATTGACTATAGCAATCTTTGCGGTGTTGAATTATTAATATCTTAATTGTCATATCTATTATTTGATAAATCACTCTATAATCACCAATTCTGAGGGAGCGGCAACCTTTGAGGCTATGTTTTAAAGGTTTGCCAAATTTTATTGGATCAGATAATAGTTTTTTTTCAATGGTTATTTTTATTAAAGATTTGACTAGTGTAGGAAGCTTAGGAATATCTTTGTGTATAACTTGATCTGAATAAAGAAGATTATACATTAGACCTCTTGCAAAACTCGCTTATGCTGAGGAATTTGAAGGAGACGCGGAACGCAGAACCGCAACGTACTTAAGCGTACGTGAGGATTCGAGTACCGCATCGACGTACAAATTACCAGCAGAAGTAGAGTTTTGCAAGAGGTCTATTATTTCCAACTGTCCGTATAACTAATCCATTCCTTAGTATTAGCTATTCGTTCATCTGCTAATTTAGCTAATATTTTGTCCTCTTGAAGTTCTAAACTAGTTATAATAAGATCTTTTGCTACTTTAGATAGGGATTCATTGTTGATTTTAGCAATATCAACAATTTCATCAAATATTTTCTCGTCTAAAGACACTAATAATCGTTTAGCTGCCATAAGATCACTCCAATTGTATTTATTATTCAATTGTATCACATCTGATACAGAGTATCAATAAGTGGAGCCGACATAGCAGTTATATGTTAATATGAATTTACTATATTATACGATCAATATACTATATATATTTAATATTATAATTATAGTATCTATATGTCTAATAAAATAGCAATTAGCCAGTTTGAAAATCAGTGTCTTGAAATTATTAATAAACTTCAGGCTAATTTTGGATACCCATATTTTATTGTGGTCACTCTTGTAACCTGAGGAATTAACTGAGGAGAGGATATTAAATGTTTATTATAAATATTACTTACAAAACAAATCTTGCTGTTGTTGAAAAGTTTATTGCAAGTCATATAAAATTTCTAGATAATTATTATTCTAAAGGTTGCTTTATTGTATCAGGTCGTAAAAATCCTAGAATAGGAGGTATTATTCTTGCAAATATTAAGGACAAGAAGCAAGTTGATAGTATAATAAAAGAATATCCATTTTACATTAATAATATCGCTAATTATGAAATAATTGATTTTACCCCTACAAAATACCATGAAAAATTCGTGTATTTTACTAAAAATATTTATGACGATACTAAGAATATATAATATTGTATAAAGAATTCCATAACAAACTAGTAATTTATAATCATATAACTAAAACGTATACGTCATTGTGAGACCACGCAAGTAGGTCGGCAATCCACATTTATTGGACAACAACTACGTGGAAATGACAATTTACAATAAATATTAGCCTGGTTATCTATAATCCTTATAAAACAATAATTAGAATTAATAATGATTTACCCTACCTTACTTATTCCTTTATTTATCCTGTTTCTCTATTTTAAATTTAGAAAGACATTTTATATTACCTCAATAATCTATCCAGTAGTTGCTGTTATATTATTAATTAATAGCCAAAATGAGGTGGTAATTAATCTATATAATAATAGTTTTATTATTAATTTTAGTAATGAAAATAAATTAATAGCACTTGCTTTTATGATGATAACGTTGGTGACTAACCTATATGCCATTAGCCAAAACAGGAAATTTGAGGTATTGATAGGTAGTTTATACTCAGCCTCTTCCTTGATCTGTTTATTTGCTGGGGATTTTATCTCGATGTTTGTTGCTCTAGAAATGATGATGATATGTGCCACTTTGTTAATTTTTTACGGTAATTATAAAAATAGTATTAGGGCGGCAAGACAGTATTTCCTTACGCATCTTATAAGTGGTAGTCTTATCTTAATAGGGATTAGTTATATAATCACCAATAGTTCTAACATACAAATTATTTCTCTTAGCCAATTGATAGAGAATAGAGATGCTTCTTCTATCTTTTATGTTCTAATACTTAGTGGTTGCTTAATTAATGTAGCGAGCATACCTTTTTCCGGATGGATTGTTAATTGTTATCCATTTGCCTCAACTTCAGGGATGATATATTTAACCAGCTTTACTAGTAAAATATCGATCATTATACTTCTTAAATTATTTAGTGGTTTAGAGATACTTAAATTCTTTGGATTATTAATGATTATATATGGTGGGGTTTATGCTTGTATAGAAGATAACATCAAGAGATTAGTCTGTTATCTTACTGTTTCTCAGCTTGGATTCATGGTGATTGCCATTGGCACAAAATCTCAACAAGCAAATTTAGCAATCATAGTTTTTCTTTTTGTCCATATATTGTATAAAGCTTTATTTGGTCTATATGTTGCTATATTAATAGATAAAGGTAATGTAGAAAATTGCTCTGAGATAAAAGGGCTTTACTCATGGAGAAGCCCTTTATTGCTTGGTAGTTTAATAGTTAGTGTATTATTCATTATAGCCTTACCTCCTCTTGCTAGTTTTGTTAGCAAAATTATTGTGACCAATGTTTTGGATCAGGATATTAATTATTATGCTATTTTCCTGTTAAAAATTATAACATGTGCGGCTTTATTTTCCACGGTTAAATACAAATCTCTGACTAAGAACTTTTACCCTATAATGAATATTTTGAGCAGAGTCAGCTTATTGGTCATGCTATCGTTTGTATTGGCAACTAATTTCTTTTTAGAGCAAGGCTTAAAATTAGTATGGTCATCTTATCCTGTTGAAACACTTGATATAAATTGGTTGGATATAGTAAAGCAAGTAGTAATAATAATAATAGGTATATTGCTTAGTGTAGTTTTTGGTAAAAAAATTTCTAGACGTTCAACTGCTAACATAAATCTAGATTTATTTCAGTTTGTTGAAAATAATTTTCGCCGTATTTATTACAAATATCACTTAGTGGGACACGATTTTAATGATAGACTGGGGGCGGAATACCCTGTTTTGAAAAGAGTAGAAAAAAATGCTTTACGTAAGATAAAATCTTTGCATAATCAATCAACAAGTCTATTAGTCGTAATTATATCGTTAATTACCTTTCTAATAATAGCACTAAATGAGGATAAAATGCAGCCACCTATAGCCGATAAGATCGATTACAGTTTTACATTGCACGGTCAAAAAATTACAGATAAATATAACTGGCTTAGAGATATAAAATGGCCTAATGTTAGCGATAAAAAAATCATAGAATATTTACAGGCAGAAAATAAATATTCCGAGCAATTTTTTGAGCCATTACAAAAAGAAAAAGATAAAATATTTGAAGAGTTAAAGGGTCGAATTAAACTTGCTGATCAGTCAACTTACGTCAAAAAAGATAATTACTATTATTATACCAGAACTGAAGAAAATGCTGAATATCCTATATATAGCAGAAAAATTGGGTCAATAGATGCTCCAGAAGAAATTATATTAGATATCAATGTTATTGCCAAAGACAATAAATTTACTGATCTAGGTCTAGCATCAATCTCCCCCGATCATACGCTACTAGCTTATAGTGTTAATTTCACTGGTGATGAAAAATATACAATTAAAGTTTATAATTTAAAGACCAAAGAATATTTACCAGATGAAATACATAATGTTAGTCGCAATATAATTTGGCATGAACATCTGAAAGGGTTCTTTTATATGCCAATTAATGAAAATTTTCGTCACGATAAATTAATGTTTCACTCTTTAGGAGATATAGCTTCCAATGATAAGTTAGTATATCAGATAACAGATTCATTATATCATCTGAATGCTAGTAAGTCATCCAGTCGACAATATATTTTCGTTGATGTATCTGGTCATAATGAAAATGAAACATATGCTATAGAAATGTCTGATCATAGCTTTCAGCCTAAGCTTATTAGACCTCTAAAGGGAGGAGTTTTTTATGATGTTAAGCATAATGGTGATAATTTTTATATTAATACCAATGAAGGGGCAAAGAACTTTCGCATAGTATTAGTAAATGTGCATAATTTTCAAAATGATTTATGGGAAAATAATTATATATCAGAAGACCCAACTAGATATTTAGCTAGTTTTAATATTACTAACAATTATTTAATAGTTAATTATCGTGATCAAGGATTGCCAGTTATTAAAATAAAGCATCTTAAAGAGCAGAATGAAAAAATTATTCATTTCCCGGATGCTGCTTTTACTGCTTCAGCTTTCTCTACTAATTTTGATGAAGATGATATTCGAGTAAATTATTCTTCGCTTGCTAGACCGAACACCACTTATAGTTATGATTTTAACAGTGAGCAGCTATCAATATTGAAAGTACAGGAAATACCAAGTGGCTTTAATCCTGAAGAATATATGGTGGAAAGAATATTTGCTGATAATGAGGGGGTTAAAGTACCAATTACCTTATTATATAAAAAATCATTGTTTAACAAGGATGGGAAGAATCCTTTATATTTATATGGTTATGGTTCATATGGTATCAGCATACCAGTATCCTTTAGGAATACCGCTATTTCTCTTGTAGATCGTGGGTTTGTCTATGCTCTTGCCCATATTAGAGGTGGAGACGATCTCGGGCATGATTGGTATCAAGCTGCTAAATTCCTCAATAAAAAAAGAACTTTTGATGACTTTATTGTTTCTGCTAAACAGTTAATTAAAGAAAAATATACTAGCCAAGGTAATATAGTAATTTGTGGGGGAAGTGCAGGAGGGATGTTAATTGGAGCGGTCATTAATGAGCAACCAGAGTTGTTTAAAGCCGCCATTGCCCATGTGCCTTTTGTTGATGTATTAAATACTATGCTCGATGAAAAACTACCATTAACCCCTAGTGAATTTAAGGAGTGGGGTAATCCTAAAGAACTAGATTATTTTAACTATATTAAGTCTTATTCTCCGTATGATAATATAAAAGCTCAAAACTACCCTAGTCTATTTATCACGGCTGGAATTTCTGACCCTAGAGTTGGTTATTGGGAAGCAGCTAAATGGGCAGCAAAGATTCGGGCAACAAAACTCGACGATAATATATTATTGCTAAAAACTAATATGGATTCAGGGCATAAAGGTTCTTCTGGTCGTTTCGATTATCTAAAAGAAGCAGCCGATGAGATAATATTTATATTTAGGGCTTTTGGTATAGTCAGATAGTATAGTTAACCGGATTGTGAGCGTTCACGGTTTTTTTGCTTTCTTATGATGAATAAAAAATATGCTCACCAAGCGTCATTACGAGGAGCCGCTTTGCGGCGACGCGGCAATCCAAAAAGTGACCAGGAATAGATTGCTTCGTTGGCTACGTCTTCTCGCAATGACGTCTTGTACTTTAACTTTTTTTCCGTAAACGCTCACGATTCTATAGTTACTATAATGTAGGGGTTTTAGTTATCTCATCATATCTCTTCAATCTAGATAATATAGGTTCTAAATCAGATAGCTTAATCATACAAGGTCCATCACTTGGAGCATCATCTGGCTCCTGATGAACTTCCATAAAAATACCAGCGACTCCAACGCTAACAGCTGCCCTTGCCAGTATTTCAACATATTTCCTCTCGCCACCACTACTATTGCCTATACCACCTGGCTGCTGAACCGAATGGGTTGCATCAAAAATTACTGGAGCCCCAGTTTCTGCCATAATTGGCAAACTACGCATATCTGATACTAATGTGTTGTAACCAAAACATACTCCCCGCTCGGTAAGCATGATATTCTTAGCCCCAAAGCTTTCCAGCTTAGCATGGACATTCTTCATATCCCAAGGAGCAAGAAACTGTCCTTTTTTCACATTAACTATCTTATTGGTCAGTGCTGCAGCCCGTAATAAATCTGTTTGTCTACATAAAAAAGCGGGAATTTGGATTATATCAACAACTTCAGCAACTCTGGCACATTGACCCTCTGTATGAACATCGGTAAGAATGTGACAATTAAAGGTTGATTTTACCTTATACAAAATTTCTAGCCCTTTATCAAGCCCACTACCACGAAGACCATTAATTGAAGTTCTATTTGCTTTGTCAAACGATGATTTATAAATAAATGGTATGTTAAGTTTAGCCGTAAGAGTCATAAGCTTGTCTGCCATAAATAGTGCATGATCTAGAGTTTCTATTTGGCATGGTCCAGCAATCAAAATAAATGGTAGAGAATTGCCAATTTTGATATTATGTAAGTCAATTATTTTTTGCATAAATACAGTGGCTCCTTAAATTCTATTTCGCAATAGGCAAGCTAGATTCTTGTTGCTTATCATCAACTTGCTCTATTTTCTTAATTATTCCCGAATTTTTCTTAGAAGACAGATTAGCCAGAATAACAGCGTTAATCATAAATAACGTGGCAAGTACTACCGTAGTTCTAGTCAAGAAATTAACCACCGTCCGACCTGCAACAACACCCATAGTCCCATTACCACCACCAATACCACTTAATCCATCACTACCAGTCTTTTGCATTAAAATTACAATAATTAGCAATATTGCTATCACAATATGAACAAAAAGTAATATATTTATCATTTTTTAAAAACCCTATAATTTAACCCTAAAAATAATTAATTAGTTATCGTAGGCAGCCTCTTAGCAATGATGCCAGTTCGAGTTAGCTATATTTAACATTTGAACTAGCATTTGATAATCAAGTGAGGATTTGCCAACCATAACCCCATCAATATTCTGTATACTTAATATCTTTTCTATATTATCTAAATTTACAGATCCACCATATACTAAGCTGATACTATTTGCAACTTGCCTTTGCTTGAGATAATAATTAAGATCATCAAATATTTCTGTTAATTGTTCTTGTCCAGGAGTAATCCCTGTTCCTATAGCCCAAATTGGTTCATATGCTACTATTAAATTTTGTTCACCTACTATATTTGGCAAAGATTCCTCTAACTGCTTTAATAAAAAATCTTTATAATTATTGTTTTGTCGTATAGCTAAATCCTCTCCAATACAAATAATAGGGGTGACTTGAGACTCCAAACAATTTTCTGCTTTTTGTCTTATTAATGCATTAGATTCTTGTAAGAAATTTCTTCGTTCACTATGACCAACAATAGAGTAATTAATTTTACTCAGTTTTAATAGTAAGCTAGAATATTCTCCAGTGTAACTCCCCTGCCCTACAAATCGACTAACATTTTGTCCACAAAATTCTAAAGATTTAAATTTGTCAGATAGATAAGCAAGGTAAGGAACAGGAGGAGCTATAATAAGCTGATTATTATAGTCAATTGAGGAGAAGTTGGTGACGTCGTCGCTCAATGCTCGCCTATTACTTATAGGCGTCGCTCCATCGCTCCTAGTCCCAAATTTTCCTGAATTAATGGTATGGACCTACCCTA
>JAJIYQ010000026.1 GCA_020881075.1 Rickettsia endosymbiont of Labidopullus appendiculatus
AACTGGAATTGGTAAAACTAATATCAAAACCAAATAAGTTAATTTCTACTAGTTTCTTTATTGCAAATTGATCTAAAGGACTATGGGACATTATTTCTTAATATTTAATTTTTGCCAAATTATTCTAAAACCTGCAAGCATGCCTATCAATAAGAATATTATAACACAAAATGGTTTAGAATGAAACAATTTATCTAATGTAAAACCAACAATTAACCCCAACATCACGCTAGAAACTAGATCTAATGCAATAGAAAACGCATCAATTTGTTTTTCTGGATTAAGCTTAGAACATCGAGGATTATTTGTTTTAAGTTTCTTAACTCTTTCTTGGATATCTTTTAATTCTTCTAATTTTTTTTGTTCCACATGTATACATTCCTATCATTTAGGTATAGGGTGAGTAGTAGAGTTTTCTAATGCTTTATCAATTGTCTTAGAGAGAGTTTGTAAATCATAGCCGCTGGTCTGTATGCCATTAACAAAGAATGCAGGTGTACCAACAAAATTTGGGACACTAGCAGCAAGGTTAGTATTGGCAAGTAATATTTCAACAATTTGGTTATTATTAAGACATTTAGCATAAGTTTCTGCTGACATTCCGCCAATTTGAGCTATATTTGTTAGCAATTCACGATATCTATTACTGCTGCCCCATTTATCTTGTTGCAACAATATTACACTTTGGAATTTAAGAAAACTATCTGTATTATTTTGACAACGCTGTAAAATTGCTGCATCTAAATCCTGTTTATTACCAATAAATTCACGAATTATGTAAGCAATTTTATTATGGTCAATATATTTCTCTTTAAGTTTCGGTAAAATTGTGTCATGGTAATAAGCACAATGCGGACAGGTTGGAGAATAATACTCAACTACCACTACATTTGCCTTAACATTACCAAGAACTATATCATTTTGGCTAACATTGAACGTTGGCTTATAAGGCATATGTTGTATGCTAGCAACCTGTACATCAGTTTTTACATCAGCAGATTCAGTTTTTGTAGAATTATTTGTTGTCCCTAAAGGCTCCTCCTTATCAGTTGAAGTCGTATGGTCTTGCTGATCTACTTTCTGATTATCTAATATTATGTCTAATTTATCATTAGCAGGGTTGTCATCATTTTCTTCCGGCAGTGCTTTTTCCTGACTTACCTCTACCTTATTATCAGCTAACTTGTTTTTATTATTAGATGTATCACTTTCTTCTGAACATGATATCAACAATAATGAAACTAGAATGATAATGATACTATGCATAAGTCTGGATATACTTTTTAAGTTAAATTAAAACACAAATATTATATAAATATAAAGTTTTACTTACCTTTAAGCAATAAAAAATGTGAGCGTTTACGGTTTGTTTTGCTATTTTCTTATGATGAATAAAAAATCTGCTCGCCAAGCGTCTATTAGCGAGGAGCCGCTTTGCGGTGACGTGCCAATCCAAAAAAGTGGACGTCATGCGAAACCACGTAGTTGGTCATGGCTTTTGATCTTGGATTGGTTCGTTGGCTCACGCCTCTTCACAATGATGTTTGGATGATTTTTTATACAGAAACCAATGGATAATAAAAAATATTGAACTAGTAATTACCCAAATAGCCTTATTAATTAGATTAAATACCGTCTCTTTTTCTATTTTTTGCATATAATTTGTTTTTTCAAGATTTATCTTTTTATCTATTTCTATTTTACTTAATAATTTAATCTTTTCCGCTTCCTCTGGATTCTTCGAATTAATAAAGTTTTCGACAGAGTTAAATTTAGCTATATCATGATTATACTTATATTCTGGTAATACCAGACTTGCAATATCTTGCATAACTTGCACCAATGTGAACATAAGAGTCAGGCTAGCAAAAAGACAAATTATCATGCTGTAAAGTTGTAATAAATTTTTAAACATATTGCATCACAATTATAAACGATATTATTTTTTTAGTTATCCCAGATAAATTAGTTTTTCTTTAAACGTATCAATCGTTCTCATTAACTCTCTTTTAGCGAACCAGTCACTTTTACTAGTTTAATTTACTTAAATGATTAATGCAACAGAATCTATCTACTATTTGTATTAGATTTTTGCCTATTTACTGATGATTTTACTGGAGGGCTAGGTAATACTTTTCCTTGCCCAGCCTTTTGCAAAATCTGCTTTATTTTTTTTGCCTTTAATTCGTGTTTTCTTAATTCTTGTACCTTTTTAAGTGCTACTAATGGTTCATTTAGCTTCTTAACATCTGCTTGCATTTTTTCTAATGTCATTTGTTGATTCTGCTGCTTAGGAGGAGCATCTTGAATTTGAGGATTACCAAAGAGTCCTTTAATATTATCAACAATAACATCTATAATAGCACTTACAATTTTTGCAAACCAACCTGTTTGCTCAGGTTTTGTCATTGATGGTTGTAAGGTATCTCTATCACTCTTATCAGATTTAGAAGGTTCTTTAACTAATGGCTCTGGCGATGTTGCAGGAGAATTAGTCTCTAACTTATTATCCTTTGGGCAGGCAGCTACTTTATTGACTAATTTCGTTGTTGGTTTTATCGACTTAGGTTGTTTAGTCTCATTGTTTTTTA
>JAJIYQ010000027.1 GCA_020881075.1 Rickettsia endosymbiont of Labidopullus appendiculatus
AGTAATAGGCGAGCGACGAGTGACGACGTCACCAACTTCTCATCAATTGACTATACTGAAAAGATGGCAAAAAATCTCTTATCTCTTGCCTAAATTGAGTGAAATAACAATAGGCTATGACCATATAAGAAATCTATTACAATATCCTTATTCCAAATCAATTATAGATGAAATATGTGGCTAAAATATCTTACATATATAACATTATTAATTAGTGTTATATCATTATGGCTTCCTGTAAAAGGAAAATTTAAACCATGGCAATTATTTCTATCTATTTCTCTAGTCTTATCTTTTGTTAGTAATATAGCGAGTCTGTTTGCTATTTTAGCAATTTTGTTGTTTTTTTATTTAGTATTTTCGTATCATAAATCTTCTACTAAATTGAAATATGTCTTATGGAGTCTAGTGTTAGTACTAGGGTTAACTTTAGAACTGCATTTAATTCCAGGATTTGATAATTTATTAGTTCTAGATAAAATACAATTCACTCCGGATGCTTTACCGTTTACACTATATTTAAACTTAGATAAGACAATTGTCGGCTTAATTATTATAGGTTTAACTTTAGATTTAGCATCTACTTGTAGTGAATGGAAAATATTACTCTTGCAAGTTTCTTATAGATTACCAATTATTCTATTAGTAATAATAGTGTTATCTATTGCATTTGAGTACATCAAATTTACGCCAAAGATACCACAAAATTTATGGATATGGGTAATCAATAATTTATTTTTTACATGTGTTGCTGAGGAAGGGTTAGTTAGAGGATTTTTTCAGGAATCATTAAGTCAGTTAAAATATAAATATTCTGGAAATATAGCAATACTAATACCTGCAGCCTTCTTTGGGGTGATGCACTATTCAGGAGGATTAAAATATGTAATTTTAGCCACAATAGCTGGAGTTTCATATGGTTGGATATATAAAGTAACGAAAAGAATTGAAGCAAGCATACTTGCTCATTTTATGCTTAATTTAACCCATATTTTATTTTTTACTTATCCAGCTATCAATAAGATTTGAAAAGTTATCCAAAATCATAAAACAGCTATTAGTGGATTAAAAAAATCTGCTATGTTATAGATATTAAAGATAATGGGTTTAATGTCACAACTATTAATAAAGCCTTGGTTGGCTGCATGCTGCTGTATGGTGGTTTTTATGATTTTTTGGGGTGGTCTTACTAGGCTTACTGATGCTGGTTTATCAATTGTTGAATGGAAGCCAGTATCAGGTATTGTACCGCCACTCAATAATGCTGAGTGGCAGGATGAGTTTAGTAAATATCAGCAATCAGTCGAATATAAGCAAAAAAATGTTAATATGACTCTCTCAGAGTTTAAATTTATTTTTTGGATTGAATTTATTCATCGTTTTGCTGGGAGAATTGTTGGTTTATTATATCTGATACCGCTGGTATATTTTTTGGTGACGAGGCAAATTGCTAGCAGATCACTACCAGTATATTTGGGGATATTGTTATTATTTGCGGTTCAAGGATTTATGGGTTGGTATATGGTAAAAAGTGGGCTAATTTTGCAGCCATATGTTAGTCATTTCCGCTTAGCTGGGCATTTGATTATAGCGATTATCATCTATAATTTATTGTTCTATCAGCTGATGAATAATAGTTTTGATATTTTACTAAATGAGCAAACGATAAGTTTGAACTCAGCAAAATTATGTTGTTTAGTAACTATTAGTATAGTTTATATACAGATTTTTTTAGGGGGATTGGTTGCAGGTCTTGATGCTGGGCAGGTATATAATAGCTTTCCATTAATGGGTAATAATTTTATACCTGAAGAACTAACGTTTAAACTACTTACTATAGATAGTTTAAGCGACCCTGTGGTTATTCAGTTTTTTCATAGAATGGGAGCATATATAGTTTGTATTAGTGCTGGATTTTTAGTAGTGAGCTTAATAAAAACTAAACATCCTAAATTAAATAAAGCAGCTTATTACATTGTTGGTATATTGCTACTACAAATGTTAGCTGGCATAACTACTATTTTATATTCAGTACCTGTATTAATAGCTTTATTCCATCAGATTTGTGCAATTATACTGTTATCTTGTATATTGTGGAGATATTTTTTATTAAAGAGTGCATAAGTGGCAATATTAAATGTTGATCTAGAACTACCTTGTAGGTTGGATCGTTACTTAAAAAAATTATATCCTAGTCTTACTCAAGGGGTGATTGAGCGTGCCTTAAGGTTTAAGAAGATAATGGTTAATTCTTGTAAGGTAGCAGCCAATCTGCGAATAAATGTTGGTGATCAAATTTTTATAGAGGATAGTTTAAATTTACAACCTCTAAAAACTTCTGATAGGGTTTTTACCAGTTCAGCGATTAAACTAGCTGGTAAATTGTTGAAGGATTATCTAATTTATCAAGATGACTGGTTTATAGCAATCAATAAGCCGTCAGGTCTTGCCACCCAAGGTGGTAGCAAGATAACTCTATCTATAGATGATGCATTGCAATATTTAAATGGTCGGGGGGCAGATTTTAAGTTAGTTCATAGGTTAGACAAAGATACTTCAGGAATATTGCTAATTGCTAAAAATTATGCGAGTAGTATAAAATTAGTTAAAGCCTTTCAGGAGAAGAATATTCACAAAACCTATATAGCAGTAGTTTTAGGTAAGCTTCCACAATCTGAAGGAGAAATTAGTGGTATGATAGGTAAGAATAGGGGGGGAGCGTATGAGACTGTGCAAAATGATGAGGAAAATGGTAAATTATCGATAACTCGCTATAAGTTGCTTAAGAATTTAGATAATGGTTTAACCTTGGTTGAGTTTACTCCTCTTACTGGCAGGATGCATCAACTTCGATTTCATGCGAAAATGCTAGCTTGTCCCATATTAGGTGACAGAAAATATGGAACTTTAGAAGCAATAACTTTATCCAAGGAGATGTTACTACATGCCAAAAAAGTAATCTTACCTGAGAAAATATTTGGTAAAGAAATAATAATTGATACATCCTTACCAAGTTATTTCCGACAATATATACTCAAATGATTTGGAGAATTGGAACGTAAAACAAGGGGTGAGAGAGCGGAGCGTACGTGAGTACGCGAATACCCCGAAGTTTTACGGAGCCAATTCTTCAAATCATTTGAGTATACTAACCTTTCCTGATATGAAAGGTTAGTAGTGTGAGTTAATTAAAGTATTTTCGTTCTTTAGTTACTGTTTCATCTTCATTAGATGGTTTGTTATTTTGCCATTTTTTGGCAGATTCCCGTTTATTGTTATTAATATCAGCGTTATCTTTATAAGGCTCAGATTTATGATTAGTCGTAACGTCTGGAGTAATGGTAGCGTCAATATTTTTTATGGTTAACTTGGCTTTGCCTTTATTGTCAAAACCAATAAGTTTAACTTTTACCACATCACCATGTTTTAAAACACTAGACACAGACTCAATACGTTCCTTCGAGATCTCACTAATATGGATAAATCCATCACGATTACCTAAATAATTGATAAACGCTCCAGATTCTAATATTTTGACAACTGTTCCATTGAATATGCCACCAATTTCAGGCTCAATGGCAATTAACTTAATCTTGGCAATTGCCATATCTAGCTTTTCTTTGCCTACCGCAGAAACAGTTACATTACCATCGTCACTTATGTCAATTTTAGCTGATGTTGTATCACAAATTTCACGTATTACTTTACCACCAGGTCCTATAACATCTCTAATTTTATCTTTATCAATTTTAAAGCTATAAATACAAGGGGCGTATTGGCTAACATGGTTATTGGTTTTATTAATAGCCTTATCCATTTCTTGTAATATATGAATACGACCAGTTTTTGCTTGAACTAAAGCCTGTTTCATTATTTCAAATGTTATGCCAGATATCTTAATATCCATTTGTAGGGCGGTTATGCCTTCCGTACCACCAGCTACTTTAAAATCCATATCTCCAAGATTATCTTCATCCCCAATAATATCAGATAAAATTACAAATTTATCGCCTTCTTTTATCAAGCCCATAGCAATACCTGCTATAGGGGTTTTGATCGGCACCCCAGCATCCATAAGTGCCATTGAACCACCGCAAATAGTAGCCATCGATGATGAGCCATTAGAGGCGGTAATTTCTGACACTACCCTAATGGTATAAGGGAATTGTTCTTTAGTTGGCAACATGCGGTTAATGGCTCTCCATGCTAGTTTGCCATGACCTACTTCTCTACGACCAGGGGTCCTTACTGGCGTTGCTTCTCCTACTGAATAAGGAGGGAAAATATAGTTGAGCATAAAACGCTCTTTATATTCGCCGTCTAAACTATCAACAATTTGTTCATCTTGACCAGTGCCAAGTGTAGTGACTACTAAACTTTGTGTTTCTCCTCTAGTAAATAAGCTTGAACCATGTGTTTTTGGCAATATCGCAATTTCACAAGCTATGTTTCTTATGTCGGCAGGCTTTCTGCCATCTATACGAGTATTTTTCTTTAATACGTCCTGACGCAGTACTTCTGATTCTACTTCTTTAAGAGCAAATTCAATTTGTAAGTTAGTAAGATTATTATTAGCAATATCTTCTGCAAAGTGCCGCTTAATTATATCATAAATGTTCTTTACCGCTAATAGTCTTTCTTGTTTTAATTTAATAGCAAAAGCCCGCTTAATATCTTCTTGCACTATGCTGCTAATTTGTTCTTTTAAGCTAGCAGGGAACAAGTTAGTAGGCTGTAATTTAGGTTTTCCAGCAATTTTTACTAAGTCATTAATCAATTCGATTACAGGCTGTAATGCCTTGTGACCAAACTCAATAGCTTCTAACATTTGCTCTTCAGATAATAGATCGGCTTCAGACTCAACCATCATAACTGATGTGTCAGTTCCTGCCACTACTAAGTCTAGTTTACTAGTCTTTAACTGGTTAAAT
Source organism: Rickettsia endosymbiont of Labidopullus appendiculatus (assembly GCA_020881075.1). Taxonomy (GTDB): domain Bacteria; phylum Pseudomonadota; class Alphaproteobacteria; order Rickettsiales; family Rickettsiaceae; genus Tisiphia. The sequence goes on from JAJIYQ010000027.1 coordinate 4,932, forward strand.
GAAGGGTTTAGGATAAATTTACCATCTATCAAACCGACTCTGCTGGCTGCTACTATATGTTGATATGGTGCTGCAGATAAAGCTAATGCAGCGGATGCTCCAATAATTGCTAATATATCACTATTACACTCAGGATCATATGAAAGAACAGTACAGATTACTTGGGTTTCATTAAGAAAAGCTGGGTGAAATAATGGTCTAATTGGTCGGTCAATCAAGCGTGAAACTAATACTTCTTTTTCCGATCCTTTACCTTCTCTTTTAAAAAATCCCCCAGGTATTTTACCAGCAGCAAATGCCATTTCTTTATAATGGACAGTAAGAGGAAAGAATCCTATCCCTTCTTTTGGTTCTTTGGCACTTACGGCAGTACATAATAAGACAGTTCCTCCCATTTTTACCATAACTGCTCCATCAGCTTGACGAGCAATTTTACCAGTCGTTAATTCAAGTGTTCTTCCACCTAATTCTATTGTTTTAACTATTTCTTCAAACATTCTTTTTCCTTATTTAATTAACAAAAACCCGGCTAATTTTTGATTTTTTAGCCGGGTTTTATTTTACTTTCTTATTCCTAGTTTATTGATCAACGACAAATATCTGCTTAAACTTTGTTTTTTGATGTAATCTAATAATCGACGTCTACGACCAACTAACATTAATAATCCCCTTCTCGAGGAAAAATCTTTGTGATTAGTTTTAAAATGCTCTGTTAAATTGCTGATTCTTTCAGTTAGAATTGCACATTGCACTTCACTAGAACCAGTATCATTTTCTTTAGTAGCATATTCTGTAATTAATTGTTGCTTACGCTGTGCTGTAACCGACATCAGTAATCTCCATGTTTATTTTATAGGTTAAATACTCGTAAAGAAT
>JAJIYQ010000028.1 GCA_020881075.1 Rickettsia endosymbiont of Labidopullus appendiculatus
AGAAAGGTCTGACTCAATAAAACTATCTTTTTCTAATTTTAAAGATGTGCTATCGATTAAAGCCAGCACATCCTTCGGCAAATGAGTTGCCAAAAATTCTTTGGCAACTATTGGATTCTCCATAGATTTGCGAAAGATTTCATCATGTTTTGGCTTTTCTATAGTCATAACTTACATATAACAAAGAATTTTAGAGAAGTAGGTAACAACATTTTCTACTGTTAACTCTTCTATTATTCCTGTTTTACGATCTTTTAATTCGACCACATCTTTCTCAGAGTTTTTGGAACCAATAATTATTTGGTACGGTGAACCTATAAGATCATGAGTGGCAAATTTTTTACCAGCTCTCTCATTTGTATCATCGTATAATACCTCTATTTTATTTGCTACAAGCTGATCATATAGATTTTGCGATAGTTCATTGCATTTACTATCAAGTATATTCAAATTTAATATTGATACCATAAAAGGAGCAATATTTGGAGGCCATATAATCCCTTTATCATCATGACTTGATTCAATTATAGCGGCTAAAAGTCTTGAAATACCTATACCATAGGAACTCATTTCCACTGGCACAAGACTCCCATCACTAGCATTTACTAGAGCCTTCATTGCTTTAGAATATTTTGTACCAAGATAAAAAATATGCCCAACCTCTATGGCCTTACTACTAGCAAGATTCTCTTCTGTTAACAAACATTTATCATGAACATGTTTTTCTTCTGCTACCGCATATAAGGATTGTAATTTTTCAATATCTAAATTTTCCTGATCTATTAAAGATAGAAATTTTTTGTCATAAAAAATAGTACTCTCGCCATTAGCGGCAAGAATATGGAACTCATGGCTTAACCCCCCCCCAATTTGACCATTATCAGCAAGTACTGGGATTACACGGAGTCCTATATCACGAAAAGTTTGCATATATGCTAGATACATCTGATTATAAGTTTTTATCGCACTTATTTGGTCTATATCAAAAGAATACGCATCTTTCATTAAGAACTCTCTACCACGCATCACCCCAAAGCGAGGTCTAATTTCATCCCTAAATTTCCACTGAATATGATATAAGTTTTTTGGCAAATCTTTATAGGACTTAATATTATTTCTAAAAATATCGGTAATCATATCTTCATTAGTAGGTCCAAATAACAACGTATTATCATGGCGATCCTGGAATTTTAACATTTCCTTGCCATAATTTTCAAATCTTCCAGATTCCATCCATAAAGATGCTGGTTGAATACAAGGCATTAATATTTCGATGGCACCTACTTTATTCATATTAAGTCGGACAATATTTTCAACATTTTTTAGGGCTTTTAACCCCATAGGTAACCAGCTATAAATTCCAGCAGATTGTTGTCTTATCATACCACTTCTAAGCATCAATCTGTGAGAAACTACTTGAGCCTCTGCTGGCTCTTCCTTTAGCACTGGTAAAAAATATTTTGATAGTAACATGGCTGCTTTACCTCAATGATAACAGTTTGATTAGACCTCTTGCATAACCTAAAAATAATTGAGGAATTTTTAGGAAAAACGAAGTCGAGTACCGCAGCGTACTTAGACGTACGTGAGGAACGGAGACGAGTTTTGACAACAAAATTACCAATTAGATTAGGTTATGCAAGAGGTATATTATTTTTTGGCAATAATATTTAGAAATTCATGACGATATTTCTGCTGCTCTAAATATATACCAGTATAATGCATAGTATTCATAATACTATCATTTTGCATAACACCTCTAAGAGTCATGCAACTATGTAATGCAGAAATCCTGACCGCAACACCCATAGGCTTAATATATTTCTGTAATGTTTCAGCAATTTGTACTGTCATTTTTTCTTGAATCTGTAATCTTTTTGCAAAAACATCAACTATTCTGGCAAATTTACTGATACCTATTATACAATTATCTGGTATATAAGCTATATCAACCGTACCATTTATTGGTAATAAATGGTGTTCGCAAAAAGAATTAAACTTTATGTCTTTTAATAGAATGAAGTCCTGAAAGTTACCAGTCTCATAAAATTTAGTAGATAATATTTCTTCTACATTTTTATTGTATCCACAAAACATCTCTTGGTAAGTTTTTATTACTCTATCAGGAGTTTTTGCTAACCCCTCTCTATTTGGGTCCTCACCAATAAATCGTAATAAAGTTTTAACTGCCTCTTGGGCTTCTTCTATAGTAGGTTTTTTCAAGGTCATTATTTTTATTATACTAATTATTTCAATACCATCTTTTTACCACAAATAACAACAAACATCAAGCCACCAACAATAGCAATTAGTCCTCCACCACCCATTGCCCCCATCAGTAACTTACTGCTAATAGTCATTTCTACCCCTGGGGTTTTTCGCATCACCCCATAACCACCAGCAAAAAGAAGAGCTATAATATGTAACATTTGTCCGATAGTTAAAGTAATAATTGCTGCAGAGGAATATGAATTTTTCTTTTGTTCATTATTACATGCATTGTCACATAAAAGAAAGCTAAATCCCATAAATGCCACACTTATTCCAACAATTGAACCATGATAGTGGGCAGGAACAGTAACGTTCATACTGGTAATTAACACGCCAATAAACCCTCCAGACAAAAATAATATGCTAGAACAAATGATGCTTGCTTTTATAGGAGAATTTCTTACAGAAGAATTTACCACTAGTTTATGATTATGGCTGACTAGCTCATAAAAGATTAGTATTAAAGACAGAACTGGGGCTATCCCACCACCATATTTCATTTGTTTAGTATAATATTCTTTGAATTCAGCATCTATAATGTCATATGATAAGTGTCCCCAAATAGCTGCAATACTTATCAAAAAATTTAAATATAATAATATCAGATACAATTTGTTAAATCTTAATTCTTTATTTACCCAAGTATTGGATAATAATATCATTACTAATATCATAATTTGTGTGTAAATAAATTGCAATAAATGCCCCCCACTCCAAAAAAGCAATTCATAGTAAAATTCTATATCGACTGGCACAAGTCTAATAACTTGTTGTAGTTGATAATAAGAACAAATAAAACATACCCATACTAACACCCACATTATTGCAGTAGAAAGGATAGTAAAATTGATCAATTTTTGACTTTTTAGGTTCTTAATCGTTGCTAGGATGACGTTTGATGAAAATAACAATACCGATACACCAAATAAACTAATTCCGAGAATAAACATTATATTCTCCAACATTGGTATGTAATTATTCATTACAGGAAGATTTTGTCCACAAAGTGGTGATAAAGCTATTAGTGCAGTGCCAAAAAATGCTATTATTACATATGTTATACTGGAAGTTGTCGGCTGTAAATTATAGCTCCAAATACATGCTGTAACGGATATCAACCAAACTAGGATTGATAAATTAACATGAATAACCAAAGCCGATTTAAAGATTTCTGTATTGGGAAATAGGGTAACTAATATTGGAGTGCGAAGCATTACCAATATTATTGAATACACCCCAGCAAGGGCAAGCGAGATTACACCATTTCTAAGCCAGCAAACAGCTAATTTATTACGGCTTAATTGATCAATTATATTATTCTCAAGATTCATAAAGAATAGTTACGATGGTGGGTTTGAGAAGACTTGAACTTCCGACCTCACGCTTATCAGGCGTGTGCTCTAACCAGCTGAGCTACAAACCCATTAATACCTTTTAAATATTGACGGTATTTAAGTCGATTAAGGGGGTTAATTACCTTGAAGTGGTGGGCTCGCCGGGATTCGAACCCGGGACAACCTGATTAAAAGTCAAGTGCTCTACCAGCTGAGCTACGAGCCCTAAACATAATGCTTAAAGACAAATTGTGTCCCAAAACATATTCCAACACGCTTTACTTTATCGTTTAAAAAGGCTATCATGTCAACAATTATTTTGGTAAATATCTTTAAATGGTAACTTATGCATTCTGATGTTGCAATTATTATCCCTTCAAGACTTGATTCGGTTAGGCTTCCTAAGAAACCTTTGCAATTGATAGGGGAACTGTCAATAATTGAACGCGTTCTAAAGCAAGTACACTTAACCAAACTAAAAAATATTTATGTAGCAACTGACTCAGGAATTATAGCTAAAAAAGTTACTGATTGTGGTGGGCAATTGATTATGACAAACCCAGACTGCCAAACTGGTACTGACCGTGTCTACGAGGCATTTCAGGCAATACCTAACAATCATAATATTAATTATATCCTAAATGTCCAAGGTGACATGCCTTTTATAGAACCGGAATCAATTATTAAAGTTATTGAAAGCCTAAAGTCTAGTGACTGTGATATTATGACCCCAGTAGTAAAAGTTGGTATAAACGCCGTAAATGGCAATAGTAATGTCAAAGTTATTACTGACCATAATGATAAGGCTCTGTATTTTTCTCGTAGTCTTATTCCTTATGGTTCTGAAGAATTTCTATATCACGTAGGAATGTATGGGTTCCGCAAAGAAGCATTAATTAAATTTATAAACTTACCTGTCTCCACTTTAGAATTAAGCGAAAAATTAGAACAACTAAGAGCCTTACAAAATAATATGTCCATAGGGGTATGTTATGTTAATAATATCCCCATTTCTGTTGATACCCCGGAAGATTTAAACAAAGCTATCAAATTTTATCAACAATTTAATATATAGTCAATTGATGAGAAGTTGCTTTAGTAGCATTGTAAGTTGTTATTCCCGCTTCGGTACGGAATATTAGATTCCCGCCTAGGCATTGGGGACAACTGGTTTTTTTTGTCATTCCCGCGTAGGCGGGGAATCTGGATCCCGCACTGAAGCGGGGATGACAAGAAAGCCAGTTGTCATACCTACTCTCTTGTCACCCCTGCGTAAGCAGGGGTCTAAAAACACCCAAAAAGCCCTGAGATATTATAGATTCCCGCCTACGCGGGAATGACAATGGAGTCCAAGTGTCATCCCTGCGAAGGCAGGGATCTAAAAATACCCAAAAAGCCCTAAGGTATTATAGATTCCGCACCGAAGCGGGAATGACAAGAAAGCCAGATGTCATCCCTAATGTTATAGCTCTGCATCGCTATGATGCACTTCACCAGCTAGCACTGAATTTGTTCCCTCATTAGCTATAGTATTTTCTACTATAGCATTAACATTTGCCCCGCAATTTATTAACAATTGAAATAGCTTTTCCTGGTGGCCTTGAGCAGCGTAGTCTAGACAGGTATTATCAAGTCTGTCTATAGCATCAATATCTGCCCCGTTATCTAGTAACAATTTAGTCATATCTAACTTACCTGTTTTGACAACGTGGTGTAAAATTGTCCTACCATCACCGTCTTTAGCATTAACATCCACCCCTCCTTGCTCTATTAGCAATTTAAGTATATCTAACTGATTGGCAGAAACAACTTGACATAAAGCTTTATTAGATAGAAATCCAATCTTCCCTTCAGCCCCCTCTAACAACAATTTAACTGCCTCCCAATGTTCGCCAGCAATAGTATATTCTAGCCATTCCAACCTTGTGCCTTGCAATTCTTGATGAACATCATTGTCTGTAGCATTTACATCCGCCCCTTGTTCCTTAACTATCTCCACCTGGCTGTTATTATAGTCATTTGATGAGAAGTTGATGACGTCGTCACTCGTCCGCTTACTATCTATAGGCGTCGCTCCATAGTTCTTAATCACAAATTCTAAATTAGCTATACTAGCTTCTAGCAACTCCACCTTTATAATTCCCTGGGTACGTATAGCATTAATAACATAATCAATAACATCTACTGCCCCTAGTTTAGTTAACTCCTCTTGACTACTATGCCGAATGTTTTGATTTTGTGATTTACTCATTGTATTATTCCTCAAATTTAATGTTAAAAAAAGATTTAGTATCTCACCTTACGCATAACCCATAACAATTTAAAAATTCCGGGAAAGTACAAAACGCTATTAGCGAGACCACTACATGGTCGAAGCAATCCACATTCATTAGATTGCTTCGTCGCTACTAAAGTAGCTTCTCGCAATGACGCCAAGCTATTTTTTTATATGACCTGTAAATGCCATGCGTAAGGTGAATTAGTATCCAAGATATCACTCCTAGACCGCTTCTGTTTACAGTTTTTATCCGTATTTGACGACGTCAAATATTGCGAGGGCATAATATCAAATATAATTAATATAGCAACTATTATTTTTATAAAAAATCTAATATCTCAAAACTACATAAGGTAACTATTTTCCCATCCTCAAGGTGAATTCTTATACCCCCATTTTCATCTATATCTTTAAAAATCCCTGATATTTTTGCGTTTCCATCATTTACACTAACCATCTCGCCTAACTTATAAGCATTTCTAAGCCAATATTGTCTTATTTTACTAAATCCCTGTTCTTTCCACCTACTAAAATATTTTTCAAAATTAATCATCAAGATATTTAATAAATATTCTGTATCTTTTACTTCTATATTCTCATCAGATAAATTGGTTGCCAGTTGCTCAATATTTACAGGGCTTTCCTTGATGTTAATGCCAACACTTATAATAAGATAATTATTGTTATTTATAGTAATAGATTCAAGCAATATACCAGATACTTTCTTGCCATTTATCAAAATATCATTTGGCCATTTTAATTTGATAGAATTCTCTGAATTAGCTGTAAGAGAAGTAATAGTTTTATACACAACAATAGCCATAACAAAAGATAGTTGCGGAAGATAACTGAGATTAATTTGATGCTTTAATAATATACTAACATGCAAATTTCCTAGATTAGAATGCCAAGTTTTGTTATTTCTTCCACGCGATTTTGTTTGATTTTTTGCTAATATTACATAACTACCATCAGGACAGCTCTTAGCCATCCTAATAGCTTCACAGCTAGTACTATCTATTGTATCAAAAACTAGTAACTTATATTTTTTCTGCCAAGACATAATTACCTCATAAAATTTAGGGTGATTTTAAAAGTCGTAGAAAAACAGTATAAAAATCCAAAGCGTCATTGCGAGAAGGCGTAAGCCGACGAAGTAATTTGTAAGTTAAATATAAACAATTAAAATTTTGTCAACATAATAGAGCCTAGGAGTCTGCCTGCGATAACTAATTAATTATATTTTGAGCTATTTTTTGGCGAGAATAAATATGATTTATGCAGGAATAGTGTAACTATTTCAAGAAAATCATGTTTATTCGCAGCCAAAAAGAGCCAAATATAGAATTACTTTCGTTATCGCAGGCAGACTCCTAGCACTAAATTAAAAAATATCAGATAGCTCTGTTGTCGTACCATCACCTGATAATACTATATCATTATTAGGTAAATCGTCATATAAAGAATTAGCAATATTATTACTTATTGCTTTAGATAAGGAATTTACATTGTTAGATAATTCTTTTAAATTACTACTTATTTTAGGTGACAAATGCACTTGTTGTTGATTATTTAAAGTGTGTAAAGTGCGTGAACTGTCTATATACCACCGCACTGTATCAACCAAAGAATCTGTGTCTGTTATTTTGACATCATGATTTTCTAATAGTGGCTGCATATAATTAGCATAGTTCTGTACCAAACTAATCTTTGCAAAAATAATATTTGCAACACCAAAATCTGATGCTGTCTTACCATTATTATTAGCTATATCTGATTTTGTTCCCCATTCTAATAATATTTTAGCCATATCAGGGTGATTATTTTTTGTTGCAAGGTGTAATGGGGTATTACCAAATTTATTTTGAATGTTTACATTATTTTTGGTAAGGAAATGATTTGCTAAATCTATATCACCTTTTTCTACAGCTTTAAATAAGGCATAACCCCCGTAGCGTGCTTTATAAAAAAGTTGTTTCAATGACATATTTACCTCTTAATTATTAGTGATTGCTTTTTTATTCCACCAAAATAACCGCTTAATACGGTTTATTTAGTTGCTGGCACTATATAATAAAATTTCACCTTATGCAAGCACTTACTTTAATAATTCCATGTTTTCTTAGTTTTTATCATGTTTTTTATTATTTAAAATCTCTCTTGCTTTAGCAAGCCTTATAAACCTTCCAAAAGCAAGAATCATAGAGTCAACAAAACCATCAAAACCAAATACCCAATATCGTCTTATAAAGAATGATTTTAGAAAATAAAAAATAATTTCTGTAGCAATTCTTATTTTTGATGGATTCCTACCTAGTTTGACGAAATCTTCTGCCTGCTCGGAAGAATAAAAATTTGCCTTAGCTACCATTTGCTCAATTGACATGCCAGACCTATGATAAATTATACCATTTAACTCATAGATTTTGTCTTGTGGATTAATATCTGGGTTAAATAACACCGAATCATGAGTAGTAGTACTAATATTATTAGAAAAACTACTATATTTACGGTTATATAATCTGATGAATTTATGATAAGGAGCAAAGCGACGAACTTTATGATCGTTACGGTGCAATATAACATTTTTAGTACGATAAGCTAAATAATTAGCTTGAATATTTGAAGCAAATATAAATTCTATTTCATCCTGTAATTCCTTTGACAGCTCCTCATCAGCATCAATATTTAATATCCAATCATTCTGACATAAACTCTCACCAAAAGCTTTTTGTTTAACATAACCACCCCATTCGTTAAAAATCACTTTGGCACCTAAATTTCTAGCAATTTGCACTGTATCATCAGTACTACCACTATCAACAACAATAAGTTCCTCTACAATGTCCTTAACACTGTTAATAGCTCTTGCCACTCTAGCAGATTCGTTTTTTGTAATAATAAAGGCTGAAATCTTAAGCATATTACCCTTTAACTCATGAAGAAAGAAAAAATTAACAGAAACCCTATAACAAAGCAACTGATAAACCTTAAGCCTTGATATGTTGGTATTAACTCCGGATGCAAACTTTTATTTGCCTCAAAAAAGTACATAGACCTAACTATTTTGAGGTAATAATAAGCTGCTATAATACTGGTAGCAATAGCTACAAATGCTAGAGTAAATTGCTCCTCTACAATAGCCTGATAAAAAATGAAATATTTACCAAAAAATCCCGCCAGTGGGGGAATACCAATCATCGAGAACATGATAATGGTAATCCCAGCAGCTAAAGCCTTACGACTATTCGCCAGACCCTTAATATCATCAAAATTTGCCGTATCAGCTTTTTTCCCCAGCAGAGCAATTAAACAGGCAAAAAAGCCTAAAACGGAAGCAGCATAAATAAATATATATATTAATGCTGCTTCATTACCTTGCTCACTATGCAAAGCAACTCCCAGCAAAACATAGCCAATATTTAGAATAGTGCTGTATCCCATTAGCCTTTTGAGAGAGGTTTGTCTAATAGCCCCACCTGCCCCAACCAACATCGACAAAATTGCTGTTATTTTTATTAAATCAACTGAAATTTGTTTATAATCACCAACTACCATCGTCATTATATTTAATAACACCACTACATTGCCAAATTTTGTAGCAGCAGCAAAATAGGTAACTGAAGGAATTGGTGATCCTTCATATACATCTGGTGTCCAAGCATGCAAAGGAGCACTAGATAATTTAAAGAAAATACCACTTAAAAAAAGTACCAAGCCACTTACTAACCCAATATTTGGCTGCGGTGATTGATTTAATTTTTGTAGAATATTACTATAATCTAAACTACCACCAAATCCGTAAATAAAAGACATCCCGAATAATGTCAAACAACTAATCAAACTACCTAGAATAAAATATTTTAATGCCCCTTCTGATGATTTAATATTATACAAACTAAAACCGGCTAGTACATACACTGCTAGTGCTTGCAATTCCATAGCCACAAATAACAATAAAAAATTACGTGCTGATATAGTAATAAAAATACCAACAGTCGAAAGCAGCACTAAGGTTATGAACTCTGGCTTAAATTTTTCATTATAGTCAATTGATGAGAAGTTGGGGACGTTGTCGCTTGTCGCTTGCCTATTACTTATAGGCGTCGCTCCATAGCTCCTAGCCCCAAATTCTCCTGAATTGACTATAGTGATCTTACAATAATCATTATAAATTATCATGGTCATCACCGAAAAAAGTAAAACACAAGATTTACAAACACCAGTAAAGCTATTAGTAGCAAAGGAATTACTAAAAGCTACTGCCTCACCCTGAACGCAAGCAATAAAAAGTACAATCGATAATAATATCGTAATATTAGTGATAATTCTAGTTTTTTTGCTAAATAATACAGCAGATAATTGAGTAAGCAAAGCCAGTAAGGTCAGCATTATCTCAGGCAAAATAATTATAAATTGTTTTAAAATTGGGCTTATCATATTTTAAGTTTTTGGATTTAGTATAATATAAATAGTTAATATATACTATAAGATCACTAGCACTAAGTATAATATAAAAATATTTAATTTTACATGATAGCTAACCATGGCAATATTACACCAAATTCACAGATGTCATTGCAAGACTACGTAGTGGTCGTGGCAATCCATTTCTAACTATTTTCCTGGATTGCTTCGTCGGCTCACGCCTCCTCACAATGACGGAGGAGCTATAGTTAATTCAGGAGAATTTGGGGCTAGGAACGATGGAGCGACGCCTATAAGTAATAGGCGAGCATTGAGCGACAACGTCCCCAACTTCTGATCAATTGACTATATCTAGCACATTAACGGGTTAGTTATATATCATCGTATCCGCGAAAACCCTTTGAATAAACTATACACCCATAAAGTCAGTATAATGTTTTTATCAATATCAGTTTAAAATAATATTTGACTTTATACGTCAATGACGTAATAATATTGATATGGAATATATAAAATCTCCTTTGTTTAATAAATTTGTTAAGTTCATATTTAACTGATGATGATTACGCAGACTTTCAATGGTATTTAGCCTTATACTCTAAATCAGAAGATATTATTCCTGGCAGTGGAGGACTTAGGAAAATAAGATGGATGGCTAAAGGACGAGGCTGAAAACATTCCAGCTGCTATTTTAAAGAAAATAAAAGAGGAGTTAGGATTATGAAAATAAGACGAGATATCGGAACAGAAATTTTACAATCCATTCAAGAGATAAAGACAAGAAAGGGTAATGTACAGAAAATAGAAACAAAAGATGATATAGTGAATATTAGAAAGTACTTACAACTATCTCAAGTAGATTTTGCTGTTTTAATGGGGATTAATGTTAGAACATTACAAGAATGGGAGCAAGGGCGTCGTAAACCTAGGGGAGCAGCTATATCTTTATTAAAAATAGCATCTAAACATCCCCAAATTTTTATTAACTAATTCACCTTACGCATAGCACTTAAAAGCCATAGGGAAAATAACCTGGCGTCATTGCGAGCGAACGTACGTGAGCGTGACAATCCATGAAGCGATTAGATTAGAAATGAATTGCTTCGTCGCCACCAAAGTGGCTCCTCGCAATGACAACGTAATACTAAGCTATACTCTTTAAACTAATAAACAAGTGATAAAATGACCTTTAACTCAAGCAAACTTAACAATGGACTAACTGTTGTTACTTACCATATGCCTAATATAAAATCCGTAGCTATTAATCTTATTGTTAATGTAGGTAGCCGCTATGAACAATATTCAGAAATAGGGATATCTCATTTTCTTGAACATATGGCATTTAAAGGAACAACAACTAGAACTGCTAAGCAAATTGCTGAAGAATTTGACTCTATAGGAGGGCAGTTTAATGCTTACACCGGTCATGAACAGACTGTTTATTACTCAAAAATATTGAGTGAGAATTGTTATACTGCTCTAGAAATATTGGCAGATATCTTGCAAAATTCAGTTTTTTCAGAAGAAGAAATAGCCAAAGAATATCAGGTGATTTTACAAGAAATTGCTTGTGTACAGGATAATCCCGATGAGCTTATTCACGAAAAATTTTACAGTAGTGCTTATGAAAATCAAGCTCTTGGTCGGTCAATTTTAGGAACTTATGACAGTTTAGCAAAATTTGATAAGGAACATTTTAGCAATTACATTGATAAACATTATAATGCCGGAAATATTTACTTATCAGTAGCAGGAAATGTTGAGCATCAACAAATTATAGAATTTGCTGAAAAATTATTTTGTTCATTAAAAGATAAACCAAATAATCATTTTGAGAAAACTAGATACACTGGGGGGCATAGTGTTATTACCAAAGAACTTGAGCAAACTACCTTGGTTCTGGGGTTCGAAAGTGTACCCTATTTTAACATACAGCAATTATATCATACTCAAGCTCTGTCACTAATACTTGGTAACGGTATGTCATCAAGATTATTTCAACAAATCAGAGAAAAGCTTGGACTTGCCTACTCAATTGGTAGCTATAATAGCTCACACTATGATAGCGGTATTTTTGGCATATATGTTTCCACTAGTCATGATAAACTACCATTTCTTGCAGAACAATTAGTCAATGAAATTAACAATATTTCTGTAGAGATCAAAGATTCAGAAATTGATCGGGCTAAAATACAATTAAAAACTAGTATCCATATAGCCCAAGAAGATTCATCTTATAAGTCAGAAGAAATTGGTAAGAATTTTGCTGTTTTCGGCAAATATTTACCTATTGAGGAAACGATTGAATATATTATGAATATAACAAACCGAGATATCATAAATATTGCTAATAAAATATTTGCTAGCAAACCTACTTTATCTATCATTGGACCTAATCCACTTGCCATAGATTATCAAAAATTATCTAATGATCTGGTTCTATGAAATCGGTGCTATTAACTAGAAGTTTAGAAGATAATTACGACATTATTCAAGAGTTGCAGCGTAATCATCAATGTAGCTTTAACTATATTTGCTGTCCTTTATTGGAATATCAAACTTTGCCATTAGATAGTACCCTTTTATATGATTATCCTAATGTCATTATCACTAGTAAATTTGCTGCTAAAATCCTAGCCGGACACCAAAATATCGAAAAGAAGAATATGTGGATAGTCGGTAATTCATCAAAATTAATTCTAGAACAAAATAATTTTATAGTGCAATATGTTGCTAGCAATGTACAAGAGCTGCTAGCAAACATTCCACCAGAAATATATCACCAAACCATATATTTGTCGTCAAATGAAATCACCCAAGATTTACCTCAAGCGATTAAAAGACACATTATCTATCAGGTAAAATATGCAACTAAGCTGCAGCACATAGCAGAAATTGAAAAGGGCATCAATTTTATTCTACTATATTCACAGAACTGCACTAAGACTTTTATTGAATTATTAATAAAAAATAATTTGCTAGAATCCTTAGCCAATAGTTTAGTTATTACTATAAGTAAAAAAGTAGCAAATATTATTAGCTCTTTTACTAAAAATGTGGTTTATTGTGATAATGGACAACCTCAGCAAATGTTAGAATTATTAATTTATAATGCCCAAAATAATGCAAAAATCAGAAACTAATATAATAAAAGTCCGTAGAAATAATTCTATTATTTTTACAATTATTTTGGTTGTATTATTTGCCATATCGGTAACTTATATGACTTTTTTAAATAATAAAAAGACGGATTCTAAGTTATCTAATAACGCAACAATACAAGAAACAAGTACTCCAAATATTCCAATAGCCTTGTCTTCAGATACTACCAATTTTGAGGAGAATGCCCCTCAGGAAAATAATAGTTTAAATCAAGATAATCCTTCTGTGAGTACCCCCCACCAACCAGAACAATCTAAAGCAACCCTCAATGTTGACAGTAATTATTTACTTAGTGTCAATCTTCTAGTAAAGAATTTTCTGCAAGATGAAGATTATACAGAACAACTTTATCAAATTGAAACTATGGAGTTACCTGCAAAAATAAAAAATATTTTGATAGATATGCACTATTATAATAAAAATTATTTAATTGATAATAATTTAGGTTTAGTAAGGATCTTTCCAAAAACCGATTGCTGGATCAAGCAATTTATCAAAATTGAAGAAAAATCTAGTAGCCTCAAAGATAAAGAAAAGCTGAAATTAAAAATAATAGGAAACCTAGATTATTTTATTAATTTCTTTTATTCAGAAGAACTACAACAAGAAAATCACAACAAGAATTCGTAGAGTAAACTAATGATAAGATTATTGATAATTTGTATTACATTTTTGTTGTTATATTTTAGTTTTTCTATGTTAAATCAACTTGACTCAAGGTTAACTTTAAACTTATATGACTATTATATAGAAACAACATTTTTTACTTTCGTTATTTTATATATATTACTTACACTTTCTACTGCTATTTCTTTTAAAATATTATGTTTAATTATTAATCTACCTACTAATTTAAAAGCTCTTTTCTTTGCTAAAAGAGCCAATAATGATAATTACTTACTAATGAAAGCTATGGCAGAATATGTTTCTGGTGAAAAATTAAAATCAGCAGTAACGAGCCAAAAAATATCTCACCGTTTAAGCCAGGAAAATAAGGTGTTTCATACTTTACTTTTAGCAGAATCAGAACTAGATATTTCAGTAAAAATAAAATATTTTCAGGAATTAGAACAATCTAAACATTATATTCCTTTTGTTACCAAAAGACTCGCACAAATACATTATCAGAATAATATGTATGACATAGCTGAGAATTATGCTGTTAGATCGTTTAACCTAAATGAATCTGATAGTGAAACTTTAGAAATTTTACTTAATTGTTATGCCAAACTTGCTCTATGGACAAAATTTGTTTTTGTGGTATCTAAACTTAGCAGAGTTGACGGACAGAAACTAGAGTCTCTTAAAAACGAAATAGCTGATTATTATGTTATAGCTGCTAAAAATATGTTAGAGACTAACCAGACAAAAGAGGCGATATATTATTTAGAATCGGCTATTAAGCTTATAGCTTCCCATATTGAAGCACTAAATCTTTATCTATCTTTAAACTCCTCTAAATGGAGTAATAAGAATCTTGAGTTATTACAAACTGCCTTTACAGCAAGCCCATCTTTTGAAATTGTAGAATTATATAAGAAATTTTCTACCAATGACTCCTCGGAAATTTATGACGATCTAGCAAATTTAGTTGATCCTAAAAAATATTTAGGATTATTTTTGGCGATAGCTGCTTATTTAGATTTACCAGAAAAGATTCAAAATCTTAAACAGGAAATCAACATTTTTATCGCAGATGATTGACAAATACATTAAATTTAGATATATTTCAGTTTTTAAGTTCGAATAAGCACGATTTTTATATGGATCAACGGTTTGAGCTTATCTTTGCCCACCGGATAATATTAAATAATTAGTAAAATTTATGACAAAATGTGTTAAAAAATCATTGTTTGTTACAGCTGGTATTGCTGTAATAGGTTTAGGGTTATTTTTGGGTAATCCTAATAGAGTTGATGCTGCAGTTAAAGAAGGGCAAGCATTTTCAGATTGGGTAGTTAAATGCACCACAAGTACTGATAAAAAACGGGTTTGTTTTTTAAATCAGGCTCTTAATTCTACTAAAGATGATAAACAACAGGTGGTGGCTATATATCAAATAGGCTATTTTGGTAGCGATAAAGCATTAAGAATGGTACAAATAGTTCCTCCTGACGTTTCTGTTATTCCAGGTACATCTGTTATCAGTTCCAAAAAATTAGTTGCTCCAGGTAAGTATGTTAATTGCACAAAAGATTCTTGCCAGGCTATTGCTGATATATCAGACAGTGATCTTAAAACCATTTTATCAAGCGATGGCAATCCTGTTGTTGGTTTTATGAATTCAGTCGGTCAACAGGTAAATTTGCCCTTTTCTACAAAAGGACTTAAAGAAGGCTTGAAAGCTTTAAAATAGTAATTTGGTGAGCGTTAAAATACAAGACGTCATTGCGAGCGAACATATGTGAGCATGGCAATCCATGAAGCTTGTCGTATGGATGCTTCATCGACCTGCGGTTTCCTCGCAATGACGGCTGTATACTTATGTACTCCTCTCTAATAGACGCTTGGTGTTCAGATTTTTTATTCATCATAAGAAAATAGCAAAAAAATTCGTGAACGCTCACATTTGTTCTACAAGTTTTTGTGTAAACAATCCTTGAAATCATTTACTTCATTTTTACTTTTAGTAATGAGCTGATTTTTAGTAGCAGAAGGAGGGAAGGGATTGTTGTGATAATAATAAATGTAAAAAAGTTTTGCCATCCGAATTGTACGACAATATATCCTGAAAGAGCTGGAAAAATCGATCTCGAAAATCCCATCATAGAAGTGAAAAACGAATATTGTGTAGCACGAAATTTACCTTGGCAGATTGAAGCAATAAAAGCAATGTAGGCTGTCATAGTCATTCCACTAGTCACGCCTTCAAAACCTGTCGTAATAAAGAATAAGGGTAGATTTTTACCATAAATCTCTTGTAGAATAAATAAGGTATGTGCTACGGCATGAATTACTCCAAATATCAGCAAGCTATCCAAGATATTCTTTTTTCTCATCACCGAGCTAGCTATTAGCCCACCAATTATTGCAGATATTATGCCAAAAAATTTTCCTGCACTAGCTATTTCAAATTCGTTGTAACCAATATGTATCAGAAAAGGATTAATCATCATACGAATAAATTCATCTGGTAATCTATATAAAATAAGAAAAATTATTATTAAAAATACTAAAGAAAAAGATCCTACAGGTCTCAAGATATTTTGTATAAAATTTGAAATATTTACCTTATGATCTTGATGAATTTGAGGGACTAAGTCATGCTTTAATCGTAAGATACTCATAACTAAAATAGCAGAGCAAACAAGTACAGAAATGGCAAAGATTTTATATATATTATTCCATCCCAAGTAGCTTGATAGATAAATAGCTCCGGAACCTGATATTAGCATACCGATACGATAGCCAAAAATATAAATTCCAGAAGCTGCCCCTTGAGATTCTTTTGCAATAATTTCAGTTCTAAATGCTCCTAGGACAGTATCTTTAGCTGAACTTAAAAATGATATCATTAATCCTACCAGTGCAAACAATATTAGACTATTATGAGGATCCATGGTACTTAAAAGAAAAATAGCAAATGCCAACAAAATTTGAATCAGACAAATCCAAGATAATCTATGACCAAGTAGCTTACTTAACCAACCTAACTTTACAGTATCAAAAATAGGAGCCCATAAAAAATTGATAGAATAAGGTATTGCGATAACAGCAAACATTCCAATAGATTGTAAATCAATATTTTCTTTAGCAAGCCAATAGTTTAAGGTGTTGCCTGTAATCATTAAGGTAAACCCGCTAGTTAAACCAAACAACCAAATAATGAATAATTTTGAAGGAGTTAACATAAGTATCTATTGAGAAAAAGTAAACGTTCATGGAAAAAAAGTTAAAGTACAAGACGTCTATTAGCGAGAAGGCGTCAACTTAAAAAAACAATATTGAAAAACCGTCATTGCAAGGGGTGTACCAACGAAGCAATCCACTCTTTTATGGATTGACACACCACCTACGGCATACCCTACAATTTTTATACATTAACTAATAATTCCACAATTTGCTCAAATTGCAATAGATATTCTTGCTCTTTATCAAGATCTTTTAATTTAAAGCTATTACTCATTTGTTCATCATCACCAACAAAAATGACATATTTAGCTTTCTGTAGATTAGCCCGGATCATTCTCTTGGCTATTTTGCCTTTGGCGTCTAAGATAACAGAAATATTTTTTTGGCGTAATTGATTAGCTAAGATTAAACAATATTCTAAATTATTGTCACTAATAGGAAAAATAAATACTGGTCTGGCTTTAGGTATGTTGTATTCTCTCATTAAAGCAAGCCTTTCGATTCCAGCAGCAAAGCCAATAGCCTTTGTCTCTGACCCGCCCATAATTTTGCTCAACCCATCATATCTTCCACCAGCAAGAATTGTCGACTGACTGCCAAGTTTGCTAGTAGTAAACTCAAAAGTTGTATGGCAATAATAATCAAGCCCCCTTACTAGCCTTGGGTTAATGATATATTTTACATTCAGTAAATCTAAGTATTTTAGCACATCGTCAAAATATCTTGCAGTATCACTATTATAGTATTGAGACATTAACGGGCTATTCGCAAGTATTTTTTTATCATTTTCATCTTTTGAATCTAAGATCCGCATCGGATTTTTGACGAGTCGCTTTTGGCTATCTTCTGATAATTCTGACTTATAATCATTGAAATACTCTACCAGCTTTTGTTGGTAGATGGTACGAGTTGCAGCACAACCAATTGAGTTTATTTCTAAAGTTGTATCTTTATCTATTTCTAAAGCCTGAAGAATATCTAAAGCAAGCCTAACTGTTTCAGCATCGTTACTCGAGCCTTCTTCTCCACCAATATACTCAAAGTTTATTTGATGAAATTGCCTCTGTCTACCAGCCTGTGGTCGGTCATAACGAAATACTGGACCGCTTGAAAAGAACTTAATAGGTAATGTTTGTTGCAGGTTATTAGAGATAAAAGCCCTAATAATACCGGCCGTAAACTCAGGTCTAAGAGAAATATTATTATCACTCTTATCAAGGAAATTGTACATTTCCTTGCTTATTACATCAGAAGTCTCTCCAAGTGTACGGTCAAAAACTTTAGTATATTCAATTATTGGCGTACTCATGGCTTGATAACCATAAAGTTCACCAATATGTTTTGCTGTGTTAATTATATAATCGTGAATTATATAATCCGCAGGTAGCAGGTCTTTAGTACCACGTAATGGTTGTAGTGCATTACTCATACAAATTAAACTTGTCGTTTCATAAAGAACAATCTAAGAATATACAAAACAAATATTATCACAAACCAGTATATTAGCAATCGACCTGCAATCATCAAATTAAAGTTACTATCAAATATTTGTATAAATAGTAAATATAGGCAAGCTATTAAAACAAATGGTATAATGATACATGCAGCAGGACATTTAAATGGTCTTGGAGCATTTGGCATTTTTATTCTAAACAATATGACTATTATAGCAACTACTGAATAATCGATTAGAGCCCCCATAGATGATAACTGAAAAAGAATTTCAGATGGACAAAATCCTCCTAATAATGCAGTAAGTGCAGAAAATATTAAGATAGTAATATAAGGACTATCGTATTTTGTATGAAGTTTTGCAAAACTTTTTGGTAATAACCCATCTCGAGCAATTACGTAAAAGATACGAGACGTACCATAAATATTCATCATTAGTACCGTAGTCATACCGCATACTGCTCCAGTAGCAACGATGGCAGAACCAATGTTACTATTATTCAAGCTAAGAGCGTAAGCAAGTGGTTGATCGTTATTAAGTTGATCAAAAGGGGCTATACCAGTTACTAGTCCAGATATTAGAACATATACTATCGTTGCAATTACTAATGAGCCAATAATACCAATCATTAAATCCCGATTTGGATTTTTGCATTCTTCAGCTGTAGTGGCTATTGTCCCAAAACCGGTCATAGCAAAAAGTAGGATAGATGCCCCCACTAGCATATTATTAGCACCAAAAGGCAGAAAATTATGCCAATTTGTGACGTCAAAATGTGGTGTGGCAGATAGGATAAAAGCAAATATAGCTGCCATTTTTATAAATACTAAAATAGCATTTAGCTTTTTACTATCTTTTGTTCCTAAATATAAAATAAAAAAGACAAATACTACAATAAGAAAAGCTGGTAAATTGATTATCCCACCATTACTAGGCACGGTAGTTAAAGCTTTAGGTAAATCTATTCCACCTGCTGACAATATACCCTGAGCATATCCTGACCAGCCAACTGCAACCGCACCAGCAGCAAAACCTAGTTCTAATATAATAACACTACCAATTAACCAAGCAAATATTTCACCAAAAGCTACATAGGAATAAGTATATACACTGCCGGAAGTCGGTAACATGGTAGCAAGCTCTGTATAGGCAAAGGCAACAAAAATACATGTTACACCCGCAATAGCATATGATAGCATAACTGCTGGACCGGAATATTTAGCTGCAATTATGCCCGTGGTCACGAATACACCCGTACCTATTATAGCCCCAAGACCCAATAATATCAGATCAAATGCTCCTAAGTTTTTGCTAAGACCACTAGTCTTCCCTAGCTCTTTTATTGATTCAAAACTTTTCCTTGTTAAAAAACTCATTAATCTCTCCAATTTTAATAATAGAAAATACTAAAAGTATTTATGCAATTTCTCTAGTAATCCATCCCCCACCAAGAACTCGAGCATTATCATATATGACACAAGCCTGACCAGGAGTTACAGCTTTCTCTGCAGACATTAACTTTACCCTAATTTCTGTATTACTTATCTTACTAATCTTGGCAAAGGTAGCAGGACGAGTCGAACGAATCTTAACTTGCACCTCAACTTCCTCTTGTACAACCATTTCTTTACCAAGCCAGTTAACATTCTTAATAGTAAATTCGGTAGAATCTAATGCCGAATCTGGACCAACATAAACAATTTTTGTATTAGGGTCAATTCTTACTACATAAAGTGGCTCATGAAAAGCTATTCCAAGTCCACGACGTTGACCTATAGTATAGTTGATGATACCATTATGTGTCCCGAGTTCAAAGCCGTCTACATGGATTATTTTACCTTTTTCATTAACATCGGTTCGAATATTACTAATTACCTTCCTATAATCACCATCTGGTACAAAACAAATATCTTGGCTATCAGGCTTATCTGCAACGCCTAAGTTAAATCTAGTAGCAATATTTCTTGTTTGCTCTTTGCTTAATTCTCCCAAAGGAAAAGATAGATAATTTAGTTGCTCTAAAGTAGTTGCAAACAAAAAATAACTTTGGTCTTTGGCAATATCAATACCAGTATGTAATTCTGCTCCATCTATACCTTCGACTTTCCGAACATAATGACCAGTAGCAAGACAGTCAGCTCCTAAATCTTTTGTTACTTTTAATAAGTCTTTAAATTTAACTGACTGGTTACATTTTACACAGGGCAAAGGCGTTTCGCCTCTAATATAACTATCAGCAAAGTCATCAATTACTGACTCTTTAAATTTAGACTCGTAATCTAGTACATAATGCGGAATATTTAGCCTATCTGCCACCATTTTTGCGTCATAAATGTCTTGCCCAGCACAACAAGCATTCTTTTTCTTGGTAGCTATGCCGTGATCGTATAACTGTAGTGTTATACCAATGACTTTATGTCCTTGTTCACAAAGCATAGCAGCCACTACTGAGCTATCAACCCCACCAGACATTGCAACTACTATTGTAGATGGATTACTTATTCTATTACTCATTGCATTATAGTAAATTTATGTTATGGTAAATATAGAATTACTTTAGTTATTGCAGGCAGTCTCCTAGATAAAAGAAACAATACATTAACCTAAATTCGATATAACAAATTATGCCAAATTCAGTTATATATAGCAGATTTTTTTGCTCCACTAATAGCTATTTTCATTATTTTTGTGATATTGCTTATTTTTTTACTTCCTAACTCAGTACATTACTATTACCCATTCTTTAAAAGGCTTATTCTTATCCAGAATTGAGGTTACATTATAATAAATTTATAGTTAAATTACAATAGGCTTTTAAATTATCCTGAGTTTTATAATCATCCATCATTCTTAATGGCATTGTTGCATGAATAGAAATAAAGCTTGAGTTGCGTGAGTGTTCACAGAAAAAAGTTAAAGTACAAGACGTCATTGCAAGCGAACTTACGTGAGCGTGACAATCCATTGTTCTTGGATTTCTTCTTGGCTTACGCCTTCTTACTAACAGATGTCTTGTACTTTAACTTTTTTTCTGTGAACGCTCACTCACAACTTATCGTTCAATATGCCGTTCTAAAGAATTACTTCTTTGCAATTTCTTCTGGTGGGTAAGGTTACTCTCTTTTTGCGATAAATCTGGAACAGATTTACTTCTTCGTAATTGTTCTATAACCGCAGGTGTTACGATTTCCTCAGCAGATTTCTTAGCGGCTCCCATAGCTTTAGTTAATGAGCTATTACCTTTGACCTCAGGTTGTTCATAAAAAGGATCATGTGCCCTACCCAAATCTTTTAAAAAGCTTACCATACCTTTTGCCGCTGATACCAGTATATTACTATTTTTTTTCTTTTCTTTAGTTTCAGTTTCTTGTTCTCTAGGCTTTTCATTATATCTATCTTCCAGCTTATTTACTGCTGCATACAGCATAACTCGTTTTTGCTCATCAGTTAATTTTCTATAATCTTTGTCGTGGCTTATTTCAGTTAAAGCTTCTTGATATATATCAAATTTATTTTGTTTTTGTTCATCAGTTAACTTGAAATAATCTTTATCTCGAATCAACTCAGACAAAGCAGCAGTTTGAATATTTTGTTTTTGGGCGATTTCACGCAGCTCTTGTAAATTCTGATAATTGGCAACATCACTCTTACGGAGTTCACCATTAATATTAATTTTAAATGCTGTGACAAGATCAGCTGATTGTTTTTCAGTTAACCCTGAGGTAATCAAAGTAATCGCTGAAGCAGTACCAGATTTAACCGCTGCAGCAATCTTAACAGGATTACCAGTGCTAGCTGCAACTATATTAGATGCTAAAATAGCTGCGTTCTTAATATTATCCATAAAAAATTTACTTGTACTAAATGCCATTTCTGCTTTGGAAGATACGTGATGATAATGTCTATTTTCTTCACCTGGGACAAATGTGGGGACATATAATTTATTTTCCAACAATTGAGCTAATTTGGAATCCAGTGTTAATAAATATTGTTGTTTGCTTATATCTCCTCGATTCTGCATTAATAGATCATTTTCTTGGGCAAGTTTACGAAGCTTTCTTATTTTAATAGTCTCAGCTACCATTCCGCCAGCTACCCCAAATAATGTTACTGCAGCCATAGCTAAAGCTATAGGGGGTGATATCCCAGATAATACTACTACTGCAAATGTAGTCGTAATAACACGACTTACAGCACTACCAAGTGCAATTTTGCCTAATCTTGTATTTAACAGCCAATCTACAGCTTTGAAAGCCTTGGTATTTTTTGTCCAATTCCAAGCAGATTCAGCTTTATTAATTATGTAAGAAAACGCTCTTTTTATTTTTGATTCTGTCTTTATTTCTTTATTTTCTTGTTCTAAATATTTTAGAAATTCATTTGAAATTCTAATCTCATTTGTTTTAATCGATTTTAATTTCTCACTTTTTTCTTGCTCAATTATCGACAAATCATCCTTACTTCTTACTGCTTTTGCAGGAGAAGTAGCTTCTAACTTATTTGCACGTTCAAGCTCCATATCATCAAGGCTTTTTACAACCCTTTCTTTTGGTTGAATTATTTGATTATCTAAAGAATGACTTAGCACTTCATCTAGAGGCAACACTTTTGATTCATCTGGCTTCTCTTGACCACTAAAATCTTCATTTATAGACTCCTCAATTGCAGTACTATTCGCCTCAGAACTTTTAAGGTTTTCAAACAACGTAGATTCTTTTTCATCATATATCATAATGCACCACACTCTAAATATAACATAAAGTTAAAGACTGATTCTATAGCTTTTCCGTCTATTAGCGAGGAACCACTTTCGACAATTGTACTACTTTAGTGGCAACGAAGCAATCCAGGAAAGTGATTATATTTGGATTGCTTCGTCACGGCGAAGCTACTCCTCGCAATGACGCATAGGCGTCAGTTTAAGGAGTTAAGTAAAACAGTATATCTGTACATAAACGTCATTGCAAACCACCGTAGGTGGCATAGCAATCCAAAAAGAGTTGATTGCTTCGTCGGCTGACGCCTTCTCGCAATGACGACTTTCCAATTATTACCTTCTTAAACTAACGCCCATGCACAATAACGGGGTATAGCTATCTAACTATACCAGTTTTTACCAATAATGTTTTTTTTATCGTTCCCTTAAGCTTGCTTGTAGCTTTTTTGAGATTACCCCACGCTTTCTCTTGCGTTTTATCATCTTTAAGAATAGAAGTGAACACCGTTCCCATACTTTTTAAGAAATGTTTCAAATCTTTTGTAAACGATACATTTTTATTGAATGGAACCTTATCATGCAATTTTTCAAGAATCTCTCCTGCTCTAGCAGCGTCTTTCGCTTCTTTTAACCCCTCTTTCACTGCCTTAATTACAGGAGCGAATATATCCTTTATATCGCCTTTTAAATTTTTTCCTTCTCTCTCTAAATCATTAAGCATATCCGCACCAACTCTTTTAACTTCTTCAAAAGTACTTGGAGGCTTTATGTCATCACGGATTTCTCTACGCAAACTTTTAGCCTCTTTAACAATGTCTTCTTTTATAGACTTAGCTTCTTTTTTTAACTTATCTGCAAGTCCCATAATTCCTCCTTTAGGTTATAATTATTTCTAATATTCTTCCGACTCTATTTCTATCGTCAACTAGTTTGCTGTGAATCAATAAGCGATTTAGGTTTTCTCGTATCAATTGATAAGGCGTGTAACCCACTAGCTAACTCATCTACTAAAAGATTGTTAATCATTTTATGTTGTTCTAGCAAGCTTTTTCCTATAAAAGCTGCTGCAAAAATTTTAATCCTAACATGACTCTCAGTAGTTCCACCAGTATGACTGGCATGTTTGGAACTTTCATCAATTATTTCACAATAATGTGGTTTTAACACATCTAATTTGCTTTTTATTCTATTTATTTTGCTCATAATTTTATAATATAAAACTTTTACTTGTATCATTCTACTAGGATTTTAGTATTTAGTAAATTATATTAGTTTAGTTATGATAAAA
>JAJIYQ010000029.1 GCA_020881075.1 Rickettsia endosymbiont of Labidopullus appendiculatus
CTCGCTATATAATTTAGCAAATTTAACTACATCCTGATCTTCACAATTCCGCCAATATTGATAATAATCATATGGACTTAACATATCTTCATTTAACCACACCGCCCCACCAACAGACTTGCCCATTTTATTGCCAGAAGCAGTTGTTAATAATGGCGTAGTCATACCAAAAACTTCATTACCAGTTAGTTTTCTGGTAAAATCAACGCCCATTATGATATTACCCCATTGGTCGCTACCACCTATTTGTAAAGAACAACCATATACTTTATTTAAATGATAAAAATCGTAGGCTTGTAGCAACATATAGTTGAACTCTAAAAAACTCATATGCTGTTCTCTTTCCAAACGTAATTTCACCGAATCCATAGATAACATACGATTTACAGAAAAAAAACTACCATAGTTGCAAAGAAAATCTAAGTAATTTAATGATTCTAGCCAATCTGAATTATCAATTAATATTGCGTCATTTGCCCCAGTACCAAATTTAATAAATTTTGATAATGATTTTTTTATGCCTTCAACATTTTTAGCAATTTCTTCTTTTGTCAAAGATTTTCTTGCCTCATCTTTACCAGTAGGATCACCAATTTTACTAGTCGCCCCTCCCAGGATTACTATTGGTTTATGACCATATTGTTGCAATAGACGTAAAATCATAATTTGCATCAGACTCCCAACATGTAAAGATTGAGCTGTACAATCAAAGCCAATATAAACAGATATTTTACTACTGTTCATTAGTGTTGTTAGTTTTTCTAAATCAGTACATTGATATAAAAAACCTTTATTCTCAAAATCCTTAATAAACATAATTATTCACAAAATAATAAAATTAAACAATAGAACATAGGCGATGTACACAAAATTCTTCAGCGTCATTGTAAAGAAGACTGTAGGTCGACTAAGCAATCCAGAAAAGTGATTAATGGATTGCCACGCCACCTACTATGGCTTGCAATTTATTTTCTTAAACTTACACTTATGCGTTGCTCCATTGTTCCTTCTACCCAATTCTCCTAAATTGACTATACCCTAACCTAAATTTCTTGTAATTTCCATAATTTTTTGTATAAACTATGTTTATTACGAATTAATGTAGTATGCGTACCTTCTTCAATAATTACCCCTTTATCTAGCACAATTATCCTATCCATATGTTTTAAAGTAGATAAGCGGTGGGCAATTGCAAGCACAGTTTTGCTTTTATCTTGAATTAGGAAGTTAAGGCTATCTTGGATAAAACGCTCGGTTTGATTATCAAGTGCAGAAGTTGCCTCATCTAAAATCAAAATAGGTGCATCTTTTAGAATAGCTCTCGCTATTGCTATCCTTTGCCGCTGTCCACCAGATAATTTGATACCTCGCTCTCCAACATAAGTATTATACTCTTCTGGCAATGTTGTAATAAATTCATGGATATGTGCCTTTTTGCTTGCCTCAATTACTTCCGCCTCAGTTGCTTCTTGGTTCCCATATCTGATATTTTCCATCAGCGTTCGATGAAATAACAAAGTGTCTTGAGGGATTACCGCGATATTCTGTCGTAATGAATCCTGAGTAACATTGTCAATATTTTGTCCGTCTATTAAAATTTGACCATTTGCAACTTTAAAATAACGTAACAAGAGATTAATAAGTGTTGATTTACCGCTACCAGAATGACCGACTATTCCTACCTTCTCACCATGACTAATAGAAAAAGTCATATCTTTAAAGATCAACTCTTTGTTATAACCAAAATTTATATTTTTAAATTCAATAATAGCTTTATCAACTATTAGCGGACTTACACTAGATTTATCCAAATCCTGCTGGTTGATAGTAACTATTGACAACGCACTTTTTAAATCACCCATTGCTCTAGCAAAATCCTGCAATGAAACTGTTGCATTCCAGATATCGTCTGCAACAACCAAGACAATACCAAAAACAAAAGCAAAATCTCCAACAGAAATTAAGCCATGTATTCTTAAATGCAGCATATAGAAAAGAATAAAACCAAACAAAACAAAATAGAAGCACACACCCACTATTTGAGTCTTAAAGTTATATTTGTATACGTTTACTTGTTTGGGAATAAAATCATTTAAGATATTATTATCTAGTGCCTTTAATTCTCTTGCCCTAGA
>JAJIYQ010000030.1 GCA_020881075.1 Rickettsia endosymbiont of Labidopullus appendiculatus
ATTCTATATTTGGCTCTTTTTGGCTGCGAATAAACATGATTTTCTTGAAATAGGTACACTATTCCTGCAAAAATCATATATATTCTCGCCGAAAAATAGCTCAAAATATAATTAATTAGTTATCGCAGGCAGACTCCTAGTGAACGTTTACGGTTTTTTTGCTATTTTTTTATGATGATGAATAAAAATTGTAGGGTACTTATATCTTTAAATTATGATATAAGTAATGGTAAGAGGGTGACTTGAGGGATACTTGATTGAGATAATCGAGCATAGAATAAGTATCCGCAAGATAATAGACCTCTTTTGAAACTCTACTTTTGCAATGACTAAAAATAAGAGCAAATACCATGTTAACTAGAGAAACTAAATTAAAACTATACGCTTTTGCTTTGAAAAGTATCAAATTATGTAATAAATATATTGCTTGCATACTACTATTATTGCCCTTAATAGCAAATGGCAAGATTGTTAGGACTAATAGTTTAGAGCAAATAAATAATGAATATCAAGAATTATGCAATAATTATCCTCCTGAGGATATCTTGCTGGTTCTAGGGAGAGACAAAGTTATATTCAAATCATTCTTTCCCCCAATTAACCAACTGAATAAAAATGAATTATCTAAACTATCTGAATTATTTAAATCAGTTAAAGCCTCAAAGGTAGTTTATATTGATACAATATTGTTTACAGAGTATAAAAATGAGTTGCTAGATAGTAATTTACCTAAATTTATAAAAGGTATAATGGATAAAGGAAGTCCAGTAATTGTTAGTGACCGTAGTTTAACTGGTAACTTTAACAATATAAAGAAACTAGAAATATGGAAGGCTGATTATTTAAAAAAATTCAATATTGACTTATCTAATAGTTTCCCTCAGCATAATTATCTTATTTTTAATAATATGGAGCCTTTTGATAATACTTATCAGACATTTTATCAAGGTATATTGAGCAGCAATAATAGTCCTTCATTTCGGTTAATATTAAACTTTTTAATAGAAGTGAAGTTCATGCCAAAAGTTCTAATAATGGTTGACGAAAATTCTAGTGAGTTAAATTCAATGGAAAGTCAACTCAAAAATTATGACGATAACGTGATGTTTATTGGTTATAATTATCGATTATCTGATACAAAAGAATCAATATTTAACTCTCGTGATTTTGTAAAATTATTTAGTGAGTTGATTAATAAGATAAATGCTACAAAAAGAAGCAATGTTAAAATTAAGAATCAGAAAAACATAAATCCATATGACAATAAAAAATAATTTTTTATTAGAATTATTACTAATTCTTATCATGTTACCGCATATAAGTTATGCAATAATCATTCCCACTTATTCCATAGATTCTGTTACAGTAAAAAATTTATTTGAAAAAATTGATGGATCTAGCTTAGTGCTAATCAATATTGATGATACAATAGTTACGCCTAAGTCTAATATGTTTCGTTATGCCAATCCTTATGGGGGGTTTATCCAGGAGCTTGCTGCTTTGAAAAAGTATCGCTCCAATATAGATGAAGTAATTGCTAAGTTGCTACTACAAAGACAAGTTATGTTGGTAGAAGCTAATTGGTCGAAATTTATTGATAAGCTAAAGAGTTCTGGGGCTTTGGTTTTTGGCTTTACTAAAATTAACCCAGCATGTAGAAGGATTGAAAATTATGAAGAATGGCAGTATGAGCAACTAAGTAGACTCGGTATTAAATTTACTGATAAAGTTAATAATAAAGAAATATTAAAATTTGATGAGAATGATAAAAGGTCACCGATTTTTTATAAAGGCATAATATTTACTGATTTTTTAAATAAAGCTCAGGCACTATATGAGTTTATGCGTATTACAAATATTTTACCTAATAACATTATAATTTTTGAGAATAAAAAAAGTGAATTAAATGATATAGATAATTTTCTAAAGACAGTTGATCTCAATTATTATGGTATAGAATATTTAGCTGCTACAGAATTAAAGGGTACTCCACAGGATAATATAGTGAAAGTTCAACAAGAAATATTATTAAAAACAGGAAAGTGGTTAGAAGATGATGAGGCTACGCAATTTATAGAAAATAACAAATGATAGTTAATTTAATTAGATCGTTAAAAAGTTTAATTACCGATGCTGGAAGAATTGCTCTAATGACAAGAGATTTAGGGCTAATAGTTTGTTATAAAGAGGATAATTCACCTGTAACAAATGCTGATAAAGAAATTAGTGATTTTATATATAATGGTTTAACAAAGTTAACACCAAATATTCCTGTAATTTGTGAAGAGAGAGAGCCAGTTGCTTTAAATAAAGAGCATTTTTGGTTGATTGATCCGATTGATGGAACAAAAAGTTATGTCAAAGGTGAGGATACATATACAGTAAATATTGCCTTGATAAAAAATGGTATGCCTGTTATTGGCTTTATCTATCAACCATCCATACAGAAATTACATTATACAGATGTTAATAATATTTTGCGAGTTGAACAAAATAATGTAGCAGTAAGTTTTGATACCTTACCTAGAAATCATTATAGTGCTGTTGTTAGCTCACGCTGCTCCAATTCAAAGATTAAGAAATTTTTAGAGAAACATTTAATTACCGAAATAGTTAGCATACCAAGCTCAATTAAATTATGTCTAATAGCAGAAGGGAAAGCCGATATTTATCCCAAATTTGGGACAACTATGGAATGGGATATCGCAGCAGGTCATGCACTAATTAAAGCTAATGGTGGAAATGTTGTTGATCTAGATGGCAATGAATTAGTTTATCAAAAGAAGAATTTCCAGAACCCTCATTTCTATGCTTATAGTCGATATTTCCCTATTCTTACTTCATTGTAATAACAAAGAAAAATATTTATGTTTTTCTTAATGATATAACATGTTATATAGTAAATAACTAAATAAATAGGAGGTTTAATATGAATTTTAATATTTATATCAACGATCATTTATATAACGAGCTAGAGCAGCAAAGACAATTATCAGGCAAAAGTAGAAATAGCATAATAAATGAAGCATTAACTGATTGGATTAATAGTCATAAGCAAACAAAATGGTCAGAAGGCATTTTTAGTTTTGATAAAGACACAAGAGATTTATACCCAGATACAAAGGAATTAAGGAAAAGTATGTTAGAACCAAAAGATCACAAATTTTAATGAAATATAGGACAACATAAATTACTCACCTTACGCATAAACCCCATGACAATTTAAAAATTCCAGAAAAGTACAAGACGTCATTGCGAAACCACGTAGTGGTTGTGGCAATCCACATTCATTAGATTGCTTTGTCGCTACTAAAGTAGCTTCTCGCAATGACGCCAAGCTATTTTCTCTATTACTTTTAAATGCCATGCGTAAGGTGAGTTTTTAAAATGCTTTATACCACTAAGTTTTTAAGTTAATGCTTAAACGAGGTAAAGATAGAAAAAAGTTAGATGAATTTATTAATTTAATGGAAGAAGGACTTAATGAAGATAATTTATGAATAGATTAGCATTTACTAACATGATTAAAAGGGAAATACCACTATGGCTATTTGCTATGAGATATAATTATACATTGGTATCTTGCAGTATAATACCAATCATATTAGGATTTAAATCTTTTGAATATATAAACCAAAAATTAACCAATAGCAGCTGGATGGAAAAAGCACTATCTGATTATATCAAGACAGGAGATTTACAAGAACTCATTAATTTAAATTTTTTTATAGGTATAGTTTCTGCTATAACATTAGTTATTAGTTGCTTTAGCTATAGTCATATTAATTTTCTAAAACATTATTCTACTAAGAATTTTGAGATTTTTAGAAGTGGTAAAATTACTAACGATATCTGGTTTATTATTATTTTCACTCTTGTTGGAAGTGTGTTTAATACCATTATACAGTATTTCATAGTTAGTGATTGGCTCTATCGTCTCATATCACCATATTTAGTACAAACAACATTGCTATATTTTATGCTAAAAATGAATTGTTGTGGTTATAAACTAATTCCACAATTAGCCCCGCAAGTAACCCCATCTTCTCAGCCCATGACAAAAAAAGGATTAAAGAGAGGAAAAAAGAGAAAATAGACTTCTTTCAAAACTCGCTTATGCACAAGGATTTGTCGGAGACACTTCACCTCGAACAGCAGCGTACTCAAATGTATATGAGGATTAGGGTGCCGATATTATCACGCACAAATTACCAGCAGAAGTAAAGTTTCAAAAGAAGTCTAATTGACTGTGTAGGTATTAACTAAAAGTTTTTTGCAGAAAAAGTATGACTAAAAACCATATAGTAATCAAACATATCCAAAGTCCACCTCTAATATCATATGTACGTCTGATTAGAATTTTTAGAGCATCCTCAGTCTTTTTAGCTTCTTTTAGACAATCTGACCTCATAGCAATTATGTAACCTGATATAGTCATAATCTTGCTATATAGCTGTTTTATATCTTTATCATTTATATTGAATTTTTTATCCTCAAGATCATTTTGCACAAAACCCCCTGATTATGATAATAGGAAAAATATTCCTATTAATTGTTGAGTAAAATAATAATTTAGGTTGCATTTTTAATAAAAAAGTTGCTAAATAAGCAATAATATATTTGATTATCAGATAAATATTGTATATATTCATAAAGCATTTCCTTTTATGATTGGGTTTGTAGGGTTAATTAACATTTTTCTTATATTCAACTTATAAATATTGACAAGTGGTTGAATTTATATGTAAAATGGTTGCGATTCCTAAAGTTTATCTTACTGAAAAAATTTATTTGGTAAGACAAACAAACTTTACTACGAGGTTTTTTTCTGTCAAGAAAAAAACCGTTTTTCACGGATAAATTTTATAAAAGATTGCGTTTAATGAATTGGCTTGAAAATATAAAGGATACCCTTAATAAAAAAATGGAGGATGACGGGCTAAATGTAAGTCAACTAGCTAAGGCTGCAGGTATTCCTGAAACTACTATGAGGAAGTTGCTAGATAATCGGCGTCCTGAGGTAGAAACCATGGGCAAAATATCTGAGTATCTTGAATGTTCTATCGATAAATTAGTGGGTAGAAAGGAATTTGACTCTGGGGAAAAACAACAATATGCTAAACTATCTCCTGAAGAATTAAGTGCTAATTTAAGGAATTCTATCAATAAGGAGCTAATCAAAAACAATTTAACTCCGTCTGAGTTAGGGAGAGAACTTGGTTTTAGTGAAGATGCATTACGTCCTTTTTTAAAAGGTAATAATCAAAAAATGCTATCTAGTAAGACATTGGTACCTCTTGCCGATTATTTTCAAGTGTCTATTGATGGAATGCTTGGTAGAACTCCGCATCTCACAAGAGAACAGCAGATAGAAAAACCTTTAGACAACATAAAAAACCTAAATCCTGAAGTTCTAAAAGCCGCTCAACTTATCGGCAAATCTATCAAAAATGATATATCTAAGGTTCCGACTGATAACAAAACTGCACCCCGCCATGTTAGTTCTGTAACTAAGAAACCGCATAGTGAAAGAAGCAGATAATTCTTTTGGATAAATAGGTTGTTTAATGCAAGAACGTATCCGTAATATTAGAGGGCTATTTGCTAAGTATAAAATAGATGGCTATATAGTACCATGTAACGATCAATATCTTAATGAGTATGTTCATGAAAGTGCTAAGCGACTGCAATATATAACTAACTTTAGCGGATCAAATGGTATTGCGGTGATCTGCAAAGGTAAGGCGGTATTTTTTACAGATGGTCGTTATCTAGAACAAAGTAAACATGAACTAGATCAAGAAATTTTTAAGATTTTTGATATTAAAGATTTAGCACATTTTCCTTGGGATGACTATTTAGGTAATGATGGTATATTGGGATATGATTCAAAACTATTTACTAATGTTAAGTTACAAATATTTGCTAAAATAAGATACCGTTTACAGAAGATATCGGATAATTTAATAGACCAAATTTGGTATGATAAACCTGATCAGCCATCATCAAAAATATATATTCATGATGATAAATTTCCTGGTCAATCATATAGTAATAAAATTGCCATATGCCGCAATCTACTAACTAAATATTCCGCCGATACGATGATTGTTACTTCAACAGATTCAATATGCTGGTTATTAAATCTCAGAGCAAGTGACACTCCATATTCACCATTGATGCTCGCTATAGTTCTAATCACTAAAGACCAACTATATTTATTTACTAACCCGAATAGGGCTAATCAAGAAATTATGATTGCTCGCCCTGACATAACTATTTTATCGGAAGAAAAGTTTGCCGGTATATTGGGTCAGGCTAATAAGGTTCTTGTTGATGAAAATTTTGCCTCAAGTTACATTATGGATTTGCTCAATAATAAACTAGTAGAAAAAATTAACGACCCTTGTCAACTATCTAAAGCAATTAAGAATGATATTGAGATTAAGCACGCAGTTAATTTTCATATTAATGACGCGGTAGCACTATGTGAATTCTTGGCATATTTGTTTGAGCTACCAAATTTACAAGATCAAACTGAGTATGATTTAGGAGAAATATTAACCGAATTTAGATATAAGCAAGATCAATATGTTACGAATAGTTTCCCGACTATATGTGGTTTTAAGGAAAATGGTGCCATAATTCATTACCGAGCAACAAGCCATCAAGCAAAAAAAATCTTAGGTAAAGGTATATTATTAATTGATTCTGGTGGACAATATAAAGGCTGTACTACTGATGTAACCAGAACCTTTGCTATAGGTGACCCTACCGAGGAACAAAAATTACGTTATACTCAAGTTCTTAAGGGACATATTGCTCTATCGATGATTAAGTTTCCGGTTAATATTACTACAGGAAGCTATTTAGATGTATTAGCTCGACAATTTTTGTGGAGGGATGGGCAAGATTATCCGCATGGTACAGGTCATGGGGTCGGTAGCTTTTTAAATGTCCATGAAGGACCACAAAATATTAATTTACGCAGTAACGTGATTTTACAACCAGGTATGATTGTGTCTAATGAGCCTGGTTACTATAAAATCAACGAATTTGGTATTAGAATAGAAAATTTGATGTATATCAGAAATAGCTTACAGGATGTAAATTATTTAGAGTTCGATACTCTTACCATGGTTCCTTATGCAAAGGAATTAATAGATTATAAAATGCTAAACGAAGATGAAATAAGTTATATAAAACAATATTATCAAAAAATTAAACAACAAGTTTATCCCCTACTGTCAATTAGAGGACAGAAATGGTTAAGCAATCAATTATTCTTCCCATATAGTTCCAACTAACATTACATCAAATTCACAAACGTCATTGCGAGAAGGCGTAGCCGATGAAGCAATCCCATTCCTAGTCATTTTTTGGATTGCCGCGTCGTCGCAAAGCGGCTCCTCGCAATGACATTTTGTACTTTAACTTTTTTCCGTGAACGCTCACACCTCAATTGGTCCAGTAGTTAAACCATTAACAAATTGTTGCAAATAGGGATTATCACTATTTTTTATCTCATCTTTTGTTCCAAACCATAAAATCTTCCCTTGATAAATCATAGCAACCTCTTTAGCTATCATATAAGCACTATTCATATCATGGGTT
Organism: Rickettsia endosymbiont of Labidopullus appendiculatus; assembly: GCA_020881075.1. Taxonomy (GTDB): domain Bacteria; phylum Pseudomonadota; class Alphaproteobacteria; order Rickettsiales; family Rickettsiaceae; genus Tisiphia. The sequence goes on from JAJIYQ010000030.1 coordinate 7,615, forward strand.
ATGGTAATGGTAGTAGCTTTTAGCTCTTCTTGAACTTTAATTATTAATTCGTTAATAACATTAGCCATGATAGGATCAAGCCCAGTAGTTGGTTCGTCAAGAAAAAGAATTAAAGGATTACCACAAATCGCCCTAGCTAAAGATACTCTTTTCTGCATCCCCCCAGAAAGTTCAGATGGATAAAGATTGAGTATCTTACTAGATAAACCTACCGAATTAAGTTTAGATGCCGCTAACTCCTGTTTATTTTTGGGAGATAATTTATACAATTTTTCAGCAAAAAACGTAATATTATCTTGAACAGTTAGAGAATCAAATAAAGCTCCGCCCTGGAATAGAAAGCCTATAGTTTCCATCATTTTAAATCTATCTTTATTTGAGATATTGACAGTCTCTACCCCATCAACAACTATACTACCTTTATCAGGCTGCATTAACCCAACTATCGTCTTAATTAGTACTGATTTACCAGTTCCTGAGCCGCCAAGGATTACTATCGAACTATCCTGTTTTATGTCCAAGTCTATACCATCAAGTACCTTTCGGTTACCGAAAGATTTATATAATGAACGTATTTTTATTTTTGATTGGTTATTCATAACTTTAAAAAAAACATGCTGTTATTAAGTAATTACTGATTAAAATCAGCACCGAGGAACTTACTACCGCCGAAGTTGTAGCAGTTCCGACTCCTTTTGCTCCTGTTCCAGAGCAATATCCACTATAGCAACTTATTATTGAAATAATAAAACCAAAAGCCGCTGCTTTTACCAAACCAGAAATAACATCTATTGATTGTAAAAACTTAAAGCTATTTACCATATAACTAGAGCTATTAAAATTAAGCTTATAAACACTTACCAAATAGCCACCCATTACTCCTAATACATCACCTATTAATACTAAACATGGTAAGGTAATAACTGCAGCTAGCACCCTTGGTAAAACTAAATATTTTATTGGATCAGTTGACAAAGTATAAAGAGCATCTATTTGTTCCGTCACTCTCATTGTAGCTATTTCAGCAGCAATTGATGCACCAACCCGACCAGCAACCATGAGACCTGCAAGAACTGGTCCAAGTTCTCTAGTTATTGACAGAATTACTACCGTAGCTATTGAACTTTCAGCCGAGAAACGAGAGAAACCTGTATAACTTTGTAATGCCAGTACAGCCCCAGAAAAAAAGGTAGTCATCGCAACAACTGGTAGGGAGTAAAAGCCTATAGATAACAACTGCTTGAATAGTAAGTTACTATATAAGGGACGCCTAAAAATACTAGTAACTACCGCTATAGTAAATAGAGAAAAACCTCCTATAGTTTTTGCCAAAGCAATAGTATGTTTGCCGAATAAATTAACTATATTAATAATCATTTTTATATACTCTCTTATATCTGTCACCGAGCATGGTAAGAATTTCATAACCAATGGTGTTTATTATATTAGCTATTTTATCTGGGGTACAATAATCCCCTATAATCTCCACTTGTTGTCCTAAAAATATTTCATTTGGTGGTAGTTCAGTAACATCAATGGTAATTAAGTCCATCGACACTCTACCAACTACAGGAGCTAAGTAGGAACCAATACAAACTTCTCCACAATTGCTAAAAGCCCTAGAATAACCATCAGCGTAACCAAGAGGCAAGGTAGCAATCAGTCTATTACGCTTTGTTTTAAAAGTCATATTATAACCAATATAACTTTCTGGCGGTAATTCTTGTAATTGTATTATCGGAGCAGTCAGCCTAATTGGGTTATGCATCGGATTTTTCGAGGAAATTCCCAAAGGATTAAGCCCATATAATGCCGCACCAGGACGTATTAAGTCAAAATGATATTCTTGTCCTAGAAATATACTACTAGAATTAGCTAAGCTAGCTTTAGCTGTTGGTAAATAGTTTAGATAATATCTAAATTTTGTTAATTGTTGTAAATTATAAGGATTATCCGCTATTTCAGAGGCAGATAAATGACTTATAACATATTGTAATTCAAGACCAGATAATAGGCTAGGGTTATCTATGATACGTTGCATCTCTATGTCAGCCATTCCCAAACGATGCATACCAGTATCAACATGGATTGTACAGCGTAATATTTGTTGTTTTTCAGCAGCAAACTTTTGCCATATGGCAATTTGTTGTAAACTATTAAGTACCGGAATTAAGTTGCTATTACCAAATTCCTTAACATCATTGTAAAACACACCATGAAACACGAAAATATTAGATTTTGATCCTAACACTTTACGTAATTCTACCCCCTCATTAACTGAGTTTACAAAAAAATTCTGACAATTCTCCATCTGTAATGCTGGGGCAATAATATCGGCTCCAAGTCCATAGCTGTTAGCCTTTACCACAGCAGCAATTTTTGAATTTTTGCAAATTTCAGAAATAATACGATAATTAGTACGAATTTTTGCTAAATCTATTTCAAGAGTACAACGAGCATTGTGCATAATAAAATCCTAAATCCTCATAATCTTGTCATAGGTTGTAATGCTGCTACAATAATCGGAGTAACAGATATTATATGAAATTTAGAAGGTAAATCAGTAGTTTCTATAGTATCTGTTATATAGATGTTCATTATATCAGAATTCTCAATATTCTTCTTAGATGCCCCAGAAAGCACAGGGTGAGTCACAAAAGCATCAACAGATAATGCCCCTACTGCCATTAATAGCTTAGCCCCCTTGCAAAGGGTTTCTCCACTATCAACAATATCATCAATTAATAGACAATGCTTGCCTGAAACGTTACCTATTATTTCTGACATTTGGCATTGATCCTTGCTATCCCTGCTTTTATTAATAACAGCCATGTTAATGTTAAAAAGCTTGTTAACTGCACCTATACGTACAAAACCACCAATATCTGGAGACACAATAATAGCATTATTATAGTTCTTAATAATCGGAGCAAATAAACTGATTGGCTCAAGATTTTGTATAGCAATTTTAAAAAACCCCTCTAATTGCTGCGAATGCAAATCAACAGTTATTATGCGATCAACCCCAGCAATTTCCAATATATTTGCTACCAAACGAGCAGGGACTGAAGAAAAATTATCATATCTACGATCTTGGCGACTATAGCCCAAATAGGGTATAACCGCAGTCACTTTTGAGGCTCCTGCTCTTTTTACCGTATCCACTAATAATAAAAGCTCCATCAAGTGGTTATTAGTTGGTCTAGAAGTAGATTGCACTATAACAACATCACACCCTTGTACGTCCTCAAGGATTTGTACTTTTGTCTCACTATCGTCAAAAGTTGTAATGTAAGTTTCCACATATTGACAATTTAGCTCCTTAGCTAAATGTCTAGCTAATTTTTTGTGACTAAGACCTGCAAGAATTTTCATGCTAATTAATATAATTTATCAAACTCATCGTAGTATATACTAATTATGAGGTACACTAAGCATTTTATGAAAAATATTTTTATTATTTTTATACTATACTCAAATGATTTGGAGAATTAGAACGTAAAACAAGGGGTGAGCGAGCTGAGCGTACATGAAGTACGTGAGTACGCGAATACCCCGAAGTTTTACGGAGCCAATTCTTCAAATCATTTGAGTATACCTAAATAGCATTACTTTATATGTCATTACGAGCTGATATATCCCCACGAAATTGTTGCAAAATAATGCGAGTTGCCAATTAATTGATTTTAGTAAACCCTAGACTTCACAAGGTTTGAAGAACATTTAATCAGGTCAAAAAATGCAATAAATTCTCAAAATTAGAAATTTTTTAAAATA
>JAJIYQ010000031.1 GCA_020881075.1 Rickettsia endosymbiont of Labidopullus appendiculatus
TAGCTCCTTTAAATCATGCTTAATTATCACTAACATTTCTTCTATTGCAAAACCCTTAACGAGTTCATGGCGTTCGCTATCCGGCATTGTTAATAATTTATCTCCAAATCTTTCTACCAATTTTTGCCCAATATCTGCCAAATATTCTCCAGGATAAAGCCCTTCTGGTATTACAATATCTTCTTTTGTTAATGCTTGCTTATAGCGTAACATAACTGAGTTAGCTAAGTCATCCACTTGGGAGCCGGCATCATTAAGGTAATATTCTTTGGTAACAATATAGCCAGTACTATCTAGAACCTTGGCTAAAGCATCGCCATACACAGCTCCTCTAGCATGACCAATATGCATAGGACCGGTTGGATTTGCAGATACATATTCAATATTGACCTTTTGATTATTACCAAAATTAACCTTAAAAAACTCCTCTTTATCTAGCAATATGTCATTAATAGAGTTATGCCACATATCGGCTTTAATAGTAAAGTTAATAAATCCTGGACCGGCAACTTCTATAGAGGCAATATATGGTAGAGGCGTTAATATCTCCTTAAATTTAATAGCTAGTTCCTTAGGATTAATATTTTGTTTTGCCGCAATAATCATAGCTATATTGCTTGAAAGATCCCCATTGAATTTATCTTTAGGAATTTCAATAGCTGCCAATTGTAACATATCATCATTATTGCATATTTTTCTACCTGCACTAATGATATCGTTACGTAATTTTTTAAATATATTCATAAATCAACTATTGTTAGAATTGAAGGAATAAATATCTTGATGTTCTTGAATAGCAAAGCGATCAGTCATGCCAGCTATATAATCTGCTACTATACCAGCTTTAGATTTTATATCCCCTGGTGTAATTAATTCTTTCCAACTAAATGGTAATAAATCAATATTATCCATATAGACCGTAAATAACTCTTGTACTATTTTTTGACACTTTAAAACCATCGAAGTCAATTTATTATACCTATATACTTTATCATACAAGAATTGTTTAATTTTTACTATACGCTCTTTTGCTTCATCAGTAAAATCAACAAGCTGATAATCAAGATGGCGTATATCATCGGTTGTAATTATTTTCTGTTTCTGTAGATTATTATTTGTTTGTAGTAGTAAATCAGCAATTAAATCGGTGATTAATTTACGTACTACTTCATATATAAGCTGAGTTGTTGTTATATTCTCAAATTGAGACTTAATGTCAAAAGCATATTGATCAATAAATTTAATTTCCGTTAGATGATTAAAGTCAATAATCTTGGCACCAACACTATCTTCTAAATCATGGGAAATCTAACTAATATCATCAGCTAACGAAGCAATTTGGGCTTCAGCTGAGGAGTAATGAGTTAAGTCAAGATTATGTTGTAAATCATACTCTACTATATATTCAGGTATATTATTTATTAAAGGACCATTATGCTTTACAATACCTTCTAGCACTTCCCATGTCAAATTTAATCCATCATAAGCTGCATATCTTTTCTCTACTTTAGTAAGAATCTTTAATGAATGAGCGTTATGGGAGAATCCACCATAATCTTGCATACACTTATTTAGAGCTACCTCCCCTGCATGTCCGAAAGGAGTATGTCCAAGATCATGGGCAAGACCTATAGTTTCTGCCAAATCACTTGACAAATTAAGGGTTTTAGCAATAGAACGGGCAACCGTAGAAACTTCAATTGAGTGAGTAAGACGATTTCGATAATGATCTCCTTCATGATTAATGAAAACCTGGGTTTTATATTGCAAACGCCTGAAAGCCTTTGAATGAATGATACGATCATGATCTCGTTCAAATTCATTTCTGTAAGCTGTAGGATATTCGTTAAACAATCTTCCCCTAGTTTTGGTGGGATCTACTGCATATGAAGCAAGCATAAAGTAACTCCTATATTAACCATATTTACCGTGAATTAGGAGCAGTATAGAATCACCTACTAAGCTTTTCAAGGTTTTTAAATGAAGCTGTTGCAAAATTAGCTTTTTAGGATTATTTTAAGGGTCTTTAATAATATAATCATGTCATGTCAATAGAAATTACCGATAATGCTTTTAAAAGAGTGGGCGAGTTAATCAAATTGGAAAATAATCCCAATTTAGTTCTTAGAATAATTGTTGATGGTGGGGGATGTTCTGGGTTTGTTTATAATTACGCCCTCGTGCCAAGTAATGACATAACAAAAGATGATTATGTTATAGAAAAAGATAATACTAAAGTGGTTATCGATGCAATGTCACAGCCATTTATGGCTGATTGTATAATAGATTTTATCGAAGAGTTAGGCAGTTCCTATTTTGAAATTAGGAATCCCAATGCAAAAACTAAGTGTGGGTGTGGCAACTCTTTCTCTGTGTGATAATTAGGCTGTGAACACTCATAGCTAGGAGTCTGTCGGAGATAACGAAAGTAATTCTATATTTGGCTCTTTTTGGCTGCGAATAAACATGATTTTCTTGAAATAGGTACACTATTCCTGCAAAAATCATATATATTCTCGCCGAAAAATAGCTCAAAATATAATTAATTAGTTATCTCCGA
>JAJIYQ010000032.1 GCA_020881075.1 Rickettsia endosymbiont of Labidopullus appendiculatus
AACTCTCATGGTTATATTAAGATTGTGATATTGTTACAACCCAAAATTTATTATTTCAACTTTTCTATATTATTTTTCCTTGCTATCATTAGTCAAATATTATATAATCATCAACTAAGTATATTAAACAGCAAATAAAAGTAACATGGGAAATATGAACTATACGAAGTCAACAACAGCATTGAGTCAATTATGAGTACAACAGTTCAAGAAAACACTAGAATTATCCCTGATCGCCAGACCAGCCTTACAAAAGAACAAAAAGAAGCTGTAGGGTTACTTTCAGTAGGAACATTCTTAGAATATTTTGACTTAATGTTATATGTCCATATGGCTGTATTGTTGAATGATTTGTTTTTCCCTAAAACTGACCCTGATACAGCAGCTTTTATATCTGCTGCTGCTTTTTGTTCTACCTATTTATTTAGACCGCTTGGTGCTTTTATTTTTGGTTGGCTGGGCGATAATATAGGGCGAAAATCTACGGTTATCATTACCACCGTATTAATGTCTCTCTCTTGTGTAATTATGGCTAATGTACCAACTTATGAAGAAATTGGTATTAGAGCTGTTTGGATAGTTACAGCATGTAGAATATTGCAGGGTATTACCTCAATGGGAGAAAAAGTAGGAGCTAGTATTTATATTACTGAAATAACCAAACCACCGATACAATATCCAGCTGTAACCTTAATTGGGTGTTTATCTGCTGCAGGAGGAACTTTTGCTTTAGCTATTGCGTCATTGGTTACTTCACAAGGCTTTAATTGGCGTATGGCATTTTGGATTGGTGCTGGTATAGCAGTGATTGGTGTTATTGCAAGAACGGCTCTTCGGGAAACCCCAGAATTTGCTGATGCAAAAAGACAAATAAAAAATGTATTAGAAAAGAGTGGACTAAGTAATTCTTTAAAAACTAATGCCATTGTACAAGAGAAAGTTAATATATTAACTGTGATTGCTAATTTTTTAACATTATGTGGATGGCCAATATGTTTTTATTTTTCTTATATGCATTGTGGTAATATTTTAAAAAAGTCTTTTAATTACACTGCTGAACAAGTTATTCATCAAAATTTTATTATTTCCATAATCGGATTAATTTGCTACTTTGTATTAGTGTATTTGAGCTACATAATATATCCATTAATAATTCTTAGAGTTAAATTAATAATATTTTCTATTGCAATACTAATATCTCCTTATGTATTAGATCATGTCACCAGTCCTTTCATGCTACTATTAATTCAATTAGTACCTATAGTATTTGGTCCTTCTCAAACACCAGCTATGGCAATATTCTTTAAGCATTTCCCGGTTTTTAAACGCTTTACTTATGCCAACGTAACATATGCAGTAGCACATACTGCTATGTATATTGTTACATCTTTTGGCACTGTATATCTTGTAAAAACTTTTGGTAATTATGGGTTATTAGTTATAGTAATACCATTAATTATGGGATATACTTGGGGTCTGCGTCATTTTGAAAAGTTGGAAAAAGAGGCTGGGAATTATCCAAAGAAAATAACTGGTATAAATCCAGTGTCGGACAATGCATGATTGTTAGATGTTGAAAGCACATTTTTATAAAATGGTGCTTTATTTTTGGTATCCCTAAATATATAGAGAGGACTACAAACTCTCTTAAAGTCTCCTCTACAATTTTCTTAATCTTCTCAGGAGATTTGGCACCAATAGTTTGCATATTATGTAGTCGGTCAAATAGTTTAATCAATAAAACATCATTTTTCTTTTGTTGAAATAATATATTCAATGTCTCTGCCGCACTAATCTTCCCATAAGACTTCACCCTAGTCAAATCTACCACTTGACTAGCAATTTGCTCACCAAAATCCCTAGCAATCATGTTTTCGGTAAGAGTTGTGTCTTCAATAGTATCGTGCAGTAAACTAGTAATAATCATATCAGTTCTGAAATATTTTGGCATATTTACTGCGGTATATTCAGCAACCATATACGCTACCTCTATTGGATGGGAGTAATATGGATCACCTGATTGTCGCATTTGACTGCCATGATATTTTTTGGCGTAATATATACCTTTTCTAATCTCATAAATATTGACTGGTATAGTTACTTGTTGGTTCAGCTCGGATAATTTATTGACTAACCTCTCAGAATA
>JAJIYQ010000033.1 GCA_020881075.1 Rickettsia endosymbiont of Labidopullus appendiculatus
AATTTCCTCTTAACAGATCATTTATCGATACCTTACTCCTAGTTCCGGCATCCACCTGCTTAACGATTACTGCACAATATAAACTTGGTTTCCCTGAATCAGCAGGCAAGCTGCCAGGTACTACAACTGAATAGGCTGGAACTTTACCATAAATTATTTTGCCACTTTCTCTATCTACTATCTTCGTAGAAGCACCAATAAATACTCCCATACTAATTACGCTTCCCTCTTCTACTAAAACTCCTTCTGCTATTTCTGATCTTGCACCTATAAAACAATTATCTTCGATTATTACCGGATTATTTTGGATTGGTTCTAACACACCACCAATACCTGTTCCACCGGAAATATGACAATTCTTACCTATTTGGGCACATGAGCCTATAGTAGCCCAAGTATCAACCATTGTTCCCTCTCCTATATATGCCCCTATATTAATAAAAGAAGGCATAACAACAACCTTTTTAGCTAAATATACCCCCGTTCGGATAATTGCTCCGGGAACTATACGACAGCCATCTGTTTGAAATAATTCTGTACTATAATCTGTAGAAAATTTGGGGGCAATTTTATCATACCACCTCATGCAATCTCCAGAGTAAATTTGCGAATCAGTTAGCATCATATGTAATAAAATAGCTTTTTTTACCCAATGATTAACTTGCCAATCAGCTCCTTCTTTCTTACAAACCCTGATTACCCCTTGATTCAAACCATTAATAATATCCTGCAATATTTGTTTGGCGTAATTAGTTTTTTCTGAATCTTTGGTTAATTTATCGCGTATTTGCCAAAATTCTTCTATAGTATTAATATGTTTTTGCATAAGGTTCTTGCTAAAAGGTAAAAAAAAATCATAATTTACTTTATTTTTAAGTCAACCTAATATACTTAAATATTTTGAGTACATAAATTAGAGCATGTAAATGAGTATTTCCTGCCCAAGTTGTAACACTAACTTTATAGTGTCGAAAGAACAAATAGGTATGACCGGTAGGAAGGTCAAATGTTCACAATGCAACCATATCTGGTATCAAAAATCAGAGCATGAAAAGCAACAATCACCAATTATATCAGATCATCATACAGCAAAAAGTGCTAGCACTAATGAAAATAATAAAATATTTTTGACCAAAGGTACTAATTTGCCAGCTTTATTACCACCAAAAATCCCCCAACATTCAAATATTGTAATTACATTATTGTTTAGCTTAATTATTCTTTTATTATTATTGTTATTTCATGAAAAGTTCAACATACCAGCTTTGTATAAACAGAACGATAATATCCTAACTATAGGAAACATCCATGTTGAACAAAATAAAGAAATAGGACAAATTAAAGTTTCCTACCAGATAACCAATAACTCCGACCATGATGTGACCATACCATTAATTAGAGTTAGACTGTTAGATAAAAAATATGTAACGGTAAAATCTTATATAATGCATCACAAAAATATCAAACTCCTGCCCAAACAACATATTGATATCGCTACGAATCTTGATGTAGTACCTCGTTCCAGTGAATTATTAAATATTATGCTTGGTAATGGTTTGGATCTTATATTACATTAGACTTCTTTCGAAAGAGAATTTATAATATAGTCAATACAGGAGAATTTGGGGCTAGGAGTCTGCCTACGATAACTAATTAATTATATTTTGAGCTATTTTTCGGCGAGAATATATATGATTTTTGCAGGAATAGTGTACATATTTCAAGAAAATCATGTTTATTCGCAGCCAAAAAGAGCCAAATATAGAATTACTTTCGTTATCGCAGGCAGACTCCTAGGAATCTGTCGGAAATAATTATACAATATAAGCTAGAAAAAAATGAATAAACAAATTATATACCCCAAACTAATTCCCAGACTTTTTGCTTCTTGTCTAGATTCATTTTTGTTATCAATATTTACAACTCCGATCACCACCTTTATGTTATCTAGACTGTCTTTGTTGTTTTTTAAAGCTAATATAGCGGACATATTAATAATGGGTAGCAGGAAACCGGAATTACTCCAAAACGTGACTTCTAGTAGTGTTTTTACATTATTTATTTTAATGCTTATCATTAACTTTACTCTAGTCTCAACATATTTTATTGGTTTTTGGATTTATTGTGGAGCCACACCTGGAAAACTTATTATGCATATGAAAATAGTAGATGCAATAACTCTTGAAAAACCTAGTAAATGGCAATTAATTAAAAGATTTTGTGGATATGTATTAGTGTTGGTTGGTATTTGGTTTATACTATTTTCTAAACAACGCCAAGCTTTACATGATAAGATTGCTGGAACTGTGGTTATTAAGAGTTAAAAAATGCTATAACTAATTATACCAGTTCTCGAAATTAATTTAGGTTGAGGAATTTGTAGGAAACACGGAACGCAGCACCGGAGCGTACTCAAGTGTACGTGAGGAGTAGAGTACCGGTATCACGCACAAATTACCAACATAAATTAATTTCGAGAACTGGTATTACTCACCTTACCCATGGCATTTAAAAGCAATATGGAAAATAGTCTGGCATCATTGCGAGGAGACCGTAAGGTCGACGAAGCAATCCAGAAAGTGATCAAAAATGGATTGCTTCGCCCATTACATGGTCTTGCAATGACGATTGTGATGCATATACGTCATTGTAAGCGAAAAGATGTGTTGTTTACTTAATTTTAATAAGTTGTTTTAACAACTTTTAAAGTAGTGAAGGTATACTATGAATAAACTAAATGAGATAGATCAGTTGATTTATCTTTTCTCCAAACTACCTGGTCTTGGTCAAAGATCAGCAAGG
>JAJIYQ010000034.1 GCA_020881075.1 Rickettsia endosymbiont of Labidopullus appendiculatus
CTGAAACTATTTCAGATGTATTATTTTCTGTTAAGTTTAATGATCAGGATGGCTATATTTTTTTGCTATTGGAACATCAAAGTACTGTTGATAAAATGATGGCATTTAGGTTATTTAAATATATGATTAATATTTGTGATCGATATTTAACTAATCATCCTAAAGCTAAAAACCTTCCATTAATTTATCCCCTAATAATTTATAATGGCAAGAAGAAATATAATGCATCGCTTAATATATGGGAGTTATTTAGCCATCCAGATTTAGCCAGAGGCTTCTGGATCAATGATTGTCAGCTTATTAACGTACATGATATCCATGATGAAGAACTTAAGGAAAAAGTATGGTCTGGGATTTTGTTATTTTTCCTCAAACACATTCACGAGCGTCAATTACTGAAGAGATGGCAAGAAATTTCTCATCTCTTGCCTAAATTGAGTGAAATAACAATAGGCTATGATCATATAAGAAATCTATTACAGTATACTTTGACCTTTATTGAGCAAAATGATAAAATAGAGTTAGAAAAAATATTAAAAAATAGTTTAACTAAAGAAAAAGGAGAAAAACTTATGCCTAGTATAGCTCAAGTATGGAAAGAAGAAGGGATAGAGATAGGGCTACAGGATGGTATTAAAATCGGAGAAGCTAGAGGAGAAGCAAAAGGTAGAGTCGAGGGTAAAGCTGAAGCAATGAAAACTATAGCAAAAACTATGCTACTTAAACATAAGGCTATTAATGAGATCATTGAATTAACAGGTTTATCTAAAGAGCAAATCGAGAGACTAAAATGATTGACCCTCAAATTGATACTGCCATTTTTGAGTTTATAATTGCTAAGACTAGTTTGAATTATGGAGCAGTTTGAAGCCTATTCGTTATTATTTACCGATAGTTTAGTAGGTAATTTAGTTATAAGTTTAGATAGTGAACTAATTGTTCATTCTATGAAAATGTTTTGTATTTATAATAATTTAATAATATTTATTGTAGCAACTATTGCTTCATTAGTTGCTACTAGTATAAATTATTTTTTTGGTATAATGTTATGGAGAATTTTTTATTTTTCTAAAAATGCACAGATTTATACTAATCAGCAATTATTATCTCAATTTTTTTTTAAATATAACATATTTATATTATGGTTTATGCTAATACCATTATGGGGAAATTTTATTCCTTTAATTGCCGGTTTTACTAAAACAAATTTTATAAGGGTTTTAGCTATTAGTGCTGTTATTAAATTATGCTATTATACCTATAGCATTTATATAATATAACTAATAAGGGATTAATGAACCTCTATAGAATTAACCCATCATCATCGTTTTTAGATATATTAGCTGATTTTATTTTAGATAATTTCGGTGAGAAGAATTCTATTAGCAATCTTAAGGTTATATTGCCGAGTGGTTTTGCTTGTTGGAATTTACAAAATATTTTGATTAACAAACAGCATATTGCGATTTTGCCAAATATTATTCCTTGGTCTAATATTATGGTTGAAGGTGAGGAAATTTTTGCTATCGCATCAGAAAATTTACAGCCGATAACGTTTTTGCAAGAAAAAATTATCCTGGCAGAAATCATTCATAATTATCATGATTTGCAATTCAGTATAACCCAATCTTTACAATTTTGTTCAACAATATCTGAGTTATTTTACCAGCTAGCTGGTAATAATTTATCGATAGATTCGGTAAATGAAATAGAAAAAATTAATCCATCGCAACATTGGAGTGTTATTTATCAATTTCTTAAATACGCCCATTCTGAATGGCAAGAGAAGATAAAATTGTTAAGAAAGCAAGATCGGCTAAATTATCAGGTCACTATGATGGATGCAGAGATAGCAAGGCTGAAAAGAGCTGATACTAGTTTGATAGTAGCAGGTATAGTAGGGCATAATCCCATATCATGGAATTTCTTAAAGAATGTTGCTAATTCACCGGATGGTTTTATAATTTTACCGCCTATTAGTAATTTATCAGATTCTATAGTCAATTTAGGAGAATTTGACTATAGCTATAATCCTGAAGAAGATTGCTTATATAACTTTAAAAAATTACTGACAATTCTCAATAAAAATTTATCTGATTCCCAGCTTTTGGGTAATCAGCAGCCAGATCATTTGCTTTTCGATCGGATAATTTGTAACAATATATACTCGGATGATCTGGAGAATTGGAACGTAAAACAAGGGGTGAGCGAGCGGAGCGTAGATGAACTACGTGAGCACGCGAATGCCCCGAAGTTTTGCGGAGCCAATTCTTCAAAGCATTCGAGTATACCTGATGAGCTTAAACGATTAGCCGTAAATCATATAAAATATTATGAGCTTGAAGATATTTTTCAAGAGGCAAAGCAAATAAGTCTGATTTGTCAACAACTTTGCCAACAGTCTAGTGATAAGAAAATAGCTATTATTGTCAATAATCAAACAACCAAGAATTTTTATTGTAATTTTTTGACCAAATATTCCTTAGAATTCCAAGATTTGCTAGGTAATAATTTATCAGAAACGTTAATTAGTTCTCTAATAATTGCCATTAGTGAAATATTATGTAATGATTTTGATATAAAAAAGTTATTTTTACTATTAAAGCATCCTTTGATTAATCATAAATTAGTTCAAAGATTAGAGATTTTAACGAGTGGTAGAAACCGCTTTATCCGGCAATCTGACCAAATGCTGTTTTTAGTAGAAAAAACCAATGATAATGAATTAATAGAATGGTCTAAGAAGCTAATAAACTTACTTTATAGCAATAGTGGCAATAATTTTGCTAAAATATTAAAATCCTCGATTAGCATTGCTGAAAAACTTTACCGAGATATTTGGTATGAGCAGTCAGCTGCTGAATTATCAAATTTTTTATCGGAGTTAATAAATACTAATTGTAATTTAACCTTAGATAATAAAAAAGATTTTCCAAAGTTACTGAAGGGTTTAATGTCTAATGGTAAGTATTTTGCTCATAATAATTATTCTAAAAATATAATTATTGGTAAAGCAGAAGATTTAATATTACTTAAATTTGATTTAGTAATTTTAACTGACTTTAATCAAGGATGCTGGTCATCATCCTCATCTATCAGCCAATGGATTAATGAGCAAACGTTAAAAAAATTACATATGGTTGTTGGAACTTCTATCGATCAATATTATTTTTATTTATTTCTGCATAATGCCCAAGTAATAATTACTAGATCAAAAAGACAGGATGGTAAATCTGGTTTGTTACCATCGAATTTGTTACTAAAATTGCAACTTATTGCACAACAAAGTTTGATTTCAGAAAATTATTTAACATATTTATCAGAAAGTGACTTAGTGGATGTACAAAATAATGTTAATATTAATATGGTTGAGTCAATTAATCGTAGTAATCATGTATATAGTCCAATTTTTCCTGATACAATATCAGTTACTGATATAGAAATGTTAATACGGAATCCTTATAGTTTTTACGCTAAGAAGATTTTGAATGTTAGGAGTAGAGATAGGGTAGGGCAGGAGCCTAAAATATCTGAATTTGGTAGTTTTGTTCATAAGGTTTTAGAGCAATATTCGAAAAATTATAACAAGTTAGAGAATAACAAAATTGGCTTAATATTGGATATTAGTAATAATCTTTTACAAGATGTTATCTTACCAACCTATACGCAAAAAATTTGGCAAATAAAATTTATGCCTATTGCTGAGTCTTTTGTTGAATTTGATGAACAACGTAGAAATGGTTGTAAATATATTTATTCTGAAACTAGAGGAGCAATTTCATTAAATATTGCTGGGCAAGAATTAACAATAATTGGAGTGGCTGATAGAATTGAGATAGATGAGTTTGGGGCAGCGGTCATTATCGATTATAAAACCGGTAGCTTACCGAGTAGAAAAGATATAGAAACTGGGTTATCCCCGCAGTTAATAATTGAGGCGTTAATGTTACAAGAAGGTGGTTTTGCTATGCAAGTCCATAACGTTAAACAGGTTGTTTACGTAAAAATTTCTAGCTCAAAGCCAATAATCCAAACTTTAGAGATAGAACTCACTAAAGAGCAATTGGCTAGGCATAAACAAGCTATGATACGATTACTAGAATATTATATAACGAATAAAAGCTTTTCGTATGATATTGATTTACTAAAACACGATGACTATGCCTACTTGGCTAGGAGAGACGGGTGATAGTATATCAAGTAATGCTAGAACTATTGACTATATAACTTAGTTAATTCACATGTAAACGCTTATGATAAAACATACTTACCATATAAATATAAAAAACTTCTTAATAAAAATCTGGATAAAATAAAATAATACGATGCAACATGTACATATAATTAGGCTAACCATCATGGCAGTAGGCAATTTATTTTCTGAAACCATTTTAGAACTATTAACTATAGTTGGCTTATAAATAAATATCACAAGCTTTGCTAAATAAAGTGCAGAGAATAAAGTACTTAAAGCTAGCACTGCCATAACTAATATTTGATTTTGTTCAGCAGCGGCAAGCATAATATAAAACTTACTAATAAAACCACCAAAGGGGGGAATGCCGATTAACGATAAACTGGCAATACATACCATAAAGCTAGTTTTTGGCATTTCTTTACCAACATTGATTAGGTCAGATATCTGGTTAGTTTTCTTTAAGCTATAAATACTTCCCATTCCATAAAATAAACAGATTTTAGTAAATGAATGTGAAGATAAATGTAGGATAGCTGCTCCTATAGATTTTGAGGTAAACATCAAGCTACTAAGTAAAGCTATCCCTAATTGGTTAATCGTAGAGTAGGCTAGAATCTTCTTAATATTATCACTAGTTAATGCCTTAAAGGAACTATAAAATATGGTGATAATAGGTAAGAAAATGATCCAATTAAATTCGGCAAAAATAGAGTGTAAATATTTAAGACCAAAAATATATATCAGAATTTTATAAATACAAAAAAGTCCAGTTTTAACAACTACCACTGTATGTAGCAAAGCACTTACAGGGTAATGTGCTACCATTGCCGCTGGTAACCATTGGTGCAAAGGATATAAGGCTGCCTTTGATGTGCCAAAAATAAACATTAATAACAAAATTATGGTGTGATTTTTGGAAAAATAATGCTCGATAAAACCTTGGGATGTAAAGTTACCATGCCCTGCTTTAGCATAAATAATTATTATAGCTGGTAAAAATAGTAATATCCCTGAGATCATCAATATTTTTAAATATTTATAGACTCCTGCCATAACTTTATCTCCACCACTATGACCAATTAATGGAGCAGTTGATAATGTTAATATTTCATAAAAAATAAACATCGTAAAGAGATTTGAAGATAATGCTACCATCCCCCCAGATAATACGCTTAGATTAATGAAGAATAGAAAACGACTAGAATTATCAATATTATTAATTGCCAAATATTTAGTGGTGTAAATTAATGCACAAATCCATAAGAAGCTCAGTAAGGTTAAGAAAATAAGACTGAGAGCTTCTAAATGCAGTCCAATAGCAAAATTACTAAAGATGGTTATTGATAGATTAGCTCTTACGCCCTTCAGAAATAACCAATCAATAATTAAAATATTGACAAAAAAGAAGCTACTAATGGTAATTAATAAAGAGTTACGTGTATTATTATCACTATTACTGATAAAAGGTGTAACTAAATTTAACATAGCTAAAAGTAAAGTTGATATAATCAAAAAACTAGGGGTGACAGAAGGGTACATTAACGCCCTCCTAATAGTTGTAATTGGTTTAAGAATATTGGTAGGATAAGTTGTATTATACTAACAAAAATTAGCCCATAATATTTATACTTAGTGCTAGACTGTAATAGTGTATAATTAGAGTGATGCCAACATAGTTTTTTGGCAATCTTATAATGATAAAGTAATGACATAGCAGAACTGATAACAACAATCACCAACTCGAGCCACAGATTTTCAACAATCAATAACTCAAAAATAGAAAGCTTAATGAAAAACATACTACTTATTGGCAAACCACAGCTACAAATTAGACTAAATACTACCAAGACACGCCATAACATACTGATACTGGGTACGCTATGAGTATCAAAATAAGCAATTATTAGAAATAGAGCAATCTTATTAAGGCTATCAGCCAACAAAAATGGAGTTAGAATTAATTCGCCTCTAGGAACAACTAATAACAAAAATATATAACCAATTTGTACTGTCGAAGAATATATCACAATATTTCTGACTTTTTCTTTGCTTCGGCAAGCAAAATATGTACATAAAATAATAGTTACCAAAGCGATTGGTTTGATAAAAATTGCTAAATCATTAATGATTATACTATAGTCAATGGTAAAATGAATGAACCTCAATATTATATAAATACCCATTATACTAGAGATACTGGCAAGATATGTCAAAACGACCGGAGCAACCGAAGAATAGCTTCGAATCATCCAAAAATGCATCGGGAAAAAAGCCGTTTTTAATATAGCTCCAATTAGAAAAAAACTAATAGCTAGCTTGACTATTTTGCAGTCATAATTTGTCTGAAGTAACATTGAGACATCTGACATATTGAGACTACCAGTACTACTCAATAAAAATCCAATGGCTATTAATATCAAAGTTGCCCCGACTGTACCGAGCATAAGATAATCGAAAGCACCGATAACAGCCTTGGGGTTATTACCCTGTGCCATTAGGGTATAAGCACTTAATGAAGATATTTCAATAAATACATAAAGGTTAAAAAGGTCATTAGTACTCAATATACCGAGATATCCGCTATGGGCAAATAATAAAAGTGCGTAAAATAACGATTGCCTTTTTTGATCAATAAATTTAAGTACGGTAGTTGCCAGCAATTTGTTACAGAAAATTAGAAAAAATAATAATACACCATTAATGTAGGTAATTATAGGTTGATTCAGGTAGTCTAGTCTATATTCAATACCTATGGGGGCATGCCAATTACCAAAATCATATGATATGGCACCTTTATTAATTACCGATAAACCATAAATACTTAAAAATAAACTTAGTGCAATCGAAATAACTGCTATAATTCGAGTGACAAGCACATAACGAAAAGTTAGTATTGAAAATAACGCCCCAAAAAATGGCAACAATACTTGTAAAGCTGGAAAATGTTTAATTAATATCATTTATTTCAATCATTCGGAGTCGCTTCGCTAAAATTAATTTCATGCTCCGATATAGTATTAAATTGCTTAGAAATACGATAAATCAAGCTAAGCCCTAATGATAATGTAGCAAAACCAACAACAATAGCCGTGAGCATTAGCACCTGAGGTAATGGGCTTACATAAAGCTGAGAATTCTGCAGTAAACTACGCTCAATTGGCACAATACCACCATTCACCTTACCAAGCATCAGGTAAAAAATTAGCACAGAGCTTTGCATAACACTAAGTCCTATGATTTTACGAACATAATTATCACTGATTAACATTATAAACAAACCACTAGTTAATACGAGCAGTGTTAAAAAATATAAAATTTTTGAGATATATATAGCTTCTAAAAACATTGTTACTTAACTTAATTAATACGGTTTAAATGCTTCATTAAACACGCATACTATTTTCTTACCATGACGTATTGACAGTTTGCGAAATACCTGTTCGATAATTACCATATTAGCATTATCTTGGGCAAGTCGATAATTTACCATTGATTCTCTAAGAGCTTCATCAACTGCAAAAATAGCTGGTAACTCAGCATTTTTATCTCTAAATTGTAAGTAAGTATACACTCCATCATCAAAAATTTTAATTGGGGCAATCGATTCATTACCACTTATCGAATAATTAAAATTATATTTC
>JAJIYQ010000035.1 GCA_020881075.1 Rickettsia endosymbiont of Labidopullus appendiculatus
ATACCATCTTCTGCGAATAATTCTTTAAATGGTAATAGAAAAGTCTCTAATGCAGCAAAATTATCACTCATTTTATCAATCTTGATTTTCTTAGTACAGCTTGAGGAAATTTATAATCTTTATTGACATAAATCTTGATTACTGTACCTTGATCTATGGTAATAGTTGGTTTAAATGCCTGTTGCTTCATCATATCTTTCACAGTATTGCTAACATCAGTAAATGCTTGTTTTGAAGCTGCTTGTGCCTGAGTTGGAGTGCTAGCATTTGTTGTACTAGATAACAAACTAGCTGCTGCACTAGTTACTGCACTCATTAATGCTATAAGTCTTTGACCAGGTTGCGAGCCAGTTGGATTACGAGCAATATTACAAGCCTGCATCATTGAAATATATGCTGTTGAGCTTTTATCAGTAATGGCACTCATCACATTAGTACATATCTGTGCAATTTTAACATCCTCAGTACCAGAACTATTATTAATACTTTGTGCCAAATTCTGTATATTAACAGCGATAGCAGTATTAGCAGCGGAAGCTTGTGCATTAACTGGCGGAGCTACCACTTTGTCAAGAGCATTGGCAAGTACAATATTAAATGCTGATGATAATACAGCATTGGTTAACCGCTCTTTAAATTTATTATCTACTCTTCCTTGTTCGCCTGGTCTTCCAAGATTATCAACAGCCAAAGCATCTAAATTAATGGTATAACCGCTTGATAGATCAATACGATTCCATATTATGGAAATTCGACCATACGCTCCATCAGTACCAGTTGCATAAACACCAAAAATCTTTGACCCTTTAGGAATTAAAATAATTTTCTTCTTTTCAGAGAATACATCTCTGCTAATTATTGCCCTTATTTCTCCACCTAAATCACTATTAATAGCAGTCTCTAATACTGCCTCCATTATCTTGCCACGAGCAAGAACAAATGCCATATTTCCCCGATCTTGGAAATTTGCTTCTTCGGCAATTTGATCCGGTGTTTTTTTCTCTGGAACTCCTGCAATTAATACTATAGAAGATTTTCTCTTTGCTTCACGACGGTTCTTTTCCTCCTCACTTTCAGTTAATTTCCCAGGAAGAGCTGTTGGCGTAACGGAAGGAAGAGTAGCTTTGTCAGCATTACTATCTCCTGAAGGAGGTGGTAAAGGAACTGTTGGTTCAGTAACTTTAGGGGAGAGAAGTTGTGGAGGAGGTGGTGGTGGACGATCCACAGGTGCTTCCAGCTTAGGTGCTTCTGGTAATTTTGGAATTTCTGGTATATTTTTAGAGTTATCTTGTGTCGGTTTAGTAATATCAGTAGGTGCTGACGGAGCTACTACCACCTCAGATTGTTTATTATCACTAAGAAAAAGTTTAAAAAAAATAAATATAAAAACAGCAGAAATGGCAAGCAAAATCACAATACTTTGCTTAGGATTAGTTGCAACTTTTGACAGTTCATTTTGAACTTCTGGTATGTCTTGTTCCTCTGTACCAGATTGAAAAGTAGTATTATCTTGTTCTGCCATGTTAAATTAATATCAATTTATAAAAAAATCATTTATAGCTTATCCGTTATTTCGAGGAGGCGTAAACCGATGAAGCAATCTAACCTCACAACGTCATTGCGAGGAGCTACTTTAGTAGCATTGATGCAATCCCCAAGAAATGGATTGCCACGACCTACTTGCGTGGTCTCGCAATGACGCTAGTTGGTTATGGACAAATACTAATCAGCTTAGCTTACTACCAAAAATAAATTTATTGTGTAGTACTAAAGCCTTTCTTAGGATAATAAAACCTAACTACATACACCAAATCCTTTTCGCGTCCTTCTTCCAATTCTTTGGATACCACATCGAATTGGTAAGTTCTTTTATTAGTTATTATAGTCATATTTGTTCTAATGTTTTTTTCCAACGGCTTAATGAACAATCTGTTTGCCAACGGAGTCATTTTCCAAGCGTATGACTCTCCTAGAACAATATTTTGTATTTCCTCATTTTTGGCAAATTCTATACTTGACTGAAACCCAAAATGTAGAACTAATAAATAAACCTCATTAGGATTATGTATATAAGTTTTAATTCTGTTATCAGTAGTTATGGCTAAATCATCTAAATCATTATCTATATGCATATTACCTGTATAAGCATTGACAATAACCGAATGCAATAATATTATTATTGAAAAAAGAAGTCTAGCTATTATCATCATCTACCCTGTACTCATTAATTTGAAATCCTACTGGATTAATATCTCGGTCTGCATCTGTTAATTCCATTGGAATATAGGCGAAACTTACTACAGCTATTTTATTAGAAACCTTTTTACTACCTGCTGTTTCATTAATAGAGAACCTAACCATATATTTATTTTTATTTTCTTGTAAATTTTCTTGTAATTTTGACCAAGATTTAATTAATAGAAAAGTTGTATTGTTTTGACCATACATTAAAACTGGATCTATATCTTTATTTTTTATGTAGCCGAGATAGTTATAATATACTGAACTCGAAGATAATAATCTAATGCTTTTCCGGGCTTCAGTATCAAAATCAACAGGATTATAAGTTTCTCTAGCTATTAGGTATTTTTTTATAAAATATCTTGAAAGTGCATCATTGCCACTTAGTATCTCCGAAGATATTGGATTTACAATTGTTGCTGCCCCGGTGCTATTATCAATTTGGATAACAAAAGGGCTAAACTCTCTTGAATTTATTGCTATGGTTACCAATACTATAGATGCCATTATAAGAACCATCAGTAATATAGATATTACCAACAAAATATTACGTTGTACAATGATTCTATCAGATTTTTCTTCGTACCAATTCCTGGTAATTTTAACAGAGTTACCAGACTGAACATTTTTGGGTTCTGTCGTAGGATTGGTAGGTGATTTCAGTGTATTTAATATATTAGCTAATTTAAACATTGTGATTATAACTTATTTCATTTTGTAATATAGCCTGAATTCGATATAAACAAGTTATGGCAAAATCTGTTATATCTATAAAATATAGCAGATTTTTTTGCTCCACTAATAACTGTTGTCATTATTTATAGAGTAGACGTAAGCGTCACCACTTACGCCCCTCGTTAGAACCGCATCGTGCCCTATTAAGGCAATGGGCTCAAGATAAATTCATTCACCTAATTGCTTAGG
>JAJIYQ010000036.1 GCA_020881075.1 Rickettsia endosymbiont of Labidopullus appendiculatus
CGAGTTTTGCAAGAGGTCTATAGTCAATTGATGAGAAGTTGGGGACGTTGTCACTTGTCGCTCGCCTATTATTTATAGGCGTCGCTCCATCGTTCCTAGCCCCAAATTCTCCTGAATTGACTATATCTTCCATGTTATTAATAACATCTTGTATGTCTGTCTTTTTGATTTTTAGTTCGTTAACATCACTAATTAAAGGAATCATTAACTCTAGAATAGTATTGATATTTTCTTCAACTTGTAGCTCTCTAATAGCAGTAAAAATTGCCCTTATTTGCATTTGATAAATCTCAGGATAAGAAATACCGAGACGACATCCTCTATGTCCAAGCATAGGATTTACTTCATATAGTGCATGCAAGCGTTGTTCCACAACAGCTAACGGTAGATTCATCACCTTTGCTAAGTTTCTTTTATCATCCTCTGTTGTCGGTAGAAATTCATGTAGAGGCGGGTCAAGCAATCTGATATTTATCGGTTTACCCTGTATAATTTTAAATAATGCCTTAAAATCTTGAATTTGTAAGGGCAATAATTTACTAATCGCATGTTTCCTTCTCTCTAAATCAGGAGCAATGATCATTTCTCGTACTAATGGTATTTTATCATGATCAAAAAACATATGTTCTGTTCTGCATAAACCAATTCCGCTTGCCCCAAATTTTAGGGAAACACCTGCATCTAAAATAGTTTCAGCATTGGCTCTAACTTTTAAAGTAGCAAATTCATCTGCCCAATCTAGAATTTTTTGAAATTCCTTAGTAAAAGTAGGCTGAGTCAATGGCACCTCCCCTAAGAAAATTTTCCCCGTTCCGCCATCTATAGTTATTAAGTCACCATAGTTGATGATAGTATTACCTATTTTAAATATCTGTTTTTTCTCATCTATTACCAAATCATTTGCCCCGCAAACACATGGTTTTCCTAGCCCTCTAGCAACTACCGCAGCATGAGAGGTCATCCCACCTCTGGCTGTTAGAATACCGGCTGAAACATACATACCATTTATATCTTCAGGGCTAGTATCATGACGTACCAAAATCACTTTATGGTGATGCGACATTTTCTCAGCATCATAAGGAGAAAAAACTACTATACCAGTAGCAGCCCCTGGAGAAGCTGGTAGCCCTTTAGAGATAGGGTCTAGAGTATTGCTATAATCAATAGCCGTATGTAAAAGCTGAGTTAGCGATTCCGGTTCTATACGCATTATTGCTTGTTGTTTAGAAATCAGCCCTTCTTGCACCATATCCGTAGCAATTTTAATGCTGGCTAAAGCTGTTCTTTTGGCAGTACGTGTTTGCAAAATATACAAAACTCCGTTTTGCACGGTGAACTCAATATCTTGTACGTCCAAGTAATGTAACTCTAACTTCTTACAAATCTCTTGTAATTGTTCAAATATTTGTGGCATAACTATTTGCATTGAACAATCTACATCATGCTCGTTCGTAATAGGGCTTGGGGTTCTTGTCCCTGATACCACATCCTCACCTTGAGCATTTACTAAATATTCACCAAAAAGCTTATTTTCACCGGTTGCAGGACAACGCGAGAATACTACGCCTGTAGCAGAATTACTTCCTTGATTACCAAAAACCATTGACTGGATATTAATTGCCGTACCCCAGTTATTAGGTATATTGTGTAACTTTCTATAAGTTACCGCCCTATCCCCTGCCCAAGATTTTAATACGGCTTTTATTGATTGTTCTAATTGTTTATATGGGTCAAAAAGTGATTCTTTACCATGAGATTCTTCACCATGATTAAAAATTATTTTTTTAAACTCTTCGACTATTATTCTTAAAAAATCTCCTGTAATTTCTTTATCTTGATAGATATTACATTTAACCTTATGAATCTCAAATGCATTTTTAAATAAACCATTTGAAATTGATAGCACCATTGATCCATACATTTCTAAGAATCGTCGATAGCTATCAAGAGCAAAAATCTCATTTCCAGTAATATTTGATAGTGCATCGCAAACTTGATCATTATACCCAAGATTAAGTATAGTATCCATCATACCAGGCATCGAAGCTCTTGAACCTGAGCGAACGGATAATAATAATGGATTATTATGATCACCAAAAACCTTGCCAGTAGAGTTTTCTAAATTTTTAATAGCTATCACTAAATCATTATTAAAATTCTCAGGCAAACTGTAATTATTTTTATAGAAATAATTACAGAGTTCTGTAGTAATAGTAAAACCATCAGGAATAGGTAAACTTAAGTTAGACATCTCGGCAAGACCAGCTCCTTTACTGCCAAGTACGTCTTTCATTTGGGCATTACCATCCCCACCTTTAGTACCAAAATAATAGATCCATTTGTTCATAAATACCAAAACAATTTACACGAATAACAATGTCGTTGCGAGGAGCCGCTTTTGTAACACACCGTCATTGCGAGGAGTGCGGGAACTGCACGACAAAGCAATCCATTTCTAAACATTTTTATGGATTGCCACGTTGCCACTAAAGTGGCTCCTCGCAATGACGTGACGTTGAGAGATAAAAACAGTCATTGCGAGGAGGCGTAGCCAACGAAGCAATCCACAAGTTAGTATAGACTTAGGTTGCCGCGTCACTGCAAAGCGACTCCTCGCTAATAGACACTTGGCGAACAGATTCTTATTAGACCTCTTTCTAAACTCTACTTCTGTTGGTAATTTGTACGTGATAGCGGTACTCTGCTCCTCACGTACACTATAGTACGCTGCGGTTCGAGGTGAAGCGTCTCCTTCAAATTCCTCAGCATAAGCGAGTTTAGAAAGAGGTCTATTCATCATTTTCAAATCCCATTCTTTAAATCATTTGAGCAGACAGGTCTACTTAGTAACCTTTGGGATAGCAACTGTACGAGTATGCCACAAAGTATATATACCCTTAGCTATATTCTCGCTAGCAGAATAATACTTAGCTTGTGTATTATTGGGTAAATGAAGATGCATATTCTCATCAATAATTGATACTCTTCCTTCATTAAACTCGTTTTTTATGTGTCTTTTATGAGTTTCATTCATTGTGGAGTTATAATATACTGTAACAGTTTTAGTAGGTAACATATCTACGGTTTCTGAGACCATAGAAGTAGACTCACCTGGTACTATAATCAAGCTATGCTTGTTGTATAAAACAGCTCCAAGAATAGCCTTATACATACTTGGTTGCCCTTTCTTGAAGTCAAATAATTTAAATGGCACACGATTTTTTTGTAGAATTTCTTGGAAACTTGACGTTACCACATCCATTATACTATCTTTTTCATGTACACTAAGTTCTTTATTATGTTGACAATCATATTTTCCTGTACGTGGTCCATTAGATACTAATACAAAATAATTGTTTTTTAGTGCAAGATTACTAACATATTCAGCTAACTTCTTTGCTTCTTTACCTGTATAGCAATGATATGTACCATTTTCCGGTACATCCCCTGCTAAAATCACTGCTAAAAATTTATCAGAGGGCTTATCGGAAGAAGAGAACATAGATTTAAATGCAGCATATTCTGATTCAATATCAGATAGTTGCATATTGTGTGCTACTCCATTAGTAGTAAGAAGTATAGTGTTCACACCAGTAAGCTTAGTATTCTGCTTGTCTAATGCATGGCTAGGTAAGGCTATTATGTCTGCACCAAAGAAATCATCACGTTTTTCTTGGACAAGTTGCTTGTGTGATAAAGTACCATTATCTAATAGTTGGTGAGAAAGATGTACTGCGATAATCTTCTTTGCCAGTTCAGGATATGATTTTAATTTAGTTATTAATTCTATACCGTAATAACCAACTGAAACTATAATGGCAAGGTTTTTGTTATTGCTAATTTGATCCTTAACGGTTTCTAATTGCGATTTATCGTACTCCTCAACATTTAGGGTAATAGATCTGCTTTTAAAGTATTTCTCACTTTCTCTTGCTACTCCTAGTAATTGACTACGATCCCCAACAAAAGCTTTATCACTTATGATATACAAATTAGCTTTGTTTGTTTCAGCTGCGTGGGTGTGGAGCATAAAAGATGATATTATTAAACCTATAAAAAAAATGTAGCAAGAATATGTTCTAATAATCATAATATCTCAAATATTAACCTTAGATTTGCTTATAAGAAAGAAAAAATGTCATTCATGCTTCAATACGGGATATAGATTCCACACTGAAGCATATAAGCTTCATTGCAAGGAGACCTTAGGTCTACGAAGCAATCCAGATTTATCTAATGTTTGGATTGCCACGATCACTTTGTGGTCTCGCAATGACGTGACGTTGAGAGATAAAAACAGTCATTGCAAGGAGGCGTAGCCAACGAAGCAATCCAAGAACATTAAGCTCGCTTAACCTTCCATCATTTGCTTACGAGCAACTTTTCTCTTTCTTCTTTCTGTTTCTTGATCCTTACGGACACGTTTTACTGAAGGAGGTTCATAGAAACGAGACATTTTCATTGAACGAAAAACAAGCTCTCTTTGCATTTTTCTTTTCAAATTTTTAATTGCTTGCTCACCATTCCCAGCATGAACATTTACTAGTATCACTTTTAATTACCCCCTTTTAGTGTAAATTAGATTATTGAATGATATGAACATTATCTATATACTAAGTAATATGTCAATATTAAAAGATGAATTTATGAATATTGAAGAGAAATATCATAGTTTAAAAGTACAATTTGTACAGACTTTAGCAAAACTGCTAGTTTTTAACGAGTGGAATGATAAATTATTAGCAGATACGGAAACAGAATGTGGTTTTGTTAAAGGATATTGCCATATAATTTTTCCTGAGGGGATAAGGGAAATAGTTGATTTTTTTGAAAGCTGGCAAGACCAAAAAATGTTGGAGTTATTATCTCAGCAGGAGACCCCGATTAAAATAAGGGATAGAATTGATTTAGCCTTAAAAATCAGAATAAAAGATGGTATAGCTAAACTTGTATACTCAAATGATTTGGAGAATTGGAACGTAAAACAAGGGGTGAGCGAGCGCAGCGTAGATGAACTACGTGAGCACGCGAATACCCCGAAGTTTTGCGTAACCAATTCTTCAAAGCAGAAGAGTATACATTTGAGGAATCGTAGTTATTTTGCCATACCATCAAACAGCATATTTGCAACAAAAACAGCTTTTCGTACTTGTGACTTAATTTGGTGTTATGCAGGTGATAAGTCTATAGATTATAATTATTATACTAAGAGAGGTCTGTTACTCGGTGTTTATATAACTTCAATACTCTATTACATTCAAGATGAGTCAGAAGATAATATAGATACTGATAAATATATTACTAAATCTTTATCCAATATCATAACTATATCCTCTAAATGTAAGAATATGTTAAAGCTACCAAACCCTGTCGATATACCAATTATTCGACTATTTTTATAATATACTTTCTGTAATCGAGACTATTAATGACTAAAAAACACTATCCAGATATTCAATCTAATGTTGATTTTCCAACAATTGAGAAAAAGATTTTAGCT
Organism: Rickettsia endosymbiont of Labidopullus appendiculatus; assembly: GCA_020881075.1. Classification (GTDB taxonomy): domain Bacteria; phylum Pseudomonadota; class Alphaproteobacteria; order Rickettsiales; family Rickettsiaceae; genus Tisiphia. Next base: position 5,501 of record JAJIYQ010000036.1, read on the forward strand.
TATTGGCAAAAGCATAATATTTTTCAAAAAACTATAGATGCTAGACCATCAGTAAAAAATGATGAAAATAACGAATTTATATTTTATGATGGGCCCCCTTTTGCCAATGGACTCCCACATTATGGACATTTGCTAACTGGGTTCATCAAGGATGTTTATGCACGTTATCAAACCAGTAGAGGCAAAAGAGTTGATCGACGCTTTGGTTGGGATTGTCATGGACTACCTGCCGAGATGCAAGCAGAAAAGGAGTTGGGTATTTCTGGTAGAACTGCCATTATCAATTTTGGTATTGATAAATTTAACGAGCATTGTCAATCATCGGTTATGAAATATGCTGATCAGTGGCAGAAATATGTTAATAGGCAAGCAAGATGGGTGGATTTTGACAATTCCTATAAAACTATGGATAAGGCCTTTATGGAATCTGTTTTGTGGGCTTTTAAAGAATTATACAATAAGGGACTTCTTTATGAATCAATGAGGGTAATGCCTTATTCTTGGGCATGTGAAACGCCTTTATCCAATTTTGAAACTAGGCTAGACAACTCATATAGAGAGAGAACTGATAAGGCGGTTACGGTAAGTTTTGTACTTAATGAGAAATTGCCAAGTTCGGGGCAGTATAATGAGTATAGAATGCTGGCATGGACTACGACGCCATGGACTTTGCCGGCTAATTTGGCATTAGCAATTGGAGCAAATATTGAATATGCTTTAGTGCCAAATGGTCAGGTTTGTTATATTTTGGCAAAATTTGCTTTAGAAAAATATCACAAAGAATTAGGGCTTAGTGCTGACACAAATTATGATATAATTGAAGGTAAGTGCTTATTAAATATGAATCTTACTTACCAACCATTATTCGATTATTTTTCCAATCATCCAGGTAGTTTCAAAGTACTTTCTGGAGATTTTGTCGTCGAAGGAGACGGTACCGGCATCGTACATATGGCTCCCGGTTTTGGTGAGGAGGATCAAATTCTTTGTCAATCGCAAGGAATAGAGCTCGTTTGTCCTGTAGATAATGCTGGGAAATTTACCAAAGAAATTTATGATTTTGTCGGTTTGCAAATATTTGATGCTAATGATCAAATTATTATTAAGCTAAAAAATCAGGGAAATTGGTTTAAAACTGAGCAATATATTCATAGTTATCCGCATTGCTGGCGTACTGATACCCCTCTTATATATAAAGCAGTTCCTTCTTGGTATGTGAAAGTTACCGAATTTAAAGACAGAATGGTTGAATTAAATCAGCAAATTAACTGGATACCCTTGCATATTAGGGATAATCTATTTGGAAAATGGTTAGAAAATGCTAGAGATTGGTCAATTAGCCGTAATAGATTTTGGGGGACGCCTCTCCCAGTTTGGAAGTCGGACAATCCGGCTTATCCTAGAATTGATGTGTATGGTTCAATAGAAGAGCTAGAGAAAGATTTTGGGGTAACAATCGTTGATTTGCATCGACCTTTTATTGATCAGCTAACTAGAAAAAATCCAGACGATCCAACCGGCAAGTCAATGATGCGTCGAATAGAAGATGTATTTGATTGTTGGTTTGAAAGCGGCTCTATGCCTTATGGACAAGTACATTATCCATTTGAAAATAAAGATTGGTTTGAAAAGCATTTTCCTGCTGATTTTATAGTGGAATATTCAGCACAAACACGTGGTTGGTTCTATACTTTAATGGTGTTGTCAACTGCCTTATTTGACCAACCACCTTTTTTAAATTGTATTTGCCATGGAGTTATATTAGATAGTACCGGACAAAAATTATCAAAGCGTCTTAATAATTATGCTGATCCATTAGAATTATTTGATAAATATGGTTCTGATGCTCTAAGAGTCACTATGCTTTCTGCAAACATAGTTAAAGGTCAGGAATTATTGATCGATAAAGACGGAAAAATGGTTTTTGAGAGCTTGCGTTTATTTATTAAACCTATTTGGAATGCCTACCATTTCTTTACTATGTATGCTAATGCTGACCAAATCAAAGCTGAACTAGACTTTAATTCTCAAAATGTGCTAGATCGTTATATTTTATCAAAACTAAAAATATCAGTACAAAAAATTCAGCATGGGTTAGATAATTTTGACAGTCAAATAGCCTATAGTAACATTGCCGATTTTTTTGAAGTATTAAATAATTGGTATATTAGAAGAAGTAGAAATCGTTTTTGGAAAAGTGAAAAAGATCAAGATAAGAAAAATGCTTATAATACCTTATATAGTTGTATTAAAATAATGTCGTCTGCTCAATCTAGTTTATTGCCATTAATTTCTGAGGAGATTTATTTGGGACTCACCGGGATAGAACTGGAAGGTGAGAGTGTTCATTTGACAGATTTTCCTACACTGGATACAATAGAAGTGGATGATGATTTGGTTAACACCATGGATCAAATATTAGATATTTGTAGTAATGCTTTATTCATTAGAAGTAGCGAGAATATTCGGACTAGACAACCATTGAGCAGCTTAACAATCATTAGCAGCAATAATGAGCTATTAATAAAGTTTGAAGAATTGATTAAAGATGAAATCAATGTTAAAAAGGTAATTTATAAAGATGATGTAGAAAATTATGCCGATCATAAATTATCGATTAACTTCCCTAATTTAGGTAAGCGTCTACCTCATAAAGTCAAAGATATCATAGTAGCTTCTAAAAAGAATCAGTGGCAACTTACTCCTGAGCATCTAATAATAGCCGGAGAGAAGCTGAATAATGATGAGTTCTCTCTAGCTTTGCAACCTAAAAATGCTAAAGGTACAAAATCTTTAGCTAATAATCAGGGGCTAATATTGCTAGATTTGGAAATAACACAGGAATTATACGAAGAAGGTATAGCAAGAGATTTAATACGCTTTATTCAACAAGCGAGAAAAGATGCCAATTTTGCTATAAATGACAGAATTTTCCTAGAGATTAGACCTCTTCGGAAACTCGCTTATGCTGAGGAATTTGAAGGAGACGCGGAACGCAGAACCGCAGTGCACTCTAATGTACGTGAGGATTCGAGTACCGCATCGACGTACAAATTACCAGCAGAAGTAGAGTCTCCGGAGAGGTCTATTATTGGTAAGACAGATTTTATGCTAATAGTCCAGCAACATAGTAAATTCATTCTCGAACAAACCTTAAGTGAATTTGCTAGCAATTTTACTCCAGACTATATGACCGATATTGAATTAGATTCAAATACGATAAGCATAAGAGTGGCTAAGTCTTTAAGCACATAAGCTAATCGTGAGCGTTTGCGGAAAAAAGTTAACGTACAAGACGTCATTGCAAGACCATGTAATGGTCGAAGCAACGCATTTTTAATCACTTTTCTGGATTGCTTCGTCGGCTATGCCTTCTCGTAATGACGTTTAAGACACATATACGCCGACGCTTGGCAATCCAATTTTTACTCTCTAGAAGTTCACTTTAACCTTCAAACTACCTTGATGACCAATATATTTATCAGCAATGTGGGCATTATAGGTAACACCATATTCCATCATATTGGATTTCATAGTTAGACCAGTACCAACAGTAAAGGAAACCTTAGCAGGTTTAACTGATTTTGTCGGTAATGGTTCATTTATCCCACCTAACCTTGCATCAATTTTTGGTGATTTTCCTTTGAAATCATAATTAACATAACCATGCAATTCTGGTATTAGCAGTAATTGGTCAAGTTGGATGTTTGTTGCAGTCCTTAGACCCAAAATACCTTCAAGTTTATTGTATGACGTCTTCTTAACAGTTAAGTTTTGCCATGCTGTACCACTTTGCACATGACCGTCATCCATAAATTGTGAGTATCTTAGCCCGATGGTTGGCGTAATGGTTAACTTTTCAGAAGGTTGGTAATTGTACCCGGTAAGTAGTTGCCCACTATAAGAAGTAGATTTATATTTAGCAACAGCTGTGCCTGTAGTAACTTTCTTATTATCATCAAGAACTATACGTCCTTCTGCGTTTTTAACATCGGTTATGCCATATGATGCTACCGCTTCAGCAAAGAAATTGCTTGGGAATTTATATGAACCATATAAAGAGAAGAGATTAGTAGTACCGTTAGTTTTATCGCCAAATTTCAGATCTTTATGAAACATTTTTGTATCAATTTTGCTATAAGCTACACCAACTAGCAAGTCATCATTTATTAAACCATCAAAGCCAAATATACCACCAACCGATTTTGATCTATAACCACTAATTCCTTTTCGCATTTCTTGGTGACCAACGGCATAAAATGGACTACCCCATAATCCATACGTTACCTTATCATCATCACCCGATGCTACAGGTGACCTTGAAGCAATTTGGGAAGCAACTTGAGAAATTGCTTCACTTACCATAAGTGCTAATTCCGTTGAAATTGGATTTGTAGTATTACCAGATAATAGTTTATCCATTGCCAAAGCACGATTATCTTTATCCATTAGACCAATCTCGCCCAAGTACTTATAAGCATCACTATCTTTATCAGTTACATTATTCAACTGCTTAAGAAGAGCCGCTCTGTCAGATAAACGGCTAGCAGCATCAGAGTCTTGTGTTTTTGCTGATTCTTCATCTAATTCTATTACGTCTTTTTCTATAACTTGCTTATGAATGTCCTTTGCATGCAGAGTCAGATTGTTAGGATCAATAGTCCAGCTGACAAAGCTGCTTTGTTCATTGATTTCCAAGTCAACTTTACTTGGATCCAAACTAATACCATTATCATCAACTGACGAAATCAGAACATATTCAGTCTCATCAGGAATTTTACTAATATCCGTCTGTCCCGCTATTGTTACAACCAATTTGTCTAGTTGTGATAGATCTAATTTACCATTACTCTGAATTTCTATATTACCACCAGCTAATTTTGATGAGTCATAGAAACTGCGTAATTTTAGCTCTCCTGTCAATTTGGCAGTATTACCATATTTAACTTTGGTAATTCCAAGGTCCATGGTTAAATCTTTAGCGGTTAAATCACCAGTAATAGTTTGTTCTTCACCTAACATCATTATCTTGGCTTGATTGGCTGTAATGCTAGCAAACTTAACGTCTTTTTCCAATATTGCATACTTATCTGCAGCAAAGGTTACAGGAGCTGCTGACGTTACTTTCTCTTTAAACCAGACATTATCTGCTAATATTACCTCTCCACCATTAATTGGAGCCTCAACCAAGGCTCCACTTTTAAACTGTATCTTGGATGAGCCTTCAGCATTTATTTCTTCCGAACCAATTTTCGTGCTATAGGCAAAATCTTTCAATAACCTTGGTACTCCTGGCACATCTATAGTTCTTTTCTCAGTACCAGCAAAAGTTGCTGTCTTCTTATCTTTAATGGTTATTTTCTTGGAGTAAACATCACCTCCCGCCGTAGAATCACTATCAAAAGTTACCTCAGACAATCTAAATTCATTTGTTCCGAGATTGCCATGAGCAACACTATCATCCGAGTTAAACATTACTATACCGCTATTCTTATTTGCGGTAGATATATTGGAATATAATTTATTACCAATAATGCTGATTGTATGATTACCTAGTAATTTAATCTCTTTTAATCTGTTACTCTCTGATCCAACATTACCGGCTGCAATGGTAAGATTGGCATTTAATGCTAGACTATGTATGCCATTGCCAGTTGTTTCAATATTACTTATAATGCTTTCCTCTTTTAAGGTTAAAATTGCCTCTTTAGAGCTAGAGAATAAAACATTACCGGCTGAAATCTTCTTAGTAGCTTGTATATTACCTTCGGCGATTTCTATAGTACCGACCTCTATTGGAATATTAAGGATCAGCTCTTGTGGGTTACTAAATCTAACCGTACCTTCTCCTTTAATAGATTTGACAGTGAAATTTTTAGAAATCTGAGTAGTTGCACCTTTTACTATCTCGATCCCTTCTTTAGAATTGATTGAATCTCCAAATGCGACAGTACCAGCTTTAATTTGGATCTTACCGACGGGACTCTTGTCTGACCCAACAATACCATCAATTGTGCTACTTCCCTCGAATATTAAATTAACTGCCATTCCGCCAGCTTCTTTGTTAATATTTCCTTTTAAATTAAACTTATCAGCAAAAGTTAAGGTCTGCGTTCCATTACCTTGGATTTCAGTAATGCCATAATTACCAGCTAATAATTTTACATTGCCGGCACCTACTCTTAACAGTTTTAACTCCTTAATTTCTTTGACTTCTCCAGTCCCTGCAAACACTAAAGTTGCATCTTTACCATTTTTGATATTACCACCGATTGTCTTACTATCTGCCACCGTAACGGTACCTGCACGATTATTAAAATCTACATCACCTGCGACACCCTTATTGGCAGTTAACTGACCATTACCAGTAAAAGTTACACTATCAATCGTACCACCAACGGTACCAACACCAGCATTAACAGTTACACCTCCTACAACGTTACCAGTCATATTACCATCAGCAGCAAAAATCACACCACCATTTGTAACGTTACCTTCTAACTCAGCACCAGCAACAGCAAAAGTCACACCACCACCAACGTTACCTTCTAACCGACCAGCAGCATTAAAAATCACGGCACCACCAACGTCACCTTCTAACTCAGCACCAGCAGCAGCAAAAGTCACACCACCACCAACGTCACCTTTTAACCGACCAGCAGCATTAAAAATTACGGTGCCACCAACGCTACCTTCTAACTGACCAGCAGCATTGAAAGTTACATTACCCGTAATATTATTAGCACCGCGGATATTAAGTGTAGTAGCATCAGTAAAATTAACATTACCATCAATAGTGTTTGTTGTTACCGTACCAGTTATATCTGATGTTATGTTATTAGCATATATGGTGGGGGCGATATCAAGATCTCCCGCACCAGAAAATATTACTGTTCTTAACTTATTACCGGCGGTACCTAATGACTGAGCTCCTGGTCTGGCAATCGTTAATGTTTTAGTAACCACATCAGAGTTTAATTCAACTATACCTTTACCATTCGCTGCATTACCTGGATTTAAAGTATTTGCTAAAGTTATAGCCCTATCATCATTCTCACTATTCCGTAATATTAATCTAGCATTTGGATCCTCAAAAATAATGTTATTATGACCACCACCAATAATAGCAGACAAAATTTCCAAATTACCCGCATTAGCATATTTGGCGTCTAGTACGTAAATTGCTGCACCGGGATCTCGATCGGCAGGAGTGACACTAGCAGGATCTTTTGCTGCCCCAATATGAACATTAGCAATCTTGGCTGAGGTAGTACTCTCATCGGTAAATACCGCTTCCTTAATAACGTTTAATGCTTTGGCATTACTGACATCAACTGCATTAGCACCATCTCCGTTGATAGTTACCTGACCACTAACCCGCAATTGACCTATCTCGCGACCAGGACCACCAGGAGCATACTTTGTTCCAAGAGTTTCTCCACCAGTATTAGATTTTAAAGTTAAAAGTCCAGTACCTGTATTCTCTAACAATACGATTCCACCACTCTTATCAGTAGCATGATCAAATCCTACTAAGTCAGTATTAAGGGTTATAGTTCTGTCAGCATTATCACTATTCCGTAATGTTAACTGAGCGTTTTGATGCTCAAAAGTAATTACATGACCAATGATCAAAATATCCAAATTATCCCCAGCAGCATATTTGGCATCTAGTACGTAATTTGCTGCACCGGTAGCCCCAGCAGCAGCCTCAGCAGCAGCACCCTCAGCAGCAGCACCAGGATCACCACGAGCAATAGCAGCAGCAGCGGCAGCAGCGCCAGCAGCAGCACCAGCGGCAGCATCTCCTACCCCAATATGGACACCACCAATCAGGGCTGAGGTAGCACCCTCATCGGTAAATACCGCTCCCTTAATAACGTTTAATGTAGGAATATGTTGTATATCAAGCCCATTAATAGCACGACCTGCGATAGTCACCTGACCACGTACATCCAATCTAATCAGTTCATCAGTTGCTCCAAAAGTTATTGGAGCACCAGCATCAACATCAGAGTTTAAAGTTAAAAGTCCGCCTGTACCCTCCAACGACAGAACCCCGCCATTACCAGCAAATCCTTCTAAGTTACCATAAAAGGTTATGGTTTTACCCGCAGCATTTGTATTAAGTAGTCGCAACTCCGAACCTGCATCTAAGAAATTAATTTCTTGAACCGCACCACCATTATCACTAAGAAGATCAACATTACCAGTGGAAGCATCTATTGTCAGGAAACCAGGAACAGCAGGAGCAGCATGAGGACCAACAACAGCAGCAGTACCAATATTTATGATGTGAATCTTGCCAATATCTGCATGAATAGCTTTGAGTTTACCCTCAACATATAAAGTACCATTATCACCATTAGTTATTGTTGCATTAAATTCTTTAAGATCACCCACTGCACCATTAAATGTTAGAGCTCCTCCTGTACCGAAATCAACTTCACCTGCAGCTCCAGGATTTCCGTCATCTTTAGCTCCACCCCCAAAATTACCAGCAATGCGTACCTCGTTCCCGGTACCAAAGTGAAGTTTTTTAGTATAAACGTCTCCCCCTAATACAACCAGTTGAAGGCCAATAGCACCGGGGTCAGTTATATTAATCTCGGCTAAAGCATGAGTCGCATTACCAATATTGTCAGTTACCTCACCAGCTCCTAGGAAGGTTAATGTGCCATTACCAGCAGTAGCAGTGATTTGACCAGTGATTGTCTTATCAACTGCCAACTTAAGTACAGACCCTGCGATAAGATGAGTATCAGTAGCAGAAACATCATTGTTTATATTAACCTCTCCAGCCCCTATATTTACTGTCGCTAAAGAGTTAATACCACCAATTTCTTCATTTAGCGTACTACCAACTCCTAGGTTTAATATCCCCTGACCATTAGCAGCACCATCTATGGCATTATGGACGGTGGCATTATCTGCTAGGGTAAGTGTAGCGGTTGCACCATTAAGCGTTACAGCCCCTAACCCTGTATGGTTTACTCCAGCAAATAACGTTAATGTAGTATTGTTATTAATGGTAGCAGTCATAGTATCTCCAAGACCAGCACCTCTTGCTATAGTACCTCTTATAGCAATATCACGATCTATCACGATATTACCAGGATGTGTTGCAGTTATATTACCTATATTGCCAGCAGCACCACTTGCTGCATCAACTGTAAGGGTAACAACACCACCACCACCAAGAACTTTATCAAATTCTATGTTATCACCATCATGAAAAGGACCAACAAGACGAGCAGCAAAATCAGTAAGAGTAGTATGGGCATCACCAATAACAACATCAGCAGCAAAAGCCCCACTGCTTACCCCTATGCTTGCGACAATGGAGGCAACTGACACGCTGGTCAGCAAATTTAATAATTTTTGTTTTTTAGCCATATATTTTTACCATATTCCTATTAAAAATTGTCATTGCGAGACGTAAGTAGGTCGTAGCAATCCATAAAATGTTTAGAGATGGATTGCTTCGTTGTGCAGTTCCCACACTCCTCGCAATGACGTATATGTATCTCAAACGTCATTGCGAGACCACGTAAGTAGGTCGTGGCAATCCATAAAATGTTTAGAAATGGATTGCTTCGTCGTGTGGTTCCCACACTCCTCGCAATGACGTATGCGTTTAAAAATCGTCTTTAAGTAGCACTCTTATATACGATACACCAAATCTAGTACAACATTTCTTTAATTGTACAATATGCTATCATATACACTAGGTCATGTCAATAACATTGCCTCAATAAATTTAAACGCAGGGGTAATTGGTAGGTGTAATTGCGAGAAGGTATGACAATTTTTAAACATAGACGTCTAATGTTAAAAAATAAGGCACATGATCAGAAGGTTGAAGCCATCCCCTAGCTTCTGATAAGGAGCTGACCGATAACATCTTATCTTGTAAGTTACAACTAGTCCAAATATGATCTAGTCTACGTCCCCGGTTAGATTTTTGCCAGTCGATGTTTCTATAACTCCACCAAGTATAAAATTTTTGATCATACGGTACGAAATGACGGCTACTATCGATAAAACCTAGAGAAGATTGTAACTGCAACAAGGTTGACCGCTCTATATCTGTGTGGCTAACAACATTCCGCAATTGACGACTTGACCATACGTCATGCTCATATGGTGCGATATTTAAGTCTCCGGTTATGATCATCTTACTATTTTTACTACGATTATTGGTCAACCATTGTTGTACTAATGCTAAATATGCCAATTTATGTTTAAATTTCTCATTGATCTTTACATCAGCGATATCTCCGCCAGCTGGTACATAAAAATTATGTATTTCTATACCCAGAACTTCAACTGCTACATGCCTTTTATCACTATTATATAATTCAAGGGAGAATCTATTAGTAATAGGAATTTTCGATAAAATTGCTACTCCATTATAAGATTTTTGCCCTGAATAATATATATGATTATAACCCATATCATTAATAGCTTGATGAGGAAATAACTCATTAACTGTTTTGGTCTCTTGGAGAGATATAATATCAGGCTGATGTTCATCAATTAACTTCTTAAGCAAATCAAGTCGCAAACGTAGAGAGTTGATATTCCAAGTTACTATTTTCATTATACCTCTTGCATAACCTAATCTAATTGGTAATTTTGTTGTCAAAACTCGTCTCCGTTCCTCACGTACGTCTAAGTACGCTGCGGTACTCGACTTCGTTTTTCCTAAAAATTCCTCAATTATCTTTAGGTTATACAAGAGGTCTATTTATTAAATCTTTCCGATATTTCTATTACTAAATGCTTTAGAATCCTAATCACCTTTGCCTCTGGGCTAAGATTTTTAGCTGCCCATTTCTTGATCCATGGTTCTATAAGCTGCCACATATTAATTTCTGGATCGAGCTGTTGTCCTACCCCTTCAACTACTACTATAGTTTTCTGTAATAATAGCAATTGTGGTTGCACCTCCATACCAAAATCTTCAGTAATTTTAAATAATTGGGCAAGTAATTTACCTATAGAAATATTTTTGACAGCATATCCTATAATCGGTTCGCTCACTGCTCTACAGGCTTGAGCAAAAAGATCAAGATCGGTATTTTTATCTATATAACCAACTCGAAGATGGACAAGTGCTACTAGCTTATAGTTTTTACTTAAAAAACCAAATAGGCTCTCAGCAATTGCCATTCTATCTTTATCAGGTAATCTACCCATAATACCAAAATCTAGTAACACTATGCTACCATCTGACCTAACTAGAATATTGCCAGGGTGCAAATCTGCATGAAAGAAACCATCTCTATATACTTGATTAAAAAACATTATAGCAAATTTCTGAGCTATTTTAGCTGGATCTAAGCCCTGTTCTATCAGCTTATCTCGAGCATAAATTGATGTTCCATCTACCCATTCTGTGGTTATTATATATTCATGCGTCAGTTGCCAATAAATTTTCGGAATATATATATCAACATCATTTTGGAAATTGTCAAACAATTCTGAGGCGGCAGCTGCCTCTAAACGTAGGTCAAGCTCAAACTTCATAGTAGCATTAAATACATCCATTACTGCTACTAATCGTAATCTTTTTAATTTTGTCGATATTCTTGCTACTAGCCTAGCCAGCATATATAAAAGTTTAATATCCTTATTATATGTGTGATGAATTTCAGGGCGTAATATTTTTACCGCAACCAACTCACCTGATTTCAGCCTAGCTTTGTGTACTTGAGAAATCGATGCCGCCGCAACTGGTATATCCTCAAAGGCAGAAAATAACTCATCGGTACTTTGTCCAAAAGACTCCTCAATAATCTGCCGTGCGATGTTACTACTAAAAGGCGGCAACTTATCTTGTAGAGATTGCAAATAGTTGGTAATCTTAACTCCTATTAAATCTGGTCTGGTGGAAAGAGTTTGCCCAAATTTTATATAAACAGGACCTAATTTTTTAAAACAATCAGTTAACCTCATACCAAAATCATCTTTTGGTAGTCTAAATAAACCAATCGGATAAACTATTATGGTTATCATCCAACCAAGAATTCTTAACCTAGATGGTAATTTTATGCTACCCGGATAAGTAAGAATTTGCTGCTTGCTTACCACTCTTAATATATGCCAAAAATTCAATAATAAGCTAATCATTTATAACCACTATGAATAGCTGCAACACCTAAATTAAGATTCTTATAACTAACATCGCTAAATCCAGCATCCTTTAACATAATGGCAAAATTCTCCTGATCTGGGAATAAACTAATACTTTCTACTAAATATTGATAAGCTGCTTCGTTGTTTGCTACAATTTTACCAATCTTAGGAATAATATTAAACGAATAAAACTGGTATAATTGCTTCAGACCCTCATATTGCATTTTAGAGAATTCTAAACATAGAAATTTGCCCTTGGGCTTTAGTACACGATAAGCTTCTTTTAGGGCATTGTCAATTTTTGACACATTTCTAATACCAAATGCTATAGTATAGCAATCGAAACTATTATCAGGAAAAGGTAATTTTTCCGCATCAGCCACGACATACTCTAATCCATGTAATATATTACTATCAACAGCTTTATTACGAGCTATCGTCAGCATGTCTAAATTTATATCACACAAAGTGACTTTGGGTAATATATTTTGCTCCTTAGCTCGCTTTATTATCCTAAAAGCTATATCACCGGTGCCACTTGCAACATCCAATATATTTGATGTTAAATTAGGAATTTGCCTAACAAATTGATCTTTCCATAGACGATGGATCCCTAAACTCATTAAGTCATTCATTACATCATATTCATTAGCAACGCTAGAAAAAATATCTCTAACCATATCTCTTTTTTGCTCAAAGGACACTTTGGAAAAACCAAAATTTACTTGACCAGGAAAGTCGTTATTATTATCCATATATTTCTACGAGTTTATATTATAAATCATTAGACCTCCTTCGAAACTCTACTTCTGCTGGTAATTTGTACGTCGATGCGGTACTCGAATCCTCACGTACATTAGAGTACGCTGCGGTTCTGCGTTCCGCGTCTCCTTCAAATCCTTGCGCATAAGCGAGTTTAGAAGGAGGTCTATTATTTAGCCAATTCTCCTAAGTTAACTATAGTATATACTAATTATGATATGCACTAAGTATTTTATGAAAAATATTTTTCTGAGATAACTATTAGTGCTAAGTTGTTTATGTGGTATACATGGTATATAATAAATTAATAATAGTAGTAAAATGTAAAAATGCCAGAACTTCCTGAGGTTGAAACATTAAAACGCTGCCTAGAACAGCGAATAGTAGGGGCTACCATAAATAAGCTTGATAAAAGACGGGATAATATACGTTATAGACTGAGCGATCAGTTAGAATCAGATGTAAAATCAGCAAAAATTATCGCTCTAAAACGTCGGGCAAAATATTTGCTAATTGATCTAGATAATTATTATTCGATTATTGTCCATCTTGGTATGACGGGTAGACTAACACTACAACCTAGCGATTATCAGCTACAAAAGCATGATCATGTGATTTTTTCTTTGGGGACTTGTGAGAAATTAGTTTTTAACGATTCACGACGTTTCGGTATGATTTATACCGGACAAACAAACCTCCTTGAAGAAACATTTTTAGCAAATTTAGGCGTAGAACCTTTGTCAGAGGATATGTCTTATGAATATCTAAAAATAAAATTGCTGAATCGCTCTGTTCCGATAAAAAACTTGCTAATGGATAATCGGATTATTGTCGGTGTTGGTAATATATATGCCTCTGAGAGCCTTTTTATGGCTAAAATACATCCAGGTAGACTGGGTAGTAGTTTGTCAAACAATGAAATAAGTAATTTGTTGTTAGCCGTCAAACATGTCTTAACAAAAGCCATATCAGCAGGCGGGACAACTCTCAAGGATTTTGTTAGCGGCGATAGTAAACCTGGTTATTTTCAACAAGAATTACAGGTCTACGCTCGAGAAAATCAAAAATGTTTAAATTGCCAAGGAATAATAAGGAAAATAAAACAATCCGGTAGGGCTAGTTTTTATTGTGCTACTTGCCAAGAATAGACCTCTTGCATAACCTAATCTAATTGGTAATTTTGTTGTCAAAACTCGTCTCCGTTCCTCACGTACATCTTAGTACGCTGCGGTACTCGACTTCGTTTTTCCTAAAAATTCCTCAATTATCTTTAGGTTATGCAAG
>JAJIYQ010000037.1 GCA_020881075.1 Rickettsia endosymbiont of Labidopullus appendiculatus
AATAGCCCTTCAGAGTTATCAGCTTGGTGTGCATGGTATGGTCAAGAAAATAATACCAATACTTTATCTGAATTTTGTAAGAGATTACAAGAATGCCAATTTATAGATGGTAAGATGTGTACTAATAGTAAAGATGCTAAAGTTAGTAATGCACCATGCTTATTTAAAAATGGAGTGGGGTTATATTTATTGATTGCTGAACGTAATACAAATCCTAATCTTTCACTGGATACCCAACGTACACCAAAAGGAATTACCGCCCATCTTGGTGAGCCTATGGTTGGTCATACACTTTATGATCTTAATAAAAGAGGTGAATTAGTAAAAGCTGGAGGGATAAGTTATAAATATGATGAAGATCAAGGTAAAAAAAGGCAATACGATAAATCTCCATTATATTTTAAGATTTTAGATAAATTTTACGATGATAATAATGGTCAGTATCGTGTAGTTATTAAATCTGGGATTAATGACACTAGACCCGATCCTATTGAGTTTCTAACAAATTTAATAAAGGTTGAATTATTTGGTGATGATAAAGAAAAGGGTCTAGTTAGGGCAGTTTACGAGAATATTATAAAAACACCAGGATATCGTCTATCTGTTTCGGCTCTGTTAACTTTGTATATTATATTTACAGGGTTTTCTTTTCTGATTGGTAATGTTAATCTTACACATACCGAATTAATAATCAGAATATTAAAAGTTAGTATAGTATCTACTTTACTTAGCTCCACTAGTAGTTGGCAATTTTTCCATGATTACTTATTCGTGTTTTTCATAGGAGGGGTGGAGCAAATATTAGAAATAATTAAACAAACTGCTACGACTGGGCCTGGGTCTTGGAGTATTATAGGTTTGATGATTGCCCCACAAACTATGGCAAAATTATTTTCATTACTGTTTGTCGATCCATTAGGGTTTATATATATAATTCTATTCTTGATAGCTCTTTATTATATCTTCATGATGGTATTCAAGGCTACTGTTATATATCTTACGGCATTGATAATTATTGGGATGATTATCATAATGGCACCAATATTCATCTGCTTTATGTTATTTGGTATCACCCGTTCATTGTTTGAAAATTGGTTAAGGCAGCTGATATCATATGCTATACAACCGATTATATTATTTACTGGTCTAGCATTTATTTCAATGATTATCAGAACAGAAATATATTCTTCACTTGGTTTTGGGGTATGTAAGTATGACTTCCCAAATTTAGGTCCGATAAATGAAATATTTGGTAGTATTAATGAAGGTCCAGATAATTGTCTTGGAGACTCGATATTTTATTGGTGGTTTCCATCTCCAATGAAAGGTAACAATTTTTCGAAGAAAATGGCTAAAATACTAGTACCTGTCGATCATCGTATAAAGGATGATTCGCCAGAGGGCAGTTTGCCGGAGGGTAAACTATGTTTAGCTTATGAATGTGCTGAGAATAGGTATATTGAGTTACCATTTTTAGATCCAGTTAAAGATTTAACAAGAATTAACAACTTTTTTAATGGTAAGTTTGTTCAGTTGGATGGATTATTGTTAATTTTTGTATGTGTTTATTTACTAAGTAAATTTAATGATGTAGCTGTCTCAAGTGCTAAATTCTTATCTAGTACATCAGGTAATTTGACAAATTTACAAGGAGTTGGGCAAAGTGCCTTTACCCCTATTCAGCAACAAATAGAGAGACCTACAAACTATGCTTTCGGTGCTGTCAAGAAAAGGGTAGATCAAGGAGTTGAGAAGGTAAGCATGTTTGTTGCCGGTGAGTATGAAAGTTGGAAGATGGGGGGTGTAGCACGAGAGGCACTTGACCCCAAATCAGTAAATTCGAGTGTTTTAAGTGAAGTAAAAAGAAATTACGGTATAGACTATAAAGACGTTAATGTTAAAGCTGAAAGTGATTATCACAGAGCTATTAACGAGGTTATGAAAACCATTAAACCTGATGAACCAGTTAAAGAATTTACTGGCAGTAGTTATTCAGAACTTCGAGATCATTTAGCAGCTCTTAAATTTGGTGAAGGTAAAAAATATGATTCTCTTAATGAAGAGCAAAAGAAACAACTTAATGAGTTAATGAAAACTAAAGATGGTAAAACTTTACGAGAATTAGCAAGTGATGTGAAATTTACCAAAGATTTCCAGCAAGCTTATATGAATTCGCATCAAGAAATGTCAAAAAGAGGAATAGGATTATTCGGTAAGAATATAGCCCCTCTCAGAAGTTGGCAAGAGATGAACAAGTGCGTTGATGAAAAGAGAGCGTTACGGGATAGAAAACGTAGGAATATAGGGGAGAAAATATATGCTGGTTATGAAGGGTTAAAGCGGGAAGCTCTGACTGCTATTGTTGGTAAAGATTTACGGGATGCTTTTGAGGGTAACTTGACTGGGGCTGAGTGGGAAGATTTTAATTATAATGATCCAAGACTTAGAACCCATAATGAATCACTTGAGGATGAACAACGATCTTTGGAACATCAAAAACTTAAGACACAAATCAATAAAGAAACTATAGCTGTTCAGGAAGATATCGCATCTCCTGAATATCTAGCTAGACTTGAATTACAGGGGAGAACAACAGATATTGATTATTATGAACAATTAACCAACAAAGATCTTTCCTTTCAGATATATAATGCTCTTGCTCAAGGTGAAAATGATGGAGAAACTCCAGTATTAATGGGGGAAAGATTTATGCGGGAGAAAGCAACAGATAGTCAAACTCGTGAAATGATTGACAATGCCCATAAGATTGAACAAAGAATGATTGATGAGGATAGATATGTACGTAGACAAGAATATTATGATGTTATGCGTGAGAAAGCCCAAGCCAATGGTGATAACCAATCTTTAGAGTATAGCGAAGCAGTATTGAAAAAAATAGAAGAAAGAAAAGAGCATATTAAAAAGGAAATTAAATCTCATATTGATGGAATTAATCAATACCGCTTAGCTGCTAAAATGTCTAAATATGAAAAAGATTAGATGAATTTATAGGATCATTTGAGTATATATCGATAGTACCCTACATTTTTTTTTTTTCTATTTTCTTATGATAAAAAATCTGATCGCTAAGACTCATTGCGAGGAGGAGCTTTGCGGCGACGCGGCAATCCCAAAAATGCCCAGGAATGGATCGCTTCTAGTACTATAGTTGTAAATTAATTTATGTTAGGGAATTTGTAGGAGACACGGAATGGAGAACCGCAGCGTACTTAGATGTACGTGAGGATTCGAGTACCGGATCGACGCCCAAATTACCAGCAGAAATTAATTTACAACTGTAGTACTAGGCTCACGCTTTCTCGCAATGACATCTTGTACTTTAACTTTTTCTTCGTTAATACTCACCGTAAATTTCTGTGAAATCCTTGACATTTATTAATTATTTCGTGATAATATATTAAAATTATGTAAGAATAATAAAGATATAAAGTTTATACAGACTATCAGGTTACGAGTAAAGAGTTATATAGCTAACCCGTTAATGTTTTAGATAGCTCCTCCGTCTTTAGCTACGAAGCAATCCAAAAAAGTGACCATAAATGGATTGCTTTATCGACTTACGCTTTCTTGCAATGACGTTTGGGATATCTAAAACTTATTCGGGTTTATAAGAAACTATTTGTAAGTGTTATTTTCTTATGACTCCGAAATGTATTACAAGTAGTCATCAAATTTAACTTGACAATGAATTTTTAATGTATATATTTCATCACATAAACCGGACAAAACGGACAAAAGCTTAAATTAGATAAAAAATAGTCGGTTTAGCTATTCTTTTAGGAGTTGTAAAATAATAACTCTTATAAATCATAGTGTGTTTAGTTAAATAACATAGAGTTATAAGAAACTAATTTGTAAGTGTTGTTTTCTTATGACTCATAAGGCAGGTAGAGATTGTGTTAATGAGTCGAAGAAAAGTTATATATGGGATATTATTTGTTATAACAGCGATTGTTGTGGTGATAGTTTTTATCAAAAAAGCAAATAATAAACAAATCCCTGCTCAGCAAGTTAGTAATCAAGCGCCCATGGTTCCTGTTGAAGTGGTTAAAGCTCAGTATTCAGAGGAGACAAAAGATATATTGGTTACAACAGGCAAAACCTTGCCCTATGAAACACATGCAGTTAAAGTCAATGTAACAGGGAGAATTAAAGAGCTTGATTTGCCGATAGGTAGTTATGTCAATAAAGGTGATATTTTAGCAGTATTAGATACCACGCAAATTGACTACCTGATTGAACTGGCAAATGAAGAGTATCGTCTTAAAGAGAAGAAAGCTAATGCGATGAAACAGCTATCGGATAAGAATCTCATTAGCTATACAGAATATGTAAACCATCGCATAGAATATCTTGATGCTAAACATAAATATTATACATTACTTGATGACAAGACCAATCATTATATTGTTGCTCCGTTAAGTGGCATTGTTGAACGAAAACTTGTTGCTGACGGAGAGCTTGTTACACAAAAGGATAAAATTGCCGTTCTTTACGATGTTCATATTATCAAGGTTGCATTTGAGCTCGATGAGAGCGACTATCAGAAATTTAAAAGTTCTCCGGATAGCTATGTTAACATCTATATTCCTGCTTTAGATTTAGCCCTTAAACTAAGCGATTTTAAAACTTCAGAAATTGCTCAAGAGAAGAATCACTCAGTCTATATTGAGGCGTTTATTCCAAATGATGACAATTCAATCACGCCTGGCTTATTTGTTAATGTAAATGTTGTTTTCAATAGCAATAAGCAACGGATAAAATTACCAAACTCAGCTATCTTTTTTGAATCCTATTATTTTGTCTACGTTATTGAAAATAATATAGCTAAAAAAGTAAAGGTTGAAATAGGTGATAGTGATAGTCAAAGTGTAGAGGTAGTTAGTGGCATCAAACCAAATGACCAAGTGGTTATTTCAGGAAAAAAGGGATTGGGTGATGGGGCTAAGGTTCTGATTGAAGATGAGACAACTAGGTCAGAATTATAATATAAGAATAATGAAAATAGCTATTAGTGGATCATAAAAATCTGCTATATTATAGAATAGTTAGTAATAGGGTAATGTTAACCTTCCCCTTATTTATATTGAAGAACTAAAACAAATATTAATTAGATAAATGAAAAAACTATACTTTCTTATGATACTATTATTCTGTAGTTCTGTTCATGCTAAGGAGATTAATCCAGCTGAACTTCAGAAAATAAATAAAATACAAGCTGGGAACATAGTGGACCTACAGAACAAAAAGCGTGCCCTTGAGCAAGAACTGGATGAGAAAAAGGCAGAGCTAGAAGATTCCCAAAATAAGAATGGTAACGATAATAATAGCTCAAGTAATTCAAATTCTTCATCAAGTACTGGGCAAAGAGCTGCTCCTAGTAATAATCCTACCCCAGAACAATATATTGGTAGTAATAAGCGTATTACTCAAGAGGATACAAACTCTCAAAGGGATTCTAAAAAACATGTAAATGATGGTGAAAATCTTGATATTACTACAAAAGAGCAAAATACTAAAACTAATCAATCACCAAGTCAGGTAACTGGGAATTCTAGTCAACAAGCAATAATTTTAGATGATAATAAGCAACCAGATAGCCAAATTGGTCAAAGGGGAGAAGTGAATTTAGAACAGCAAGCACCTCCAAAAAATATTGTGAAATTGCATGAGGATATCAAAGTAGCTGAAGAAAGATTATCAGAATTGCAAAACAACATAAGTAATTTGGATAATGAATACGCGAAGAAAAAACTAGCATTTGAGAAACTAGAAAAATTAGAATCCCAATTATCTAAGCAACCTGAGATAAAAACTAATTCATTTAGTCAGCAGGCTCAACAAAATAGAGCTGGTTCACAAGATGATTCAAAGATAAAAAATGAATTGCTTGCTAATTCACAACAACAGATGGGAGGTTTGGTTCAAGAAGCAGAATTAAAGAATGCACAGGCTAAGGTTAAAGCAGCTGAAGCTATAATACCAAAGAAGGGTAAGGTATTAGCAAAGGCTACTGAAAAAACACAACAACAGACAGAAGTTTTGCATCGACAACAAAATGCTGCAGATCAAGCTGCAAAAGATGAGGTAGATAACGCTGCACAAGTTAAGACAGCAGCTTTGGATAAAGAAAAAGCTGCAGCGGTTAAGCAAGAACAACAACAGAAAGCAGCTTTGGCTGCAAAAGACGCAGATTTACAGAAGGCTAATGAAACAGCACGCCAACAGAAAGCAGCTTTGACTGAAGAGAAAAATGCGGCGGTTAAAGCTGCAGCAGATGCACAGACTGCGATAGCAAAGAAAGATGAGGAATTAGCAGCTTTGAATAAAAAACAAGATGCTGCACAGGCTGAAATAGAAAAGAATAAACTAGCATTAGAAGATGCTAAGAAGGCTAATGAAGAGTCAAAAGCACAGATAACAGTTTTGAATAAAAAACAAGAGGATGCACAGGCTGAGATAGAAAAGAATAAATTAGCATTAGAAGATGCTAAGAAGGCTAATGAAGAGTCAAAAGCACAGATAACAGCTTTGACTGAAGAGAAAGATGAAGCGATTAAAGCTGCAGCAGATGCAACAGATAAGGTAACAACCGTGACTAAAGAGAGAGATGATGCGGTTAAAGCTGCAGCAGATGCAACAGATAAGGTAATAACCGTGACTAAAGAGAGAGATGATGCGGTTAAAGCTGCAGCAGATGCAACAGATAAGGTAACAACTGTGACTGAAGAGAGAGATGATGCGGTTAAAGCTGCAGCAGATGAAGCAGATAAGGTAACAGCTGTGAATAAAGAGAAAGATGCTGCACAGGCTGTGATGGAAAAGAATCAAAAAGAATTAGAAGATTCTAAGAAGGCTAATGAAGCCTTAGAAAATAAGATAACAGCTGTGAATAAAGAGAAAGATGCTGCACAGGCTGAGATAGAAAAGAATAAACTAGCATTAGAAGATGCTAAGAAGGCTAATGAAGATTCAAAAGCACAGATAACAGTTTTGAATAAAAAACAAGATGCTGCACAGGCTGAAATAGAAAAGAATAAACTAGCATTAGAAGATGCTAAGAAGGCTAATGAAGAGTCAAAAGCACAGATAACAGTTTTGAATAAAGAGAAAGATGCTGCACAGGCTGAAATAGAAAAGAATAAACTAGCATTAGAAGATTCTAAGAAGGCTAATGAAGAGTCAAAAGCACAGATAACAGTTTTGAATAAAGAGAAAGAGGATGCACAGGCTGAG
>JAJIYQ010000038.1 GCA_020881075.1 Rickettsia endosymbiont of Labidopullus appendiculatus
ATCGACAAATATTTACAGATTTGTCAATACCCAATGTTCCTAGTATCTTTACTATTATTAAAACAAAAAAATATTCAAGTAAATATTTAATATTATTAAATAATTTTTTCATATATTAAATCTACTAATAATTGTTGATTATCTAATAATAAATGTACATCGCAACATATTACTGATAAGTCAGTATCACATATTCGTACGTAATCTTTTCTGGTTGTTATTAAAAGAGAGTTAGATTTTTTTGATTGCTCTTTTAAATATTCTAAATCTTCTGCAGAATATTGATGATGATCAGGAAAAATCTTATGACCGATTAACTGCAATCCATAATTTTCTAATGTAGAGAGAAACCTTTCAGGATTTCCTATACCACTAAAGGCAAAATAGTTTTTTGTCTTGTCGATGTCTATAGCGGGAACTATTTGAGCTTGTATACTCTTCTGCTTTGAGTATAGAAATGGATACTCCTTATATGAGGGAAAAGAATCAATAGACTTCTTTCGAAACTCTACTTCTGCTGGTAATTTGTGCGTGATACCGGTACTCTGCTTCTCACGTACGTTTGAGTACGCTGCGGTTCTCCGTTCCGTGTCTCCTACAAATTCCTCAGCATAAGCGAGTTTCGAAAGAAGTCTAATATTTGCAGATCCTACGGAAATAACTATATCGGCTTTGTCAATAGCTTGTTTGGGGTATTGACGCAGAGGACCAGCTGGAATTAAGAACCCATTGCCAAATAATCTATTAGCGTCAACTGACAGAATAACAATATCCTTATGAAAATTAGGATTCTGCATCGAGTCATCTACTATAATCACCTTTGGCTTAATCCTTTCTATAAAAGGCTCTATATCTTGAATTCTCTTTGTAGCAATGACTCTACCATATTTTAACAGCATTACTGCTTCATCTCCGACATCTGCTACTGTATGGTGTGCTTCAACTAACAATGTCGTTTGAAGCTTACTGCCATAACCTTTACTGATAATTATAAAATCAATATTAACAGCCTTAAATAACTTAGCAAGGAAGATTACTATTTGAGTTTTACCAGTACCCCCGATGCTTATATTACCAACGCAAATTACTTTACAAGGAAATATTATTGGCTGAGCTGTGATCCTTCGTAGATAACTAGCAAAAAGATATAACCAGCTTAATGGTAATAATAAGTAGGCAATAATATTTTTACTTTGCCAAAATTTAGGGTAAATAAGCCTGATCATAGTTATATTAAATAAGTCTAGAATTAGTTTGAAATGAGTTAAGATAACTTAAGACCTATCATTGAAATTATCATAGTGGTAATAAAGAAAATTCGCATGGCAGAGTAAGGTTCATTAAAATACATTATTCCTACTACTACTGTTCCTACCGCTCCGATACCAGTCCATAGAAGATAAGCAGTGCCAAGAGGTAGCTTATCTAGAGTTTTACTAAGACAAATAAAGCTTAATATTGAAAAGCCAATAAAAGCTATAATAGGTTTTATTTTGGTAAACCCATCTGATAATTTTAACGATATAGAAAAACCTATTTCAAATAATCCGGCAAATATAAGGAGAATCCAAGTTGCTAACATATTCTTACCTTTGTTTAATTTGTCCTGAAGATTTGCTATTTTGTGAAGATTTTTTATTAGGCAAGTTAGGCTGTACCTGAGTTTTTATTATATTTAATTTGTTATATTTTTGATTAACTACAGACTTTACCTCACTACTCAATAGATGTTCCTTTGCAACATTATGCTCTACAGATTGTTGTTTGGTCAGAAATTCTTTATTATTTTTTAACAAATTAGTTTTTAGAGTAGTAATTTCTTGTTTTTCCTCACTCATCGATTTATCAGCACTGAGAATCATCCCCCCCATCTTCTCTCCTATTTTGGGAGCATGTTCTATTGCTAGAATAGAAGCCGGTACTACCATAAAAGCAAATGTAGCCCCAGCTGTTGCAACACTAATCGCCCCAACTGCTAAAACACTAATAGCAGTTATAATTTTGCTGGTTGCTTGTTTAAATATTTCCATTTTCTTATTATGTTTTGCTGCAACAGTTACTATTCTATTAATTTCCAATTGAACATTATCACTTACCTCTTTAGGCTGTTGATATTTTTTTACCGCATGCATTACCGTTGTACGAAATATTTCTGGTTCAACTTGAATAAAGTTTGTTAATTCATAATTATTTTTTGCTGCCAACAAACCTTTTAGCACTTGTTTGATTACTCCCCTCTCTTCAGAATTTGTATCACCAAAATTTGTATTTATTAGTGTATCAACTACTATATCTTCTGATTTGTTTAGAATATTATCTCTATCCTGATAGTCTACTGCATCTGCAGAGATTGCTACTGAAAACAACATTAACACTGTTGAAAAACTATCATCGGTAATAACTTTCTGACCAAAAAAAGTTCGTAATTTACCAATGCAATTACCTATATGCACATTAATTTCAGGTATTGATTTAAGTCTAATTTCGTAATCAATAGCTATGACATTAGCAAGTGTTAAACATGCTTGTTTTGTTATATTATTAATTAGCTCTTCACATATGCTTTTTCTGCATATAGAAATATTTGTACTGTTGAAGATGTTCATAATTTTATTTATTTGTTGTTATTTCTCTTATACGCATGTTGAGTTTTGTAAAAATCACATCAGGGGTTCTTTCTGTTGATAGTTTATAAATAACCTTGGGCTCCAGTACATCTTCTTTTTTGACGTCTATAGATAGTACAATAGTATTTTCCGGCATACAAGAGTATATTTCTTTTATGATTGTCGAGAATGTTACAAAATCTTTAGTAGAGAATCTTATGTAAACATCATAATTCTTTATCTTTATAGTATCTTGCTTTGTTCCCATATCTGATCTAATACCACTTAAGAATTCTTGTTTAATCGATATAGTAATCGGCTCATTTAGGTTGTATTTTTTTGACAAACTATCAATTTTCATTATTAACCTTGCTCTCTCTAAACAACTTTGTCTAGCAGAAATAGATAATAATTTCGCATATCTTGCATAGGTCTCTAGTATTTTATTTTTTGAATTTATTATAGAATATAGCTTTAACGTTTCTTGAGCTAGAGATTCTGCAATATTGTTATTCTTGGTAATCGACTCCATATAATCTTTATTAAGACTTTGCAGCAACCATAAAATGCTAGAAATACACAAACAACATATAGCAAACTTAAAAAATATAACATTTTTTAGATGAATAATAAAATTTTTAAGCATCTTTTAACCTTTCTTTTTAGTAATAATAACCGATGCCGGTATTACCACTCTATTAGGTAAATCTAATATTTGGTCAGTAAATATTGTAATTTTAATATCCATATTGCTAAATATTTTACTAAAATTTGCAATTTCTTGTTCTAAAAATTTAGTAGCCTCTTCGACTAATATATCATTAACTACAAGTCTCAATGATATTTCAATTTTTATATACTGATTAGAGGATGATAACGTATTATCTAGATCCAACCTTTGCCATTTAACCTCTTCTATATGAATAGTAGGTGGTAAATTTGTTACAAATTTTTCTAACAAATCAAATGGTATTGGTGCTGGAATTTGTAATAATGATTCAAAGACGTATAAATCAGCTAAATTAGTAGCGTTTTGAAGATATGGATAAGTCTGCTTAACGTTATAATAATCCTGCTCAGTACTAAAATAATGTGAATTTAAAATATCCAACTTTTTATAATTTGCTACGGTTTTAACTTTGATAATAGATGCGGCAAATATCAATATTATTATTATAGTAATAAGTGGTTTAAAAACTAAAGAGCTTATAAGATTGAGTTTAGCTATCGATTCTAAATATTGGTTAGAGGCTAGAAAGCTTTTTTGTTCATTAAATAATTTAACGATCATCCCATCTGAAAATTTATTATCCAATTCCCCTGAATTGACTATACATATTACTGGATGTCCAGCAAAATTGGATTGTTCTAACAGCAACTTTAAATTTTGGTCTACTATGAAAATTATACAAACTTTAAGGGCTAGATTATCAATATAATTTTTACAAGATATCAAACAATCTTCCACTTCTTGTTCGATTATACCCTGAATATATGAGTCTGACTTATCAGCTGGATAGTCCAATGTTTGTTTTGAGATTATATTACCTTGGTGTTTAACAACAAGTTTAATGCCGCTGCTATTTAAAATACATACAAAAATTTGTAAATATTCACTATATTTATTATTCTCAACATTTTTTACAATTTTATCGATAATTGTTTGCAACTCTAAAGATAAAAAATAAATTCCACCAAATTTTTGGCTATCACTTGCCAGCAAATTTTCAAGTAATTTACTTAAAGGAGGAGTATGAGGACTAGAGACAATCAAACTATTCCACACCTCACTAGGCTTGGTATTGATGTTATAAACACTATAACCAACTATATAATCTGCAGGAAAATACTCTTCAATAAACTTCTCCACAGGATTGTTTGTTACTATTGAATGTAGTACAGGTACTAGCTCATGACGTAATTGACATTCAGAACCGCTTAATAAGAAGAAAACATAATGTTTCTTGAATTTAGCAAAAAATTCTTTATAGGAATCTAATTTATTTTGCTTTTCATCAGGAACAAATAAACTACCTACAACTTTATTGTGAACCAAAGCACAAAGAAATGTACCTTTATCTCCTATTAGGATAATAATATTTTTTTTATACAAAAAATATGCTATAAGCTTGTGCAACATTTTTATAAAAACTTGCATTTTTAGTCGATTGAGTATATTAATCATAGATTAGTACTTAACTTATAGTTAGTTAGATGAAAAGTGTATTATAGCATGTGATAATCTCTCCACTAAGTATCTTTATCATTTTTTTTAAGAATAAGTTGCATTAAATTTTCTAAACAAGGTTTTACAAAAGGTACAATAGGTTGTGGGATATTATCGAAAGAGAAAAAATCAAGTTTTTCACATAAATTTGGTTCTTTATTTGAAATTATACCTATAAAGTTATTTATTCTATAGAAATAGTTCAAATATTTTTCCTCATTTTCCAAATTCCAACCATAATATGGTTTTAATATCAAATCAATATCATCTAATCTGGGTAATATGCCAATCTCTTCTTTAGCTTCTCTCTGGGCAGCAATTTTGGGAGATTCATTACTATCTATCTTACCTCCTGGAAGAGCAAAATAACCAGCAAAGGCTTTGGTATTTGTACGCTTCATTAAAAGAATTTTATTATCACAAGATATAATAACTAGATGAACTAGCTTAATTAATGCATTTCTTGTCATTGCACATACCATAACTTATAATTATAGCTAAGATGATTAGTATTTAGCATCAGCGTCATTGCAAGCAGGCATAAGCCGACGAAGCAATCCAATAAGTGTGGATTGCCGCGACCACTATGTGGTCTTGCAATGACACTTGCGTTGAAAAATAGTTACGCCTTCTCGCAATGACGCTAGGTTATTTTTCCTATGACTTAAATACTATGCGTAAGGTGAGTTAACTATAAAAAATCAAGCGGCAATGAAAAGTTATAGATTACTATAAATTTTCTAGTATACTCAGCTGGTTTTATAACCTTTAAATAAAATATTAATTTATGAAAATAATTTCTATATATTTATTGATTATTTTGATTACTACGCAAGTATTAGCTGATAATCAAATTACTAGAAAAAATTTGAAATTTGATACCTCTAATGATTATACGGAAAGATTAGATGGTTTAGAAAAAGAAAATCAACATTTACTTGGCAGAATTGAAATAATTGAGCATACTATTGGTAAATTAGAGAAAATTTTAAACTCGACAAAACAAGAAGTAATAAATTCCCAAGATAGTAGCGATACATCAAAAAATTCAGTAGATGATTCTGTGGCTAATGATGTCTTTGATATACCATCTACTAAAAAAGTAGAGAAAGAAGTTGTTGCTACTGATGTTGTAAAACCTATTTTGGGAGTGGCAGCAGATAAACAACTTTATGATTTAGCACTTGCCGATTTAAAAGATAATAAATTCACAGAGGCTGAAGAAAAATTTGCAAATTTTTTAAAAAACTACTCTAAGAGTCCTTTGTTAAGTAATGCTTATTTTTGGTATGGTGAATCTTTTTTTAGACGTAAGATGTTTGATAAAGCCGCAATAAATTATTTAAAAGGTTATAAACAATCGCCAAAAGGGATCAAAGCTTCTGACTCATTGCTAAAATTAGCATTATCTCTTGGAGAGCTTAAAAAAGGACAAGAGGCATGTTCTATTCTTGATAAACTTGAAGCAGAGTTTCCGAATAGACCAGCAACCTCAATAAAAAGAGCTAAGGAGGCAAGAATTAAATTTGCTTGTAAACATTAGGATATATGAATAATAGTTGGTGAATAATAATTGGTAAATAATCATGACTGACATTTTGCAAGAAGTTTTAAGTGATAAAAATGAAGAAAAAAAACTTTATTACTTTAAAAAAATTCTTCCTATCACTATAATCCTCACACTTATAGTAATATTATTTATGTTAATAAATAATTGGCGTGATAGAAAGGCAATAGAGAATAACCAAAAGACAGGTGATATTTTAGCTAAATCTATAGCCCTTATTAATGATAACAAAGACCTGGCTATAAAGTCTTTGGATAATTTAATGACAACAAGTAATAATAAAGTAAGTGGTTTAGCTGCTATCGAGCAAGCTAGTATCAAAATACACCAAGGAGATTTTATAGAAGCCAAAGCTTTATTAAAAAAAGTTATTAATAACAATAATTATGACGAATTAACAAGTGCCTATGCTCGTTTAGTTTGGTTGAGTTTAATGATAGACGACCCAAATTTATCTGATATAAACATTAATGAAATCGAGAAATATTTAAATTATTTTGATGATGAAAATAAACCATTTTTCGGTACAGCAAATATTATCAAAGCAACTTGGTATATTAAAAACAGCTCAAAAGATTTAGCAGAAAATACTTTGAAAAAACTGATCTCACTAGAAAGTACAACTCAAGTAGTTAAAGAGCAGGCTAAAGCTTTACTTTTAAACTTACAATAATACAAGGTATAAATTATGATAAAACAACGATTAATTATTTTCTTACTACCTTTGATTTTAACTTCTTGTAATCTTGGAGCTAAAAGAATTAAAAATATTGTAGAATTAACTCCTAGATTATCTGTAGAAACTAATGAAGCAATTCAAATAGATTCTAAGGTCAAGGCAAATATATTTAGCCCTGAAATGCTTCGAAATAAAGAATATACTATTACAAAACATAAAATAATAGCCGAGCCAATTTTTAAGAAAGCTGTTGTCTATACCATAGATAATAAAGGTAATGTTTCCGCCTTTTCTATGAAAGACAAATCTATTATGTGGTCATATAATATAAGTACTAACAAAAGTGACTATTATTCTGGTGGTGGAATATTACACCATAATGACAAATTATACGTTACATATGGTTCAAGATTCTTGGTAGTTTTAGATAGTAAGTCAGGGCATGAAATAATCAGAAAAGAATTACCTGATATTACTAGAATAAAACCAGTATTAATTAATAATCATACTATTATAGTTCAAACAATAACTAATCAAATATTAGCGATTAATATTGAGAAATTAAATTTTGTTTGGCAACATGAAGGTATAATTGAAACTTTGTCATCAAGTTATCATGTTGCTCCAATAGTACAGAATGGTTATGTGATAGTAAACTATAATTCAGGGCAAATTATTGCTCTAGAAGCTAATAGCGGCAAAGTTTTGTGGACTAACGATTTATCTAGCCAGCGAGAAATAGGTTTACCAAATTTTGAGGCAGCTTTTATATTATGCAAACCTGTTATCAATAACTCTCATATATATATAGCTAATAGTGCTGGCAAGCTAATAAAGCTAGACATTATGACTGGTAATATCCTTTGGCAAACTAAAGCTTATGATGTGCAATCAATGTCTTTAGCTGGTAATAGTTTATTTGTAACAAATAACGCTGGACAAGTAGCTGCTATAAGCACTGAATTTGGTAAAGTTAAGTTTGTAGCAGATTTAAACGATGGAAAAGATATCAAAAAAGTTAAAGCTTCATCATTTTTAGCCCCGATAATTGCTAAAACAACTGGGGAAAAAGATTGGAATTTAAATATTATCTCTACTAAAGGTGAATTATATAGTTTCCAATCAGATGTTAATGGTAATTTAAGCACCACTCCGGTAATTAGTAAAATTATTAAAAATATTGAATATCAAGGCAAAACCTGTTGTGGTGCTATGTATATTATTACTGATAAAAAAATTATGTTGGCAGATTAGTCAAGAGACTATATTATGGTATATATTTAATATACTGTACATTTATCTTGACAAAACACTAGTTATAATGCTATTTAATATAGCTCAGATTGGGGAATGGCAACAGCAATTTTTGTACCATTTCCAAGTATAATTCTAATTAATAAAGATATATAACGTGAAAACTTATTCTGCAAAACCATCGCAAATTCAAAAGAAGTGGTGGGTTATAGATGCTAAAGACCTTGTATTAGGTAGGCTTGCTAGTGAGGTGGCTAAAATCTTACGCGGTAAGCATAAGCCTTCTTTCACTCCTCATTTAGATTGTGGTGACTATGTAGTAATAATTAATGCCAAACATATTTGCTTGACAGGTAAAAAATCAGCTCTTAAAGATGGTAAAATTTATTATCGTCATACTGGTTTCCCGGGTGGAATAAAAGATACAACTGCTGGAAAAATTCTGGCTGGTAAGCACCCTGAGCGAGTTGTTAAACTCTCTGTAAAAAGAATGATCACAAGAAATGTTCTGGGATCAAAGCAAATGAGTAATCTATATGTTTATGCAGAGAATGAACACCCACATAAAGCTCAACAACCAGAATTTTATGATTTTGCAAGCAAAAATACCAAGAATAAAAAATAGTGAATTATGACAACATTGAAGCTTCAAAGTGAAAACACTAAGAACAGTCCAGTTCAGAGTAAGTTAGTTAAGCAAAAACCATCTGCAGAAAACAGTGATAACAAGGTTTACGGTACAGGCAGAAGGAAAAATGCGATTGCTAGAGTTTGGTTAAAAAGTGGTAGTGGTAAAGTAATTGTTAACAAAAAAAATGTTGAGCAATATTTTACTCGTGAATCTCATACCAAATCTCTCTTACAACCATTCGTTGTAACCAAAACTTCTGGACAATATGATATAATATGTACTGTCAAAGGTGGCGGAAAATCAGGACAAATGGGAGCTGTATTACATGGTGTTGCTAGAGCTCTTGATAAAATTGCCCCAGAATTTCACAGTATTCTACGCAAATCTGGCTTCTTAACAAGAGATTCAAGAGTTGTAGAGCGGAAAAAATATGGTAAGCATAAAGCTAGAAAAAGTACTCAGTTCTCTAAACGTTAAAGATATAGTTAATTTAGGAGGAGTTTTGGGGCTAGGAGCGATGCCTATAAGTAATAGGCGAGCATTGAGCCACTACGTCACCAGCTTCTCATCAATTGACTATAGTAGGAGTCTGCCTGCGATAACTAATTAATTATATTTTGAGCTATTTTTCGGCGAGAATATATATGATTTTTGCAGGAATAGTGTACCTATTTCAAGAAAATCATGTTTATTCGCAGCCAAAAAGA
>JAJIYQ010000039.1 GCA_020881075.1 Rickettsia endosymbiont of Labidopullus appendiculatus
AGCCAAAAAGAGCCAAATATAGAATTACTTTCGTTATCGCAGGCAGACTCCTAGGTAAGTATATTGTTCAACGTTGATTTTGATTTTCTATAGCTTTAGCTTTATTTCTTACTGTTGTTATTTTTTGCACCTTTTTATCATCATCCATAATAATATGCTTTATGGTATGCTTAATTGTTATACCTTTGAAATCAAGCTCTTCAAGGTCAACCTCAGGAAATAATTTTTGTTTTTGTTCTTGTTTTTTTGTTGTAATTTTAGCAATACCGCTTTTTGGAAATACTGTTTCATCAAAATTTTGGGGATCAATTTTCTTAAGAGTAGTTAATTGTTTATCTGTGATATTATTAATATCTACAGTCTTATTATCATTAAAAACACCCAATCTATTTGCAGCTTCGTTAATGTTACCAGTTGCTAGGAGCTTTGATATTCTCTCTTTAAGAATGCTGTTAGTGACTTGATGAGCAACAAGTTTCTCATTAATCTCCATACTTCCTGTCTTTAACTCCTCTGCCGCAAATTCATTGCTTTTTCTTTCATGAGCTACCATTACTTTTACAGCAATTTTATCTAATGTTTTCTTATCAATAGTAAAAATTTTATCCTTTCCTTCATTTTTGCCACTAAATGCGATATTATCAGCTATATATTGTGTAATTTTCTGGCGATTAACATTTAAATATTGCGGATCCAAACTTGATAACGATGAATGTAGTATAGAAAAAATTTTATCTTTTTCTTTTGGTTTTAATGATACTCTTAGTTTTCCTTCTTTCTGTGTTACACTGTTAATAACGTCTACTAATATATCTGTAGCAAAAGATTTACTATCTCTTGAGCTATTCCCCTCTTTAGTAAGCTCATCAAACCGTGCTTTACTTGTAACTTTACTCTGAGCTATTTCTGTCAATCTTTCTTTAGGAAACATAATTTCATCAAATAGTTTTGGATTAAACTTCCTAATGTCTACTATTTTTTCTGTTGTATGTTCAGATGGTTCACTGGATTTTATTTTTTTTACCAGTTCAGACTCTGGATTAAAGATTGTTGTTAAAAACTGCGATAACTTCTCTGCTATCTGCGAATCTTTCAGCTGATGATTATAAATCCCTTCATTAATCTTCTTAGCAACAAATTTATCACTTTTAGCACCGTCAAGTCTTTTTATGTCATCTGCATATTTAGTTAATATTTTATCACTAACAGTAATGTTATTGCTAAATAAGCTTTTACTCGCATCTTTTTTAATATTTTTTGCAATAGTTTTGGCAATAGCTTGTTCTTCAGTTTTTAAATACTCGACGTCAAGTTGTGATAATTTATCAGATAATTTCTCAATAATTTTGTTTCGTTGTGAATAGTCTAATTTTCGTTTTCCTCCTTCTTCAACTAGTTTAATAGCTTTATGTATTATCTGCGTACTTAATACCATCTCTTTAAAATTATCTGAAACCCCTAGTCCTGTAGATTTCTCTACCTCTATACTATTATTGCCCTGGACTTCTCTTGCAAGCTTAAATTCTTTTTCAAAATTCGTTGGTGCTATATCTCTAAACCATTGCCATTGTTCTCCTGTAATATTGGCGGCTTGTTCTGCAGTTAATTGTATCTTACCATCTTGCAGTGATGGTTCTGCACCTAAAATAATTCTCATCTCCTCAACTGTAACTGCATTATTTTGTATAAAGTTTGATAATGTTTCTGCTAACTCAGTATTAACATTAATCATTTCTGGATTAATTTCTATAGGAAATTGTTCTTTACTGGCAGTTGATTTTTCTACAACGGTCTCTTCTACTACTTCAGCTACTTTTGACAATATTTCTTGTTGCTCACTAAATTGCTTATTAATATTATCAGCAGAGATGTTTGTAACTTCTTGCGGTACTTGCTCTGTTATATCTTGTCGTTGTACTTGTTGTGTTACGTCTTGCTTCTCTTGTTGTACTATATTTTGCGATAGAATATTTTTTTCTGGCTGCTGAATATCCTCATCCATAGAAACATATCCTTCGTCTTCCAACGGTTGGCGTTGCTCCATCTCAAAACTGTGCTGTTGAACTTTTTCAGTCTCTACATTTATAGATTTAACTTCATCTGGTATTTCTTGAAACAAATTTCTATTAAATCCTACGGGGTTAAATCTTATTAATCCCTTGAGTTGCTCGACAGTAATATGTTCAACTTGTTTGTCAGTTAAGCTTAGCGATTTTGCATTACCAGTAATTTTATTCTCTTCAGATAACTTCAGTACTCCACTTACATGCTCAAGAGAAATACGGTTTTCTTGTATAAATGTTGATAATCTTAGAGCCAACTCATCTTTCTTTGCATTAAGCAAAGGATTAATTTTTTCTTCAATAAATTGGTTATTTCGTTCAGCATATTTTTCAGTTATTTTCTGCGCTATTTTTTTAACTTTATCACTAGCAATGTGAACTTCCTTGCTTAATGCAGAGGTAACCGTTTTACCTTGTTTTATCTCATGGGTAATATTTGTTATAATAGCTGTTTTATTCTCCTGCAGAAATTGTGGATCAAATTTATCTAGTACCTGAGATAAATTCTTCTTAATTTTCTTTACAGTTGCATCAGAAATCTTTAACTTTAATTGTTTTATAGATTCGTCTATTGTACTACTTACCATTTCTTTAGCTGCTTGCCAGTCTTTTGTTTTTTGCTCACCAATATCCAAAGCAACTTTTTGCGAGTTATCCTGTTGAGGCATAGATTTTTGGGAAACGAGCTGTCTACCCTTCTCCGGAGAAGTGTTTTTAGCCTTTTCATTCTCAGTCTCTAATTCCTTGATAAAAGCATCAACCGATTTAATAGCTGCATTTGAAATCTCCTCTTGGTCAAGTTTAGAAAGTTTGTTATCCCTATTTATCAATTGACCATTTGTTACTTTTAAGGATGTATCTCCTTGCCGAACAAAATTTTCAAACTGTTGTAGTTTTTCAGCAGAAAAATTTTGCTTATCATGGTTAAGAATTTCCATAGTTCTAGCAACAACTTTATCTGCATATTCAACTTTGGGAATACTCTGTCCTTGTAATTCTAGCAAAGCCTTTTTAGTAGCTTCCATAGGAATTTTATATTCCTCTATATCTAATCCAAAATTTGTTAGACTATTAGCAGGTCCGTCACTATCTTTAAGTGGCAAAACAAAACCTTTTAAGGCACCTTCAGTCTTTGCAACTTTAAGTTTAAGTTTATCTAATTCTTGATCAGTGCTTATAAATTTAGAACATAATTTTGAATTTAAGGCAATAACATCAACAAATTGTTGTATTTTATCATCTGATAGACTTGTACGAAAATTTTCTGCTCCCAAACTTTCTATTACACTCATAGATGCTTCATTAAACTGTAATATCTCGTCAGCGTAAATCTTCACATTAAAAGTTTCTTTATACTTACCTAACCTACCTATCAAAGCATCTATATCTTTAATTTTTTCCGCAGCCACTTGTGATACCTTATGAGGTACAACCATACTCTCATCATCTGAACCATAAGCTGAATCTAAGCTAACATCGTCACCATCTTTTTTAGACATACTATCCTCTCAATATCTTAAATTTTATTAGTGAGTAAACTTAAGCATTGCCACTACGTCCCTCATTAGATATAGTGTTGCCTTCCAGCTCAAAGTCACTATCGACCTATCGGCATAATTAAAGATTTAACCACAAAAAGATTATTACCTCAAGAATAATCGCACTTTAGGTTCTTATATCTTGAAAATGTGATATAAGAGCCTAGGAGGCTGTCGGAGATAACTAAAGTAATTCTGTGCTTGTTCTCCCCTTATTTTCAAGCCCAATTCCCCAAATCATTAGAATATAGTTTTTGTTGGAACAGTTTAGAGAAATTCAAGCTATTCTCTTAAAAATTAGCTAACATTTGAAAGTTTAAAATTCGTTAGCACTTCCTAAGTTTTTATAGTATAATGTAGTTAGATGATAGATGTATGCTCTTCTGCTTTGAAGAATTGTTTTCGTAAAACTTTGGGGCATTAGTGTTCTTACTTAGGTTTACTAAGCTGTTCTCGTTCACCCCTTGTTTTATGACATAATTTTTTAAACTATTCGAGTATATTTTTTATTTGAGGTATATCAACAAATTAAGCATTCGTAGCTCAGCTGGATAGAGCGTTGCCCTCCGAAGGCAGAGGTCGTTGGTTCGAATCCAATCGAGTGCACCATTCTTCGATTTTGGTACATTTTACGAACATATTAAACGGTGGACGTAGATTAAAGTCTAGCTTCCCGCCTTTCAATTCCATGTTCACAAATACAAAATTTATTAATTTGCGTTTTCCTTCAACAGTCGAACCTTTGAATGTTTCTAGTGAGCCGGAAGCCAGTTCTACTAAGTTGATTAGGCATTCTGAATATACCGCTCTGCTAGTTGGGAAAACATGGGCGAAACCTTTTGCATCTGTAACGTTAGCAGGAGTTATAGCAACTTTATTAATCAATCCTAGGTTGTTCTCTGAATAATCTAAAAATCTTAGATAACATATTTTATAATACAAACACAATAACTTTTTTAATTATATAGTCTAAATATTAAATAAATTATGATTAGCAAACTAAAAAGTAAAATAAATGAAATATTTTACTTTTTATATCATTATTGGTATTAGTGTGTGCAATATTTAGTGTATTATTGAATAATTAGAATTGCTGGGTTAGAGTTTACTTTCTCTATCATTTATTCAAATATTCTATTATTGTTATTATATTAAATAGAAGAGGATGCCACAATGAAAGATATCTGTAAAAAAGTTAAATGTATAGTATACTTGCTTATATATGGGGCGGTTACTTGGATTATCGCAAAAATTATACTTATATCAACATTCCCGGATGATGGGCAATGTCACTGCTCTGAAACTCCAGCTTTACTGCATTATATTTTGGCTTTGATAGTAACTACAGCACCAGTGATAACGTATATATGCATGAAAAATTGTAAGCTGAAAACAAAATCTGATACTAAAAAATTATGATTGGTAAACTTAAAGGCACAATAGATGCATGTTTTAATGATTATGTCATTATTGATGTTAGTGGTGTTGGATATTTAGTGTATTGTAGTAGTAAAACTCTAAATAAATTAGTCGTTAATGAGTTTTGTCAATTATTTATCGAAACGCATGTAAGAGAAGATCATATTAATCTTTATGGCTTTTTATCACTCGAAGAAAAGTTTGTTTTTAATTTATTACAATCAGTAAACGGTATTGGGACAAGGATGGCTTTAGCTATTTTATCAAATTTATCACCTGAGCAAATCCAATCAGCGATAGCTAGGCGGGATAAAGAAGCTTTTAAAGCCGTTTCCGGTGTTGGACTAAAATTAGCTGAACGAATTATCATAGAGTTAAAGGATAAAGCCTTAACTAACCTTACTACCAATCTTCTCATCGATAAGAATGATAGTGACTTATCTAAGATATCATCTGATGCTACATTAGTTTTAACCTCACTTGGGGTTAATAGAACTGAAGCCCATAATTTGGTACAGGAAATTATTGCAAAGGATCCTGATTTATCTATTAATGAGCTAATTAAACTCGCACTAAAGGCACGTAGTTCCAATGTCTAAAAACCTAGTTTCTAAAAATGTTTTATCAGCTGATATACTACCAAGCGATCAAGAGTTCTCTCTACGACCTAGCTATTTAAAAGAATTTGTTGGGCAACAACAGATCAAAGAGAATTTATCTATTTTCATCCAAGCCGCTAAAAATAGGTCAGAACATTTAGACCATACCTTATTTTATGGACCTCCTGGACTTGGTAAAACCACTCTTGCCCAAATTATTTCTAAGGAGATGGGAGTAAATTTTAAATCCACTTCAGGACCTGCTATATCAAAAGCGGCTGATTTAGCTGCTATACTTACCAATTTGCAAGATAATGATGTGTTATTTATTGATGAAATTCACCGTCTTAGCACCAATATTGAAGAAGTATTGTACCAAGCAATGGAAGATTTTGCTTTGGACATAGTTATTGGAGAAGGACCAGCCGCAAGGTCAGTAAAAATCAATTTACCCAATTTTACTTTAGTTGGAGCAACTACTAGACTAGGTCTATTGAGTAACCCTTTGAGAGATAGATTCGGTATACCACTACGTTTACATTTTTATAATGTGGCTGAATTAAAACTTGTTTTGAGTAGAGCTAGTAAATTGCTGGCAATTAATGTAACCGATGAGGCGTTAGAAGAAATAGCAAAGCGTAGTAGAGGAACTCCAAGAATTGCCCTTAGGCTAATTAGACGGGTGAGAGACTTCGCTTCTGTCGATGATCAGCTAGAAATTGATAGGAATATTGCCAATCTCTCGCTGAATCGATTAGAAGTTGACAAAATAGGTTTAGACAGTAATGATTATAGATATTTAAAGTTTATCGCTGATAATTATGATGGGGGTCCGGTCGGTATAGAAACAATTGCCGCAGCTCTATCAGAACAACGTGATGCTGTTGAAGAAACTATCGAACCATATCTAATACAAATAGGGTTATTACAACGTACCCCAAGAGGCAGAGTTATTACCAAAAATGCTTTTGATCATCTGGGAATATAACAATCTATAGTCAATAAAGAAATAGTTTATGAAAATAATTAACATAAAACAACTAACGATCCTGCTGACTTTAATTTTACTCCCCTTTAGCAAAGTGGTTGCCAATAGTCAACAACATTTTGAGAAAGCAAATACTTTCGCAAGAGAGGGCAAATTGCAAGAAGCAATTGACTCTTATGATTTGGCAATTAAATATAAGCCTGATGATGCCATGGCTTACTATAATAAAGGTACTGCTTTAGGTAAGTTAGGCAAATGGCAGGAGGCAATTAACTCCTATGATTTGTCAATCAAATATAAACCTGATCTTGCTGCAGCTTATAACAATAAAGGTCTTACTTTAGAAAAGTTAGGCAAATATCAAGAGGCAATTGACTCCTATGATTTGTCAATCAAATATAAACCTATTCTTGCTGGTGCTTACTACAACAAAGGTAATAGTTTATATAAGTTAGTCAAATACCAAGAGGCAATTACAACCTATGATTTGGCAATTAAATATCAGTTTGATTACGCTAAAGCTTACTATAACAAAGGAATTGTTTTGGATAAGTTAGGTAAATTACAAGAAGCTATTATAGCATATGATTTAGCAATTAAATATAAAGCTGATTATGTTGAGGCTTATAATAACAAAGGTATTGCTTTAGGCAAGTTAGGCAAATACCAGAAGGCAATAGCATGCTTTGATTTAGCAATTAAACATAAGCCTGATGATGTTGAGGCTTACCATAACAAAGGTGTAGCTTTAAATGAATTAGGTAAACACTTACAGGCAAAGGAAGCATTTAGCAAAGCAGAGCAATTTAGGATAAAACATTAAAAACTATAGAATTATGCTAACCCGACTAACATTACTTCGTCATTGCGAGACCACGTAGTGGTCATGGCAATCCATTTCTAATCACTTTTATAGATTGCATCAATACTACTAAAGTAGTTCCTCGCTAATAGACGATTGTGAGGTTAGATTGCTTCTTGGCTTACGTCTTATCGTAATGACGTTTTCTACTTTAACTTTTTTCCGTGAACGTTCACAATTAAGGTTTATATAGAATTATTTTTAAAACCCAAAGAAGTAAGCATATGCATGGTCTCCAATAGTGGTAATCCCATAATATTGGAGTACGATCCGTATATGCTAGGAATAAAAGCTTCAGCATAGCCGTGAATCATGCAGCCACCTGCTTTATTGATTCCTTCATCTAGGCTACAGTAGAATTCTATCTCTTGATGACTCAGTTTTTTAAACTTGACTATAGTTTGCACTATTTTTTGTCGTGTTAGGAGTTGTTCGGAAGTTTTTTTTATTATACAAACACCTGTATAAACCCTATGACGTCTTCCAGATAAAATATTAAGACAATATCTAACATCTTCACTTGTTAAAGCTTTGGGTAATATTTTTCTACCACGAGCGACAACAGTATCAGCTGCTATAATTATAGCTTCACCAGTTATTTTTTGGGCAACAGCTTTTGCTTTTTCCTGTGCCAATCTTGTTGCTAATTGATTTGGTAATTCTCGCAAATATTCTGTTTCATTGATATTAGCAGGAATAATTTGGGTGGGAAATATTTTGATTCTTTTTAACAATTCAAGCCTTGCCGGTGATTGCGATGCTAGAATTACATCTATATTATGCTGTTTTAAAGAAGTACCTTCTACATTTGACATAAATATAAAAAACTTTAATGACGATGGATAACACGACCTTTTGTTAAGTCGTAAGGAGTCATTTCCACTGTTATCTTATCCCCAACAAGTATCCTAATACGATTTTTACGCATCCTACCAGAAGTATGGGCGATAATAAAATGACCATTTTCTAGCTTCACTCTAAAAGTTGCGTTAGGTAAAAGCTCAAGGACAACCCCTTCAAAATTAATCAGCTCTTCTTTGGTCATTTACAACTTAATTAAATTATATTTAAAATGGCTCCCCGGGCCGGATTCGAACCAGCGACCTAACGGTTAACAGCCGTTTGCTCTACCACTGAGCTACCGAGGAACATTTGCCTTTGGCTAGACTTCTTATAACAAATCTTTTGACTAGGGTCCAGTGTTTTCTTATTTTTCTATAAAAAATAAATTAAAAATTACTACTATGCTGGTGTATTTGAGCATTCATTACTAATCCAAAGCCAATAAGCATTGATACCATCATTGTACCACCATAAGATATAAATGGCAAAGGTACGCCCACTACTGGTAATAATCCCATCACCATAGCTATATTTATAAATACATGACTAAATAGGATCGATGTTATGCCTATTACCATCAATTTACTAAATGTTGTTCGACAATTAGTAGCAATCATCAATGAAATTACTATAATTGCCGAATAAAGAATTAATAGAAACAAACTGCCAACAAAACCAAATTCTTCAGCAAAAGTAGCAAAGATAAAATCGGTCTGATGCTCTGGTAAAAAATTTAGATGGCTTTGACTACCTTTGGTAAGTCCTTTACCCCATAACCCACCAGAGCCAATAGCGATTTTTGATTGGATAATATTATAGCCAGCTCCAAGTGGGTCTTTCTCAGGATCCAAAAAAACCATGACTCTTTTTCTTTGATAATCATGCATCACTTGCCAAATAACCGGTACGCAAGTAACAACGATAATACCAATTATCATAAAATTTCTTACTCTAAAACCAACAGCAAAGAAAATAACACTAGCAATAATGATAGTAATCACTCCAGTACCTAAATCCGGCTCTTTTATTATCAGTAAAACTGGTACTATCACAGCTATTATAGGCAATAAAATCTTATGAAATTTGGTAAAATCTTCAATTTTTAATTGATGAAAATACCTAGCTAACATTAACACTATGGCTAGTTTTGTCGGTTCAGAAGGCTGCAAGCGGATAACTCCTAAATCTATCCAACGTTTTGCTCCCATAGCAATAGAGCCAAAAAGCTCAACACTAACTAATAAGATAATAACTGCAATATAAAATATATATGAAAACTTAAATATATATTTTATGTCAATAATCGTAATAATTATCACAATTGGTATAAACAGGAAAAAAATCATCATCTGCTTATATGCCCAAGGTTGAATATTACTATCCGAAGCGGAATATAGTACAACAAAACCAATACTACAAATTATGCTAATAAGAATAATTAAAGTAATCGGTAGTTTTTTTAGTTTTTCAAAATAATTTCTTTGAATTGACATTTTAGGTAGATATCCATAAAAATTAACTATAAAACAATAATAAATATTATATAATTATGCTCCTTAAAGTTCACACAACGACAAAGAACATGAAATTATTATTACATAACACACTAACTCGCAATAAAGAGGTTTTTGTACCGCTAGATAGTAATCTAGTAAAAATGTATGTTTGCGGTCCAACTGTCTACGATCACCCCCATATTGGTAACGCTAGGTCCGTAGTAGTATACGATATTTTATATCGCTCACTAAGTAAAATATTTGGTAAAAATCATATAAAATATGTTCGTAATATTACCGACATTGACGACAAAATAATAAATAGAGCCAGAGAACTCAAAATAACTATCGCTGACTTAACAGCCAAAATTACAGAAGAATTTCATTGTAATATGCAATATCTAGGTTGCAAAACACCAAATATCGAACCAAAAGCTACTATGCATATTGATGATATGGTGATGATTATTCAAAAATTACTTGACCTAAACCATGCTTATATTGCAGATAACCATGTTTATTTTGATATTTCTACCTCTCCAGATTATACAAAATTATCAAATCGTAATCTTAATGAAATGCTAGAAGGAGTACGTATTGAGAATAATTTATCAAAAAAGCACCCCCATGATTTTGTCTTATGGAAACCAGCCAATAAAGATGAAGAAATATTGGCAAATTTTGATAGTCCTTGGGGAAGGGGTAGACCAGGATGGCATATAGAATGTTCAGCGATGAGCTATAAATATCTAGGAGAAAATTTTGATATTCACGGTGGTGGAGCAGATTTAATTTTTCCTCATCATACTAATGAAATAGCACAAAGTACCTGTGCTTTCCCGAATTCTTATTTTGCCAAATATTGGGTGCATAATGGATTCCTAACCTGTAATGGTGAAAAAATGAGTAAGTCGCTCAATAATTTTATTACGGTAAAAGATTTGATAGATAACAAAATCCCAGGTGACGTGATTAGATTATTGCTAATGAGCAGCCATTACCGCAAACCATTAGATTACAACGATAAGGCTTTAGAAGATGCTAAAAAAACAATAAATTATTGGTATAGAGCGATAGAAAATTTAGATACTAACAAGCTTGATGTTCAAAATGTCCCAGAAGAATTTTGGTCAAGCTTATTTGATGATCTGAACACCCCTCTTGCCATAAAAATAATCAACGATTATGCCAAGTTGGTTTTTGCCAGTACCACAGAAGACGATAAATACACCTATGCATCCTACTTGCTTTCTTGTAGCAATTTTATCGGTCTAATGACCAAACCAGCTAGCGTGTGGTTCCATTATGCAACAAATGATCAACAGGGCGATCAATTAATTATGCAGCTTATTGCCCAAAGACAACAAGCAAAATTACAAAAGAATTGGCTATTAGCCGATCAAATTCGCCAAGATTTATTGAAAGACGGCATTATTCTAGAAGATAAGCCAGATGGATTAACTAATTGGCGAAAAGGTTGATTAATGAGTCTTTTGGTCAATAAGAAAAATAAAGAGTATATTCCTTGCAAATATATTCATTAAATATATAATGAACTTTGCTTAAAATATGATAAGCAAAATTCACACGTAAGAGCCTAATTGTTAGTCCAGTTTTTTTGGTATCAACTCTTGCGGAGGAGTACCTGCTACTAATTATGTAGAGGTACATAACTAACATTTCAAGGAGATTAAATAATGTCTAAATTAAAAGCTGTTAATGTCAGAGAATTACTTGATGCTGGAGTGCATTTTGGTCATAAAACCTCACGTTGGAATCCCAAAATGGCACCTTACATTTATGGTATCAGGGATGATATTCATGTAATTGACTTACAACAAACTGCTGCCCTAATGCAAATGGCTCTCAATGTAATATATGAAACTGTTAAGAAAAATGGTAAAATATTATTTGTCAGTACTAAAATCCAAGCTAGTGATATAATAGCTGAATATACAGAGAAATGTGGGCAATATTACGTTAACCACAGATGGCTTGGAGGTATGTTAACAAATTGGGGAACAATTTCTGCTTCAATAAAAACGTTGGATAATCTTGAGAAAATTCTAGAAAATGAAGAAGAATATTCTGTTTATACCAAAAAAGAAATACTGGAAATGACCCGTAAAAAGGATAAATTACTTAAATCCTTAGGTGGTATTAGACATATTGAGACAAAACCAAACTTGCTGGTGGTAATTGATACTAATAAGGAACATTTGGCAATTCAAGAAGCAGTAAAGTTGGGCATTCCAATAATTGCTATTGTTGACACTAACTCTAATCCAGACAATATAGATCACCCTATTCCTGGTAATGATGATGCAATAAGATCTATTAGACTTTATTGTAGCTTGTTTGCCGATGCTGTACTTGCTGGTATAGAAGAAGCTTTAGCTGCATCTGGTGTTGATTTAGGCAGCATAGCTACTCATGAAGAAAAAAATACCAATGCCAAAGCTATTACTAAGTTAAAGCCAACCAAGAAATTTTCTAAAACTTCTGAACTAAACAACCAAAAGCCAGCTGAATCAGAGTTTGAAACAGCTTTGGAGATTACAGAAGTTGCTACAACAACAAAATAACTAGATATGTATACTCACAAATCACAAGAGTACTTAAGGGGTGGAAAGATGTCATGTCTGTTTAAGAATCATAGGAAAAACGGCTAGTGTCATTGTGAGGAGGCGTAAGTCGACAACAATCCATAAAAATAACCAGAAGTGGATTGCTTAGTTGACCTATGCTCTTCCTTACTAGATAGACATTTTGGATTTTTAGACTGTTTTTCTGCAATTTTTAACTGCCCTGCTTAAGGCGGGGATGGATACCATTTCTTTCCAAAATTCAATTAAAACAACTTATAACCTTAATAAGGAGAATAATATGATAAATGCTGGACTTGTAAAACAATTAAGAGAGAGAACTGGTGCAGGAATGATGGACTGCAAGAAGGCTTTGCTTGAAACAAAAGGAGACTTTGAACC
Source organism: Rickettsia endosymbiont of Labidopullus appendiculatus (assembly GCA_020881075.1). GTDB lineage: Bacteria > Pseudomonadota > Alphaproteobacteria > Rickettsiales > Rickettsiaceae > Tisiphia. The sequence continues at coordinate 12,796 of JAJIYQ010000039.1, forward strand.
AGCTATTGATTGGTTAAGAAAAAAAGGATTATCAGCTGCCGCAAAAAAATCAGATAGAGTTGCTGCTGAAGGGCTAACAGCCATACACATTAAAGATAATGTTGGAGTTATTATAGAAGTAAATTCAGAAACAGATTTTGTGGCAAGAAATGATAAATTTCAGCAATTGGTTAAAAATATTGCAACATTAGCTTTGCAGCAAAGTAATTTACAAGCACTAAAATTAGCAAAAACATCAACAGGCAGATCAGTTGATGAAGAAATATTAGACCATATTGCTACAATTGGTGAAAATTTAAATCTACGTCGCGTGGATGCCTTACAGGTCTCAGAAGGTGTGGTAGCATCTTATGTACATAACACTGTGGTTGAGGGGCTAGGTAAGATTTCTGTCCTTGTTGGTTTACAGTCAACTAGCAAAGAAAAAGCTAAACTTCTAGAATTAGGGCAAAAAATCGCCACCCATATAGCAGCAAATAACCCTTATAGTCTAGATGTATCGAGTTTAGATCAGACTTTAGTTGAACGTGAAAAAGATATATTCTTTGAACAATCAAAAGCTTCTGGTAAGCCTGACAATATCATTGAAAAAATGGTTGAAGGTAGAATACGTAAGTTTCTAGCAGAAGTTGTTTTGCTTGAACAAAACTTTTTATTTGATGATAAATTAACAATTTCTCAAGTTATTGATAATGCGGCAAAAGAATTAGGAGCTTCGATTAAAATTACTCAGTTTATAAGATATGAACTAGGTGAAGGTATAAAGCAAGAAGATAAAAATTTTGCAGATGAAGTGGCAGCTGTTATACAAAAATAAACAGGAGAGACTGAGAAATTTAAAAGCCGTATGTGATCAACGTCTATTAGCTAGGAGTCTGCCTGCGATAACTAATTAATTATATTTTGAGCTATTTTTCGGCGAGAATATATATGATTTTTGCAGGAATAGTGTACCTATTTCAAGAAAATCATGTTTATTCG
>JAJIYQ010000040.1 GCA_020881075.1 Rickettsia endosymbiont of Labidopullus appendiculatus
AAAAAATATTAAAAAATAGTTTAACTAAAGAAAAAGGAGAAGAACTTATGCCTAGTATAGCTCAAGTATGGAAAGAAGAAGGGATTCAAATCGGAGAAGCTAGAGGAGAAGCTAAATTAATAAAAATGATGATAAACAATGGTAACTCTATTGAGGAAGTAGCAAGAATGACTAGATTATCTATTACAAGAATCAATGAATTACTGAAAGTACAGTAAACTGGGGCTTATTAGCAAGGCGTTACTTTAGTAATAACGCCTATGTATAGCATAATACCTTAAAATTTTTGTTATTTTCATAATAATAAAAAAAATTGTAGGGTATGAAAAAAATAAGCCATATTGCAAAAATAATGCAAACAACTATTAGTGGGTCAAAAAAATCTGTTATATTTATAGATATATACTCAAATGATTTGGAGAATTGGATTTGAAAATAATGGGCTAAGATGTAGCCTCCTAGAATACGGCAACGTATATGAGTATACGTCCCTGATATTTTCAAAAAAAATCCTTCAAAGCAGAGGAGTATAGACGTATTAAGGTAGAATAATTATTAATATAGGAATAACATGGGTTATAGTTTAAAAGTACTGGATCATTACGAAAATCCGCGTAACGTTGGATCATTGGACAAAAATGATGCATATGTTGGGACAGGTCTTGTGGGAGCCCCTGCCTGTGGTGATGTAATGAAGCTACAAATTAAAGTTAGTGCAGAGGGAATTATTACAGATGCAAAATTTAAAACATTTGGTTGTGGTTCTGCTATTGCTTCAAGTTCTTTAGTAACGGAATGGGTTAAGGGTAAATCTCTTGCCGAGGCTGGTAGTATAAAAAATACAGAGATAGCCAAGGAATTATCTTTGCCACCAGTAAAACTCCATTGTTCTTTATTGGCAGAAGATGCCATAAAAGCGGCAATACTTGATTATAAAACTAAAAACTCATAGTAACTATATGAAGAATGTTATGTCATTGACTGAGGCAGCAGCTCAACAAATAAAGAGATTGATAGACAGGCGTGATAAACCATCTTTTGGTATTAGGATTGGTGTAAAATCTGGTGGTTGTTCCGGTCTATCTTATTATGTAGATTATGCTGATATCAAAAATAAGGTGGATGAGGTGATAGATGATAAAGGTGTACGAATACTAATTGATCCAAAAGCTCTAATGTATCTTCTAGCAAGTGAAATGGATTATGTAGAAGGTAAGTTTAAATCTGGCTTTACTTTTAACAATCCGAATGAAAAAGGTAATTGTGGGTGTGGGAAATCGTTTAATGTATAATATGCAATTACTAGATTTTGTTAATAAAAAAAACTATATAGATGGAAATTGGCTAGATTGCCAAGAACAGTTATCAGTTTATAATCCTGCCAATGATAAAGTGGTTGGGTCGGTACCAAATTTGCCTAATGATTTAATTATTAGTGCTATTGACAGTTCTGTTAGAGCTTTTAAAATTTGGTCGCAGACTTCTTTTGAACAAAGAATAACTATATTAAGAAAATGGCATTCTTTAATATTAGAGAATATTGATCAACTAGCCTATATAATTACCTTAGAACAGGGGAAAATATTAGAAGGTGCAAAGCTTGAGGTATTATATGGTGCGTCTTTTATTGATTGGTTTGCTAGTAATATTCATAACATTCAAGGTAAAATAAAGCCTGGAAAATCAATAAATCACAAGATTATCACCGAATTTGAGCCAGTTGGTACGGTTTGTTCAATTACTCCATGGAATTTTCCAAATGCCATGGTAACAAGAAAGGTTGCTCCAGCATTAGCTGCTGGTTGTAGCGTTATACTTAAACCATCGGAATTCACGCCTTTTTCTGCATTGGTTTTGGCTAAATTGGCAAATGATGCTGGGATACCAGCTGGAGTACTAAATATTATCACCGGTGATGCCAATAATATTGGACAAATATTTTGTAATGATTTTAGAATTCGTAAATTATCATTT
>JAJIYQ010000041.1 GCA_020881075.1 Rickettsia endosymbiont of Labidopullus appendiculatus
AAGTACGGATAATTTTGTTGATCGTTTCAATCATATGTACAGGAATACGTATGGTTCTAGCTTGATCAGCAATGGCTCTAGTAATAGCTTGCCTAATCCACCAAGTAGCATAAGTAGAAAATTTATACCCCCTACGATATTCAAATTTATCAACAGCCTTCATTAATCCAATATTTCCTTCCTGAATTAAATCTAAAAACTGCAATCCACGATTTGCATATTTTTTAGCAATCGAAATAACTAGACGAAGATTAGCTTCTATCATAGCTTTTTTTGCTCGAAGAACCTGTCTTTCCCCTTTTTGTATGGTATGCATTAATTTTTTAAATTCAATAATTGGCAAACCACTAATCATCTCCATGCTCTTTAATTCGCTAATCATTTGATCAGTAACATCAGATTCTTTAGTAAGGAAATTACTCCAATTAGAATTCTTATTTTTTTGCATTTGCTTCTTCCAGTTCTCATCAATTACTGCTCCCATATATTCACTTAGGAAACACTGACGAGTTACGCCATATTTTTCAGCTAATTTAAGAAAATTAGCTTCTTTATTTACTAATTCTCTATTCAAACTATATATCCTATTAAGAATTTCCTCCGTCCTTTTAGAATGAAAATGGATGCCAGAAATTTCAACAATTAGTAATTGTAGATTCTTGACATATTTTTTGTTATCTTGCAATCCTTTAGGCTGAGAATAACGTGTATAATGTTTTTTTGCTTCAACTAATAACTCTTCAGAAAGTTTAGAAATTTTCTCCATACGCTTGACAACAGCAGGTAATAACTGTAATTCAATAGTAGCTATTGATAAATTACTAGCTTCTTCATGCTCTTCATGGTCTGATTCCAGATCGTTATTGTGATTTTCTTCAGAATTACCACAATATTCGTGAACCATATTAGCTTCTAAATCAATCAAATCTCGAAGTAAGATTTTTTCATTAGCTAAATCCTCATGCCATTTAATAAAGAATTTCATCGATATTGGATTTTCACAAAGTGATTTAACCATTATCTCTTTACCTTCCTCAATATCTTGAGCTACTTCTATTTCAGCCTCACGAGAAAAGAGTCCTACTCCGCCCATATCTCGTAAATATAATCTTACTGGATCATCGGTTGAGCCTATATTTTCTTCTTCACTGTCATCTTCAGTCTCACTATCAACATTATTAGATAGTTTAAATTCTTCATCTACATTAATATCAAGTTTAATCTCGTCCTCATCACCTTCTATAATATCAACTCCAGCCTCAGAAAACTTTGATATTACCTTTTCTAGATCATTTACTGATATATTATTAGTGATTGGAATAACTTTATTTATATCATAATAAGTAACTGCCTTACCTTTTGCTTTGGCTGATTTAACTAAGTTATCAACTGCTTCGCCTTTTTCATCTATATTCTTTTTCACTTCTGTCATAATTTATAAACCTTAAGTCAATTAGTAAAAGATTCGTTTAGATTATAAAGTTCTTTAGAGACCCTCATAATTTCTTCTCGGTATAGCATAGCTTTTTTCAATTCTTCATCCGTTCCATTTTGAATAATGGAACTATATTCTTGTTTTAATAGTACTAGGTGATGTTTCTTATGCAACCATTGCCAAAGCAACTCAGAATCTATATCATTCTTATTAAATGATATATCTAGGAATAGATTATTAGGTTTTGACAATAGCGAAAAAGTCTCATAAAATCCAGCTTTTTCTGCCAAATCAATAATATTCTCCTGATCTAACATATCATTGCTAATAATCTCTGCAAAGTACCAATCACGAAAACCTTCAAGCATTTTATTTTGAAAATGTAACGTTAATAAAAAACCCTTTATTTCTTGCTTTTTAACTATCTCTGGAAATTTTACTAACATCATACAAAAAACTTGTTCTAACATCTCAATTTCTGAATAGTCCGGAGCTAAAAATATTACATTTGAATTTTTTGCAACCCCTTTACTTTGGCGTTTGATTAAATTTTGCCATATTTGCTCTTTAAAATATCTATAGTAATTATGGCTAAGTGTCCTATCTTTTATTTGTTTACAATAATCTTCAAGATTTTTTTCCAAAATAGCTTTATCTTCCGGGGTTACAAAACTCTTACCTTCATATTCGGAACGCCAAATCATTTCGGATAGATTAATCCTTTTATCAAAAATTTTGGTAAAGCCCCCTGCCCCATCTTTATTAATAATATCATTAGGATCACTGCCGCCAGGTAACATCACAAAGGAAATTTTCTTATTACCATTTATCAACGGCAATACTAGGTTAATTACTCGCTGAGTAGCTTTTATCCCCGCCATGTCACCATCTAAACACAGTGCTATTTCATCTCCGGCACGCCATAATTTCTGCAAATGATTCTCTGTAACCGCAGTACCAAGACTTGCTACTGTCTCTTTAAAACCAGCCTGATGCAAGGCAATAACATCTAAGTACCCCTCAACCAAAATTGAATGGTTTTTCTTATAAGCAACACTAATAGCATTATTCTCTCCATATAATGTTTCATTTTTCTGAAATAATATGGTTTCCGGAGAATTTAAATATTTAGGCAATCCATTACCAATTACTCGTCCCCCGAACCCAATTACCTTGTTATAAATATTCCTAATCGGAAAAATTATCCGGTTATAAAATATCTCATACATTGTACCATCATTTCCCTTGCCCACTAAGCCTGCTTTTTGAAGTTTTTTCAAAGATATTGATTTTTTTTCAAAAAATTTCTGCAATTCCTTAGCCGGAGGAGCAAAACCAATGGAAAATTCCTTAATTGCCTCTTTACTAATACCGCGGTCACGTAAATAATTACACACTTCTTGTGACAATTGTGAGGTAAAAAACCTTGCTGCCATCTCTAAGATATCAAGTAGTTCATCCGATTCTTCATGCAATTTTTGTTGCTCTACGGTTAATTTAGGCAATTCAATACCATAATCATTGGCAAGTTTAATAGCCGCCTCTTTGTAAGATAAACCGCTAAGACTAGCAACAAATTTTATAACATCTCCGTGAACAGTGCAGCCAAAACAATAATAAAATCTCTTGGCATCATTTACAGTAAATGATGGAGATTTTTCAACATGAAAAGGACACAGCCCTAGGTAATTTCCAGATTTTTTAGTTAAAACTACTTTTTGCCGAACAATATCTGATAAATTAATCCGGGTTCTAAGAAGTTCATAAAATTCTAATGGAATTCTCATAAACCTAAAATAAAGGTGAATATAATCGTAGAAAAGCAATAAGTAAGAGGTATTAATAAATTATCGTTGATCAATAAATCCTTTGCATAAAATTCACCAATAGTAGTAATTACAGAACTAATTATGATAACAGTAAAACTAGTATGATAGCCAATGAAAAAATACACTAACATACTAATAAAAATTGCAGAAATTAGAAAGGCAATAGAACCTTCCAATGATTTACCATTTTCTAAAGGCTTACCTATTTTGGTACCAACTAACGCAGCAATACAATCAGCTATTATCAATATCAACCAAGATGAAATCGCTAAACCTTTTGAAAATAAAAGAGCTGTCAAAAAAAATCCAATTGCCATAAAACTACCACCACTTAGTCTGAATGAACCACTCCGTTCCTCGGGTCTCATAAACTTTCTAAGAAATCTATCTGTAAATTTCTTAATATATAAATTGTAGTGCCTGGCAATATCTACATATAATACACAGGCGGTAAGTAAAAATAATAGTGTAGTAACAACTAATTTAGATGAAAATAAATAAAAAAGCGGTATAATTAAGCTATATAAATGGAAAGTTTTACGTTGTATCTCAAATTTAAATATTTTAGTTTGCATGATAATTTAAAAGGGCTGTTTGACAAAGTTTAACACAACAAATATACTAGAAAACTTAACTTAGACAAGACATATTATTATGACAAAATTTCCTATTACACATAAAGGGTTCGATAGTCTAGAGAAAGAAATCAAGCACCTTAAACATGTAGAAAGACCAAAAGTAATTGAGGCTATAGCAACAGCTAGAGATTTTGGAGATTTATCTGAGAATGCAGAACATCATGCAGCAAGGGAAAAACAAAGTTTTATTGAAGGTCGTATTTTAGATCTTGAAGATAAAATGGCAAGGGCGGAAATTATTGATACCTCAAAGCTCTCAGGTGATAGCATAAAATTTGGTGCCACAGTTAAGTTGATCGATGACGAAACAGAAGAAGTAGTTGTGTACCATATTGTTGGAGAATATGAAGCAGATATAACTAAAAAAAGAGTATCGATAGTATCGCCAATTGCTAAGGCTCTCATCGGTAAAGGAGTTGGAGATGTAGTAGAAGTGACAATTCCTAAAGGTTCAAAATCTTATGAGGTTTTGGAAGTAACCTATCAAGAACTAGTAGATATTTGACAGTAATTATAAAGTGAATGTTTACAGAAAAAAGTTAAAGTACAAGACGTCTATTAGCAAGGAGTAAAAAGCCTCAAACGTCATTAGACTTCTTTCGAAACTCGCTTATGCTGAGGAATTTGTAGGAGACACGGAACGGAGAACCGCAGCGTACTCAAACGTACGTGAGGATTCGAGTACCGGATCGACGCACAAATTACCAGCAGAAGTAGAGTTTCGGAAGAAGTCTATTGCGAGGAGAGCGTAGGTCGACGAAGCAATCCAACTAATAAATGTGGCTTGCCACGCTCACATACGTTCGCTCGCAATGACGTTAAAAGATATTGCAAGCCTCGCTATAGACATTTATATTTTACTTTTTTTCGTGAATGCTTACGTCTTATCAGTCCTAACCGAAACTATCACAGACATTCCTGGCATCAAATTACTAGTACCATTTTTAGGAACCTCAAAATCTATTAATACAGGAACCCGTTGAACAATCTTAGTAAAATTCCCAGTTGCATTATCACTGGGAATTAGACTAAATTTCGAGCCGGTAGCTGGTGATACGTTACGTATTATACCATATATAACTTTTTTGGGTAAAGAATCAAACTGTAATTTAACTTTTTGCCCTGACTGAAATTTAGCAATTTGTGTTTCTTTAAAATTAGCTTTTACATATATTCGTTCATCCTGTACAATAAAAAATAATACCCTACCCGGGCTAATGAAATTTCCTACCTGCAAACTACTATTTGCTATTATTCCATTAACCGGAGCTGTAATTTTGGTATTTACTAAACTCCTGGCTATTATATTTTTATCTTGCAATAATCCTTTCAATTTTTCTTCTTCAGCAGTTTTTTGCAAAGCTAAAAGTAGTAATTTTTGCTGGGCTATTTGCAAGTTTAACTTTGCTTGATTATAATCAGTTTTTGCTTTAGTAAAAGACATTCTAGATTCATCTAATGTCTTCTTACTAGAAAAATTCCCTTTGTTAAGCTCTTGAACTCTTGTATACTCAGTTGAATTAATTTCCAAATTAGTATTAGCAAAATCAACAGCCTCTTTACTTTGTTGTAAATTAAATTGTGTGATTAAAGTTTTTTGTTCTATGATTTCTATATTTTTAATAGATGCATTAATAGAAGCTTCAAGCGAAGCAAGGCGTGACTTATAATCCTGATCATCGATTTCAGCAATAAGGTCACCTTTTTTTACTCTCATATTATCTGAAATCAATACATTCTTAATCACTCCACTAATCTCAGAACTAACGCTAGATATGTCTGCCTCAATATATGCATTATCAGTCGACTCTGTATGACTCCAAATATAAATATTATAAGCTAGATATACAACTATTACACTGAACAAAACTAGAAAATATTTAAAAAATGGATGAGACTTATATTTTTCAAAGGCTTCTAACATAATTTAAATTTTCTTACTAATAAAACAGCAAATTGGTATAGACAAAATATATATAGAGGCAATGAATGGTAATAAATACCATGGATATATAATAAGACTTATGATGATAACAGCAAACACCATCATGGCTAATGATAAATATTCGTGTTTTATCTTAATATTTTTTGTTGAAAATGTTGGCAACCTACTAGCCAGTAAAAAAGCAATTACCACAATATATAAACCTATTATAATGGTATGGGTACGAATATTGATACCTAAAATGCCACTCACTTCAAAATCTAGAATCATGGGAATTAGAGCAAGTAAAGCTCCACAAGGGGCAGGTACACCAGTAAAAAAATATTCTAGTTTCTTATTATTTGCCTCATGAAAAATAGCAGTATTAAATCTCGCAAGCCTTAATGCCATACATACGATAAATAGCAATATAGTTCCCCATGAAAATACTTTATATTCATATTGTTGAAAAGACCATAAATATACAAGACAAGCCGGCACTACTCCAAAATTAGCAAAATCACATAATGAGTCCAGTTCAGCACCAAACGGACTAGTAGCATTTAGCATCCGTGCTATCCTACCATCAATTCCATCTATTATAGCAGCAACTAAGGTACAATATACAGCCCTTTCCCATATACCATCCAATCCAAATTTAATGGCACTAATACCAATCACAAGCCCCAATAAAGTGATAAAATTAGGAAGCAATTTTATAAACGGAATTGGTTTTGTTATTCTAACTTTGCGTATTTTAATCAATTTATACCTATATACTGATTAACATTAAAGTAGTAATAGTATTACCTTCTTTTAAATTTAAGTTCAGATGTTTTTTTGTTCTTAAAATCAGCAATAATAGTTTCTCCACCAACTGCAGTTTGTCCTTCAGTAACACAAAGGGCAGTTTTAAGTGGCAAATAAACGTCCGCTCTACTACCAAAACGGATAATACCATATCTATCACCAATTCTAACCTCAGTATCTTCTTCTAAGTCACATAATATCCTTCTGGCTATTAATCCTGCTATTTGGACAAAAGCAATTTTATGCCCACTTTTTGTTTCCATTAAAACAGATTGACGTTCGTTATAGATACTGGCTTTATCAAGAGAAGCATTAAAAAACTTTCCCGGATTATAATGTAGAGATAAAATCTTGCCATTAGCAGGAATACGATTTACATGAACATTAAAAATATTCAAAAAAATGCTAACTCTAATCATTTCTTGATCACCAAGACCAAGTTCTACCGGCGGAACTGCTTCAGTTATTTTTTGTACTATTCCGTCTGCTGGGCTGACCACCAAATCGTCACTAATCGGGGTAAATCGATCCGGATTTCTAAAAAAATATACACACCAAACTGTCATAACCAATCCTATATACCCAAAGGTATTATGGACAGTAAAAAGTAAAAAAGTTACCACTGCAAAGCTTACAATAAATATGTAACCTTCTCGATGAATAATCTTCGACAAATCATTATACTGCTTCATTCTCACTCTCTAATTCGTATTATTTACTTTTGGCAATATTGTTATTATACATTATATTATTAATGACACTAATAGGTAATTGCATTTTATTTTTTTTATTACTATAGCTAATCCGATTACATGATGTAATTGTTGCTTTCTCTTGTCCTGTGTAGGCAGGAATCTAGACCTCTACCTTCGCAGGGGTGACATCTAACTTTTTCGTCCTGTCACTTTATATCATCGTTAACATCATCATTACTTTCTGATTCTTCATTTTTTTCAGCTCTATCGTCCTCTTCTTGGGCTGAACCAAGAGCATACACACATAATTCTTCAAGTAATACATTATTCTTATTAGCCAGTTCTTGTAGTTTAGTGATTGCATCCATGACCTCTGTGGGTATTTTTCCACCACGTTGCTTTGATAACCAGTCATCCTGAAAATGTAAAGGATGATGTCCAGGCTCAGGTTGCCCTACATATATGGTAAACGGTGCCATTTGCCCACCGAAATCACAATTAACAGTAAATTTCTTCATAACATAATATCAAACTATTAAAAATCCCACTATGTGGTCTCGCAATGACGTATACGTCTATAACTCGTCATTGCGAGGAGGCGTGAGCCGACGAAGCAATCCAAGAAAATGGTTAGAAATGGATTGCTTTGACCTACTTGCGTGGTCTCGCAATGACTTTGGGGTTACCTTAATGTACATGATATAACAAAAAATAAAAATAAAATATTTTTCAAATAGATGTTTTTTCTGCTAATAAATGTTCAAATTTCTTAGAAAGTTCATAGTTAGTAGCAACAAACATTTCATCATTATTTATTATTGCTCCACCTGCTTCTCGGACGATTAGATCAAAGCCAGCTTTCAAAGTATAATTTAATGATGAACAATAAACAACATCAATCTTACCAGCGGCTAGTAGTAGCATTCCATAGCAGTGACAACCAAAAACCCTAGCATTTTTCAAAAAAACTGGGTTGATATTAAGATCATCGGTAGCGATTAGAAAATTATCAACACTACTACAACCAGAAACCCTTAATCTACTATTGTTACTAGTATTATTTTCTGACCATACCCCTCTTCCTTTCTCAACATAATAAATTTCATCAAAAGCTGGAAAATTTATCACCGTACATATCGTAGTTAAAATTTGATTAATCTTCTTCAAACACGTTATAGATACAGCAAAAAATGGTAGGCTCTTTTCTAAATTACTAAAACCATCCAGCGGATTTATTAATAAAACCATCTCTTCACTATTATCTAGTTTAAACTTATCCTCTGGAAAGAATAACGCACTTGTATATTTTTGCAACTCATTACGTAATAAATCTTGTGCTTTAACATAAGCTTTATTACAAAAATCATAATTTCCTTTACTAGACCTTTGAAGCATTCCTAGCTCCAAAAAATCTCTATGCAAAAATTTAACAGCTTTACGTGAAGCAGTAATAAGTAAACTGGTTATCGGTTGTTGCATAAGATATTACTTAGCTCTTTCAACAAAGCTAATATCTTCAATTTTCACCACTATTTTCTCACCTACCACTAAATAAGGTGGTACCATTACCTTTACTCCATTAGTTAAAATTGCCGGTTTGTAAGAAGATGTGACCATAGCCCCTTTAATTACCGGATCAGTTTGCATAATTTCAGCAATAACGGTTTGTGGCAACTCAGCACTTAAAGCTTTTTCCTCATAAAATTGTACCTTTAATACCATATTATCTTCAAGAAATGGCAAACTTTCGCCAAGAATTGACTTATTAATTAAAATTTGCTCAAAGGTCTCATTATCCATTAACACTAGATTATCTTCCTCAAAATATAGGAATTGTAAATCTTTGGTATCAAGTTGTGCTTTTTCAACATAATCAGATGAATTAAACCGTTCGTTAAGCTTTGTACCAGTTTTAAAATTTTTCATTTCTACTTGTACATAAGCCCCACCTTTACCAGGTTTAGTATGTTCAGGCATCTTATGCACAACCCATAGCTCATTATTATACACTATAATGTTGCCAGCTCTAATAGCATTTGCTGAAATTTTCATATTATTATTACTTTATTATTATCACTTATCTAAAATCTAGTCCCAAATTAACTATTAAGGACATGAATTTATTAGGAAGAATATACAATAACTGCTATAAAAACAAGTATATTTAAGTAATAATAATTTAGTAAAATTACTTAGTGCTGTAAAAAATTATGCTAAAATAAAAAAAATGTTAAGAAACATCAAAGAGAATATATTTATTTTATGACCGCCAATGTACTAGTAGTTGATGATATAGAAGCAAATATTAAATTACTGGAAGCTAAACTTTTAGGGGAATATTACACTGTCTTTACTGCCAATAACGCCAAAGACGCTCTAAATGTTCTTGCCGTTAATAGAATTGATATTGTATTGCTTGATGCCATGATGCCTGATATGGACGGATTTGAAACCTGTAGAAGAATTAAGTCTAATATTTCTACCATGCATATACCAGTCATTATGGTTACAGCCCTTTCTGATACTGAAGATCGCATCAAAGGTCTAGAAGCTGGAGCTGATGAGTTCTTAACAAAACCTATTGATGATACTGCTCTTTTTGCCAGGGTACGATCTCTTGCTAGAATGAAGGCAGTTATTGATGAACTCAAACTAAGAAATACTACTAATGCTGAATTAGGTGGCTCTGTCATAGAAATACAAGATAATTTTTCAGATAGTAAGATACTGTTAATTAACGATGATATAGTACAGGCAAGAAATATCAATAAAATGCTTCTAACTCTTACCCCCAATATCAAAATAATATCTGATATCAAGGAATTGGAGGAAGATACTGAATATCTAGATTTAGTAATTATTAGCTGCCAATTAGAACAAGGAGACCCTTTGAGAATAAGCATGATGTTACGCTCTAATACTAAATTTCATGATATAGTCCTGATATTACAAGCTGAAGAAGAAAATAGAGCAACAGTTATCAAGGGTTTAGAACTGGGTATTAATGATTATTTTATGTATCCAGTAGATAAGAATGAGCTGTTAGCTAGAATTAGAACTCAACTGAGAAGAAAACATTATCAAGATAAATTACGCAATGATTTAGAATTAAGCGTAAACTTATCTATTAAAGATGGTTTGACTGGTATATTTAACCGTCATTATTTTGATACGCACATAAAGCAAATGGTGAAAAAAGCTGATGATAGCAAAAGACCTTTATGCTTACTGATGTGTGATATTGATTATTTTAAACAAGTTAATGATAGTTATGGTCATCAAGCGGGAGATGTAGTGCTAAAAACCGTTGCTAATGTTTTGAAGAATATTTTTAGGGTCACAGACTTAATTGCTAGATATGGAGGTGAGGAGTTTGCTGTCCTGTTAAACGATATAACGATTGACGAGGCTATGTATGTAGCGGAGCGGGTAAGAACAAGAGTGGAATCTATTGAGTTTAAAGTTAAAACTCAAGAAAATCCTATTAAAAAAACTATCTCAATAGGAGTAACTGAATATAAAATTGGAGAAACTATTAGTGATTTTATAGAGCGTGCTGACAAAGCTCTTTATCAAGGAAAGGAACAAGGGAGAAATAGAGTAATTAAAATAACTTAAGATTAATAATTTAGGTACACAAATGAAGAGCAATCAGGTATAATAGGTTGAGAGATGGGCATTTTGCAAATCTGCCTTTCATACAAAACTTAAGAATATGAAAAATAAAACTCTTCGTAACTGTTACCATGAATTACCATACAGACCAAGTGTAGGTATGATGATAATTGATGGTACTAATAGAGTGTTTGTTGGTAAAAGAATCGACACTAAAATATCGGCTTGGCAAATGCCCCAAGGCGGTATAGATTTGGGAGAAACACCCAGTGTTGCAGCTCTTAGGGAGATGCTAGAAGAAATAGGCTGTAATAAAGGTGATATTCTTGCAGAAAGCAAATATTGGTATAGTTATGACGTACCTAAAATTTTAATACCTAAATTATGGAATGGTAATTTCCGAGGGCAAAAACAAAAGTGGTTTTTAATTAGATTTACAGGCACTAATGAAGATATTAATATTAATACTAGTAACCCAGAATTTGAGGAATGGCGTTGGGTTAAATTTGACGAATTATTGTCAATTATAATTCCCTTTAAACGAAAACTTTATAAAGCTGTAGTTAAAGAATTTTCTCCGATCATTAATGATACAATGTTCTGTGAAGTAGAAAATTAGGAATTAAAATAGAAATTAATTTTGGTATTATGACTAATAAAAAACAGTTGGCTTTTGGTGTAGATTCTCGTAGATGCGAGAAATATAGTTTGCGTCAAAGTAGATATTACGTTATTGCAAAAGATGTTAGTCGTATTGTAAGTGAAATTAAATCTAAAAACCAAAGAGTAAAGTTATTAGATATTGGTGTTGCTTCTGGTGTATCTCGGCGTTATATCGAAAATCAACCAAATAATGAAGTGATAGATTATTATGGAGCAGATATTGAAATAAGAGATGATATCTATAAGAAGGAATCTTATAGTTGTTTATACCAAGCTGATTTAATGCAAGGAATGTTAAATGTTCCGAGCAACAGTTTTGATATTGTAATTTGTGAACAAGTTTTAGAGCATTTAGATGAATTAGAACTTGCTTTTAAATCGATAGAAAGAGTATTAAAGCCTGGTGGGATCTTATTTCTGGGGGTTCCAATTTTCCCTCATGGAATACATTTAGTACGTCGATATTTAGTGCCTTTAATTGATAAAATATGTCGAGTAAAAAAAGTTAGAGGTCATGTTCAAGCATTTTCATTAATTACATTTACAAAATTACTTCATAAATATACTGAATTGGAAATTTTAGAACATAGAGGATTTAGAGTTATTTCAGGAGGTATTCTTCGACCACTTGAAAATCATAAATGGTGGCTAGATTTTAACCTTAAATTAGGTAAACTAATTCCTAGCCTATGCATCGAAATTCAGATTGTTGCTAAGAAGTCAGATAAGGCAATATAGATTTATAGTAAACGGGGATTAAATTTTTGATATCTTACCTTGTAAAAAAACTCCTTGATTAGATTTCAGAAATTTTTGTTGAAAAGCCACCGTGTTATTAAATTGAATCTTACTAAGGTAACTTTTTATTATTAGAGTTAATAGATACATCAAATGCCATAGAGACTAAATTCGCTAACTTTTCTTCTTGTTCTAAAATCTCAGGTAACACTTTCCAATATGATATAGTTATCAATTTATTTGAGCTATTATATGTAAATGGTTCAGAAACAAAAGATTTTAAATACTCAACTACTTTGTTATCTATTTTAAAGTACAACTCATTTCTTGCAACTATTCCTATTATTACTCCATCTTTATATATGCCATAACTACCAAACATTGCACGAGTAGTGATTTGACCAAAAGGGGCTAGTATATCTTTAATATATTCAATAAATTCATTACTTTTCATAATTAACCTATCGGTTGTTCTGTACGAGAAATTACCACAAGATATTATATACTCAAATGATTTGAAGAATTGGAACGTAAAACAAGAGGTGAGCGAGCGGAGCGTACAACTAGTACGTGAGCACGCGAATACCCCGAAGTTTTGCGGAGCCAATTCTTCAAAGCAGAAGAGTATACGAACTTTACTACACTGCAATCTATTATCCCTTATTTTATATAGCTAAGTCGAATAAGTTCTGATATTGTTGTTATAAGTTTAGATTGCTTCATCGCTACTAAACTATCTCCACTAATAGACAAAGGAGTTATCTAGAACCTTAACGAGTTAGCTATGTTCCAATGCATAGTATCATTTGAGTATAATTGGTAATTGAGATTAAAACAATGCAACTTTTCAATTTAACAGGCAAAACAGCCCTCATTACAGGAGCAAGTAGTGGTCTTGGAGAGCAATTCTCTCGCCTTCTTTCTAGCGTAGGAGTACGAATCATATTGGCTAGTAGAAGACTAGATAAACTGCAAATTTTAGCCTCTGAGCTTAGCAATGCTATTGCCCTGGAAATGGATGTGGCAGATAAGAACTCTGTCCAAAGAGCCTTTAATATATTAAAACAACAAGGAGAACTCATAGATATCTGCATTAATAATGCCGGAATTGCAAAACCTACACCAATCTTTACATCATGTGAACTAGATGATTTCGAGTCTATTATGCAAACCAATGTACTGGGAGTTTGGTATGTTACCAAGAAAGTTGCTAGTCACATGAGAAACCATGGAATCCATGGGAGTATTATCAATATTAGTAGTGTCAATGGAGCCAACCGTTTAAGCGAAAATATCACTGGTTATTGTGCATCTAAAGCATCTGTTATCCAAATGACAAAGTCATTAGTTGGAGAGTTGGCAAAAGCCCACATTCGGATTAATTGTATTATACCTGGTATATTTCATACACCGCTTACAGATTACAAATTAAATACAGAAGAAAAACGTAAAGCAATAGCAGAACTTACACCTCTAAATTTTATAGCGGAACCTAGTGACCTTGACGGTGCAATTTTATACCTTGCCTCAAACAAAGCATCTCGCTATGTTACAGGCTCATGTATTAGCGTTGATGGTGGCGTTTCCTGGGGAGGCAAGTAACACTAACAACTATCTTTGACTTACGCAGAAAGTCTAGGTGTTTAGTTCCAGAGGGTGGTGGTTAGGGTTAATAATAAATTTATTTGGATCAGATGTCCATGTTTTCATGATAAATTCATAAGGAGTTAAACCTTTAAGAGCTTTAAGTTTTCTTGCCTAAAACGTTTCTTATCACTTGGCAATAACTTATTTTGTTCCCATTCTTGATAAATTTCATAAAAATTATCTACTAAATAATAAACAGTTGTGATACATTTCTTCATGTTGAGAGTATATTTTTTTGAATAATTCTTATATACCCCAACACTTCCTTACTTACAACCCTTATCATTCCTATACTTCTGAACTTCCCTTATCCTATACTCGCATTGATAGTATAGCTGCACGCGTTCAACATTCATTTTCAAATCCAATTCTTGAAATCATTTTTGGGAGAATTTTAACCGCACTACTTTCAAGTTCTATCATAATATTGCTGTTGGGATGATGTCTTTAGCATTTTGGGTGCTATCTTAGGTACTTCATTGTTTATGTTCACATGACGTTTTAACTTATTTTGAATTTGCTTTAATTCACCATGCATTATAACGTCACTTGCCTCAGGGGACATAATGGTTTGTGATATATTAATATTACATCCTTTATTTTTTGCTACTTCCTGCATCATTGATTCATATTGACCTTTTGTTACAGGAATAGTGTAAATATTTTTTCCCCTTTGTATATAGCCTATAGCATCTTTATCATCACCGGTAAACTTTAATGATAATGGGTTGGTTATTTCTACTAGTTTTCCTTGCTCGTTATAGTGAGTAGTAAAATACAGTGCCTTCGAGACCTCAATATTCTCACCTTTCTCGTTTTGCACTGGAAATGAAAGATGCACGGCTGTACCAGATGGTTTGATGGCTAATGGCAAATTAATATTGCGATAATTGCTAATCTCTGTTTCCGTTACTCCATCTTCTAAAACTACTTTAGTAGAAGTTTTAACCTTAGTTTCTGTTAATTTAAATAATTCTTCATCTTTGACTTTAATAACCCTTGACCTGGTATCAGTGATATTGTCTATTAGTGGCTGATTGCTCCAAGTTAACGGTTTGAAATTATTAGCCTGATGGATTTTTGCATAGCTTTGCACTTCATCATTCATCGCTTGAGTCACAGTATTCTTTGTAATAGAGTTAACCCAGGTTTTTTGTATTAATTCGTTGTTATTTTCTATAAATTCTTTAAATTGCTGAGAATTAATAGCAAGATTAGCCACTGAGATTGCTGTAATATTTGCTTCAGCAAGGATGTTTTTTAATGTTGTTTGTTGCTTAGCAATAATTTCTTGCCTAAAAGCTAATGTTACCAAATCTACTTTAATTGGGGCTACTTTGCTCTGTGCTACTATGGCTGGGACTATTTCAGATGGAGCTACTTTGTAAGGTACTGTCTGTTCAGTAGCTTGAGCTTCAGTAGTTGTTGTTATCGCGTCACTAATATGCATAACATCTAGTGCTTTTTTAGATATTGCTACAGATAGATCAGTTCTTTCTAAAGCAGAATTTGTTAGTGCTTTTTTTTGCTCTTTTACTATTTGAGCTATTTCTTTAATTAACAGTACTTCTCGAGTTTTATTACCTAAAATATATTCAATATAGTTTCCCTCAGTTTTCTTCTTCAATTCTAGTCTTTTCCTTTGGTCGATTATATTGCTAAAATAATCGAAGTGTTCTTGAACTAATTTTTTTAATTCTGGCTTGTTAATTTTTCCTTTTTTTACTAAAAGACCGAGTTTAATTTGTAACCCATATTCTTTTAATGATTGTTGTCTCTTTTGCATAGTTTCTTTAAGAGCATCTTTAACATCAGCAATCTTTATGTTTTCTGGTGCTATATTTTTAAATTTCTGGCTCATTGCCATTTTTGCCCAATTTGCTAGTGCTTTATCACTATAATATTTTGATAATTCAACAAAGCTATGGTCAATAGTATTGTTTAAATCAACTTGTGCAGTATCAAGTAAACCTTTTACAAATAAATCATTATACTTTAGGGTACTTGGAAATTCTCTAAAATGATTAGTTGGTCCTAGTAAGGGTAGATGTCTAGACCAAGAATGTGGACGTATCTCGTCATCTAATTGGTCAAAACTTCCAGCAAAATCTAACCTAACTAGTCTAGGAGGAATAGTAGAATTGTTAGGATCTCTTATAACTCCTATATTACCTGTATGAATATCAAAATCGCCTATTAATAAGCTAGTTGGAGCTATTTTATCAAAATCACTATAATGCAGTTCTTCAAAAGCTTTAGTTAAAGTACTAGATAGTAATTCTCTTGTTCCCATAAAAAGCGGTCTTCCTCCATCTTTTCGCAAACAACCGCCTGGCTTAGTTTTTTTAGACATGTGGTTATCCATGTCAACATACATGTCTCCACTGTAATTCTTAAAAAATTCAGATTGCACATATACTTCAGAACCATCATTTTGCAGACCTCCTTCTTGATCTACTTTCGTGGTAAGATGAGTAGGTACAATGAGCGAAACTTTGGCTCCATGTTCTGGATTTGTTGCTTGAAAAATTTGGGAACCCAAAAATTCTGATATATTTTTTTCAGGCTTATTCTCCTTTTTAACCATAAACAGAACATTATCTTGACTGCTATATATCCCACCTAATTCTCCAGCTTCATTAGCCCCAAATTCTTTTCTTTTATAATATTGCAAATTGGTAAATTCTGACATTTATTATCCCTATTAGATTATATATTCTTACAAAATACCAAGAAAGTTTAAAAAATCTCGTAATTCCTGACGAGCAGCTACATGAGATATACTAAGTGTTTTACCATGATTAGCTGTTGTTAAGTCAAGTAATGTTAGCCCTTGTAAAAATAATTCCCGAAAAATTACTCTTTCACTAAAACCTGGAGCAATCTTAAAGCTAATTCTTTTTGCTAATTGTTCAAGAGCAGCCCCCACTTTCCTTTTATTTACTGCATCCAAGTTGCTTAATCGATTACGCATAACAATCCAGTTAATTGTCTCGCCATTACGATTAGCTTTCTGCATCTTTTGCTCCCAAATCATTTGACTATAGATTGATGGGGCAATAATTGACAAATTGTCAGCGTTAACTTTGGCTAATACATCAAAATCAAGAAAACTGTCGTTAATTGGGGTAATTACCGTATCAGCATAAGAATGGGCTAATCTAGATAAGAAAGAGTAGCTTCCTGGCGTATCGATTACTAGATAATCAGCATTTTTTGTCTGTTCAATTATCTGTTCAAACCTAATTCTTTCGTCCTCTTCTTTAAGTGCCACGACTTGTTCTTGACTTTCAGTCAAATGAAAATGCTGAGAAGTTTTAACCGTATGGTCCGGGTTTTTTAAATTGTAATCATCCCTGTTCTTTAAATAATTTGTTAAAGACCCCTGACGTGAATCAGTATCAATACTAGCTACCGTATAACCATTATACAATAAACCGGTAATTAGATGCATGGAGCAGGTACTTTTACCAGCTCCACCTTTTTCAGCCCCAAGTACAAAAACACGATTTGTTCGATTATTTTTCATAGTGATCTTGAATAAATTGATTAAGAAGCCTTACACCATAACCTACTGCTCCTCTAGGACCAAGGGGATTGCCTGTTTTATTATAAGCAACACCGGCAATATCAAGATGTGCCCAAACCATACCTTCCTTAATAAAATTCCCTATAAACTGAGCTGCTGTACAACTACCAGCTGCTCCAGGGACGTTACCAATATTAGCAAGATCAGCAATGTCTGACTTTATCATCTCATCAAAATCTTTATGTAGAGGCATACGCCATAATTTTTCATTAACTTTATTGCCAACATCTATTAGCTTACCAGCTAATTCATCATTATTGCTAAAGCACCCAGCATAAGTTTTACCAAGAGAGACAACAATAGCTCCAGTAAGGGTAGCCAGATCGATTACACATTGAGGCTTAAACTTTTCTTGAGTATACCAAATTGCATCAGCCAAGACTAACCGACCTTCTGCATCAGTATTATCCACCACCACTGTTTTTTTGGACATAGTGGTTACTACATCTCCTGGTCGTTGAGCATTGCCTGAAGGCATATTTTCTACAAGACCAACAACCCCGACTACATTAACTTGGGCATTACGACTAGCTAAAGCCATTATTGCTCCAACTACTGCAGCTGAGCCGGCCATATCATATTTCATATCTCCCATATTGGCTGCTGGTTTAAGTGAAATACCACCACTATCAAAAGTAACCCCTTTACCAACAAAAGCGACAGGTGGGGTATCATCATCCAAGCCATTATATTGTATTACTACAAGTTTGGATTCATTTTGTGAACCTTGTCCAACACCAAGTAAAGCTCCCATACCAAGATTTTTCATTTCTCTTTCACCGATAATGATAATTTCAACTCCTAGCGGTTCAAGACGTTCTAATATTTTTTCAGAGTAAGATTGAGGAGTTTTTATATTGGCTGGTTCATTTATCATATCTCTAGCAAAAAATACTGCCTCAGCTAATGATCTTTTATCATTAAACAATTCTTCTGCTTTAGACTGATCATCTATAGAAATTTCCAGAGAATCTACAACAAATTTTTCTACTTCACTTTGAGTAGTTTTGTATTTATCAAATCTATATGAAGCAAGCAAACAGCCGCTAGCTATAAGAGAAGCAACAATAGCTGGTTGATGTTGTCCGATATTATGAGAAATTTTTATACCAATAGTGCTAATTTTACGACAAGTGCTACAGGATAAGATTTTTGCCCCAAGCTCTTCAATGCAAGAGGTTGTTAATTTTGTTTCATCACCAATGCCAACTATGATTAAATATCTTATTTCCCCATCCTTACCTATAGAGTTAACAATTTTAATTTGTCCAAATTTTCCAGTAAATAGTAATTTATTTTGAATAGTTTTAGAAATTAAACCATGATGTTGTTGATCAAGTAGTAATAAATTACTGTCTAATTTCAGCTGT
>JAJIYQ010000042.1 GCA_020881075.1 Rickettsia endosymbiont of Labidopullus appendiculatus
GCTTATTATATTTCGATTAGTTTATTGCCATTATCTCATAGCAAGCTTAAATCAGATCTTATTTTTATGAGGAATAATTATGCATCCAATATTCTAGATGAGAAGACATTTAATCCAATTTCTAAAGATATAACAGTTTATTTTGATAAAAAATTACCTGATGGCACTATGAAAAATTTGATCATTTTTGATAATCGTAAGCATGATAATCATGCAATCTTGTTTTCTAGATACGGGGTGTTTAAAATATATAATAACAGCTCGTCTTTTCAGTTAAAAGATGGAGTTAGGCAGGTATATGATCATAATGGTAATTTAAATAATTTATTATTTGATGTTCTAATCGTAGAATTAGTTAGTAATAATGGTAAAAAATTGGTGAGGGAGGAATATAGCCGGGAAATCAATGAGCATTATATTGATGAATTATTAAAACCCAACAATATTTTATCAGAACAGAAAAAGATTAAATTAATTGCTGAGGGACACCAAAGATTGATTTGGCCTATGTATAATTTTGTACTGGTCTTTCTTACATTATCGGTTTTTTTACGGCAGCCTTATAATAAAAAATCTAGTCTAAGACAGATTTTAATTACGGCAGTTTCTGCCGTAATTATCACATACTTGCATTTTGTATTACAAAATCTTGCTTCAAAAGATTTAAATTTTATCTTTGCTTGTTATGCTAACATGATTATTGCTATTATTTTAAGTCTATATTTATATTTCCGTAAAATTATATGAGTTTCCAAGATTTACCACAATTTATAAAACTTCTTGAGCAAAATGGACTCCTTAAGCGTATATCCTATCCCGTATCATCTAACCTTGAAATAACAGAAATCAGTAGAAGAATTTTAATACAAGATGGTCCGGCTCTGCTGTTTGAAAATGTTATTAAAAATGATGGAACTAAGTCTAATATGCCAGTTCTAACTAATTTATATGCTAGTACTGAGCGAATCGCCTTGGGACTTGGTTTGAAACGTAAAGAAGATTTAAGGAAATTCGAAGAATTGCTAGCTTTTCTTAAAGCCCCCGAACTACCTTCTTCCTTTAAAGAAACCTTTGCCATGTTGCCATTGGCAAAAAGAATGTTGGCTATGTCGCCAAAAATATTATCAAAAGCTCCCTGCCAGGAAGTTATAATTGATGATCCTGATGTTAATATATTACCTATACAAACCTGTTGGCCTCTTGATATTTCGCCATTAATTACTTGGCCAATAGTTGTTACTAAAGGGCCTAGTCTAGAGAAGGTAGATAATTTTAACCTCGGTATATACCGAATGCAAGTAGTTGGGCGTAACAAACTTATTATGCGATGGCTTAAAATGCGAGGTGGAGCACAGCAACATAAACGTTGGCAATCATCAGCAAAAAAAGAGCCTTTCCCTGCTGCAGTGGTTATTGGGGCAAGCCCTGCTGTGACTATGGCAGCTGTTATGCCGCTGCCTGATAATATGTCTGAGTATAATTTTGCTGGATTATTAAGAGGTAAGTCAATTGAATTGGTAAATTGTGTTAGTATAGATATGAAAGTGCCGGCTTATAGCGAAATTGTTATAGAGGGGCATGTAAGTTTTGATGAATATCTACCAGAAGGACCATTTGGTGACCATACAGGTTACTATAATGACGTTGAATATTTTCCAGTCTTTAACGTTAAGGCTATTACCATGAAAAAGCAACCTATATATTTAAGCACTTATACTGGTAAAGCTCCAGATGAACCATCGGTACTTGGCGTTGCATTAAATGAAATATTTATTCCGATAATTCAGCAACAATTTCCAGAAATCGTTGATTTTTGGTTACCGCCTGAAGGTTGTTCTTACAGAATTGCCATCGTATCTATCCGTAAGGCTTATCCAGGTCATGCAAAAAGAATAATGATGGGGATTTGGTCGTTTTTAAGACAATTCATGTATACCAAATTTATTATTGTGGTAGATGATGATATAGATATTCGAGATTGGAAGGAAGTAGCTTGGGCAATCTCAACCAGGAGAGATCCTTCTAGAGATACTACGTTTATTGATAATTCGCCAATAGATTATCTTGATTTTGCATCCCCTGTATCAGGACTTGGTAGTAAAATGGGGATAGATGCAACTAATAAAGTATCCCCAGAGACTAATAGAGCTTGGGGGAAGAAAATAGAAATGACTAGTGAAGTCATTGAAAAAATTGATAAAATTTGGGATATCTTACGTGATCTCACTAATATAAGGATAAGCTAAATATACTAAAATCATTTGAGTATATTTAAACTTCTGAAAGTTTTTTTGCCTCATCAGCCGATATTAAAGCTTCAATAAATTCGTCTAACTGCCCATTTTTTACAACATCTTCTATTTTATAGAGAGTTAAGTTAATTCTATGGTCAGAGACTCTACCTTGTGGAAAATTATAGGTACGAATTCTTTCCGATCTATCACCAGAACCAACTTGACCTTTGCGTACTTCGGCTCTTTCCATATCTTTTTTATATCGTTCTGCTTCATATACCCTAGAACGAAGAATTTTCATAGCTTTAGCTTTATTTTTATGCTGTGATTTTTCATCTTGTAAGGCAACGACAATACCAGTTGGTAAATGGGTAATTCTTACCGCTGATTCTGTGGTATTGACATGTTGTCCTCCTGCTCCTGATGCTCGATATGTATCAATTCGTAAATCTTTGTCATCGATCTTAACGTCTACATCTTCTGCTTCAGGCAAGACGGCAACGGTAGCTGCAGAAGTATGGATCCTCCCACTTGACTCAGTTTCAGGGACTCTTTGTACTCGGTGGACGCCTGATTCGAATTTAAGTTTAGAGAATACATCGCGTCCTTGAATTAGGGCTGAGGCCTCTTTATATCCACCAATACCAGTATCTGAGATTGATAATATTTCAAAACGCCAGCTTTTTAATTCGGCGTATCTGTGATACATATTAAATAAAGTTGCTGCAAATAATGCCGCTTCTTCTCCACCGCTACCAGCTCTTACCTCGATAATAGCATTTTTTGTATCAGCTTCGTCTTTTGGTAACAAAGAAAGTTTTACCGCCCTTTCTAGTTTAGGCATCAGAGCTTCTAAACGATGTATTTCATCATATATCATTGATTGTGTATCATAGTCTAAATTTGGTTCTTGTGCCATTTCTTTGATACCGCGTAACTCGACTATAGAATTATTATATTCATTAATTGTTTGAACAATTGGCTCTAGCCCAGCATATTCCTTCGATGCTTTGATAAATTCTTCTCCGACTATACCAGTGCTTAATTTTTTTGATATTTCTTCATATTTGTTTAAGATTTTTACTAGATTATCAGAAAAGCTCATAATTTATTCTATGATTTAAGTTTTAAGTTATAGTTAGTACTACAGTTGTAAATTAATTTATGTTAGGGAATTTGTAGGAGACACGGAACGGAGAACCGCAGCGTACTTAGATGTACGTGAGGATTCGAGTACCGGATCGACGCCCAAATTACCAGTAGAAATTAATTTACAACTGTAGTATTAGGGTAGGATGCAAATCAGAAATTATATAAGCATCAATGCAGGGCTTTCTATAAATTTTTTGAATGAAGCTAAAAATTTGGCTCCAACAGCACCATCAACAACTCTGTGATCAGAAGAAAGGCTAACATCCATCATAGTAGCAATTTTTATCTGATCATTGTCAACTATTGGACGTTTTAAGCTTGCTCCTATTGCTAGGATACAGCTTTGTGGTGGATTTATTATAGCATTAAAGCTCTTAACACCGTACATACCTAGGTTAGAGACGGAAAACCATCCCCCTTGAAATTCTTCAGGAGTTAATTTATTATCCCGGGCTTTTTTTATAAGAGTTTGTAATTCGCGGGATAATGTCACCAAATCTTTTTGATCGGCATTTCTAACGATAGGTGTTATAAGACCGTTATCGATTGCTACAGCAACTGATACATCGACGTTATTATAATATCGAATAGCAGATTCATCCCAACTGGCATTTGCTTCCGGTACAATTTTTAGAGCTTTGGCTACTGCTAAAATAACAAAATCATTGACAGAAATTTTAATATTACTCTCTTCTATCAACGATTTATTGATATCTTCTCTAATATCAAGCAACTTATCCATATTACATTCTATTGAGAGATAGAAATGTGGGATGGTTTGTTTAGATTCAAGCAAACGTTTAGCGATGATTCTACGAATATTGTTATTGGGGACAGACCTGTACTCCTGGTTATTTCTGTTCACCGCCCTAATCTTACCACTATTTGTTGGTTGCACTAAGTAGGATAATACATCTTTTTTAATTATTCTGCCATGTGGTCCACTACCTTGAATATTTGACAAATCAATATTATCAATAGCTGCTAATCTTCTAGCCAAAGGTGAAGCATATACTCTAGCCGTATCTTTTATTGTTTTGTTTTCCGGAGTTAAATTAACTGATTTACTTTCCTCTACAACTATTGCCGGCTTTTCAGATGATTTAGCAACATTATCACTACTTGCTATAAAACTATCCAATAAGCTTATATCTTCACCATCTTCAAGCAATACAGCGATAAGTGAGTTGACTGCTACATTCTCTGTACCTTGTGGTACAATTATTTTAGCAAGAATCCCTTCTTCCACAGCTTCCACTTCCATAGTAGCTTTATCTGTCTCTATTTCTGCTATAACATCCCCTGGAACAACCTTATCTCCTTCTTTTTTTAGCCATTTGCTAACATTCCCTTCAGTCATAGTTGGGGATAGAGCAGGCATGAGAATCTTAATTGGCATAATATTAGTTCTAATTAGTTCGTTGGTATTTTTATGGTATTAGGACTGACTAACATAATTATCTGTTTACCCTCCATTTTAGGAGCAGAATCAATCTTAGCCAAGCCTTCTAGTTCTAACAATATACGGTCAAATAACTTCATACCAATATCGTTATGGATAATCTCTCTACCTTTGAACCATAAGGAGATTTTTACTTTGTCACCTTCCTTCAAAAAATCTTTGATTTTACGAAGCTTCACATCAAAATCACCCTGACTAATGTTTGGCTTAAACTTCATTTCTTTAAGGACAATAATTCTTTGTTTTTTCCTGGAATCTTGAATACGTTTTTTACTATCATATTTAAACTTACCAAAATTTAATATCTTACAGACAGGAGGCTCAGCATTTGGTGAAATTTCTACTAAATCTAAAGCAGCCTTTTCGGCGTACTCCAAAGCTTCCCTAATACTGACGATGCCAAGCATCTCACCATTTTCACCGACTAAACGAACTTGACTAGCCCTAATTTCCCTATTAGCCTTCGGAAAATTACTGCTCTTAACTCCAGAAATAAAACTTCTCCATAATTATTGTTTAAATAAAATTGTATTATTACTCAAATTATTTTGAGTATACCATCCACTAACCAGAATACCACTTACGTTAAATAGCGGGTATTCTGATCTTTCACAAGCTTTACTAGATTTTCTAAAGAAATAATTTCTTGTTGATCAGATCCGAGTTGTCTTATAGTCACAGTATTATTTGCCATTTCCTGTTTACCAACAACAGCTATTATAGGCACTTTATCATTAGAAAAACAACGTATTTTATAATTAATCTTTTCAGGCGA
The DNA here is from genome assembly GCA_020881075.1 of Rickettsia endosymbiont of Labidopullus appendiculatus. Lineage (GTDB taxonomy): Bacteria > Pseudomonadota > Alphaproteobacteria > Rickettsiales > Rickettsiaceae > Tisiphia. The sequence goes on from JAJIYQ010000042.1 coordinate 5,624, forward strand.
AATATCAATATCTGACCTTACCCCTTCACTAACTAATAATTTATGCACCTCAAGTGCATAATCATTTAAATCACTAGTGATGGTAGCAATAGCTACTTGTACAGGAGCTAACCATAGAGGGAATCGTCCGGCATATTCTTCAATTAATATGCCAATGAATCGTTCAAAAGAACCAATTACAGCCCTATGCAACATTACTGGTCTCTTTTTTTCACCGTTTGCTGCAATATAGTGAGAATCAAGACGTTCTGGCAAAACAAAATCAACTTGTAGAGTGCCACATTGCCATTCTCTACCTATTGAATCTTTAAGACAAAAATCTAGTTTTGGTCCATAAAATGCCCCATCACCAGGGTTTAATATGTAAGAATAACCGGCTTCTTTTACGGCATTTTTTAGAGCATTTTCAGCTTTATCCCAAACTTCATCACTACCAGCCCGTACCTTAGGACGATCTGAAAATTTAATTTTTATATCCGAAAAACCAAAATCTTTATAAATCTCAGTTAAGAGACTACAAAATTTTACTGTCTCACTGTTAATTTGCTCTTCGGTACAGAAAATATGGGCATCATCTTGCCTAAAAGCCTTTACTCTCATCAAACCATGCAGTGCCCCAGATGCCTCGTTTCTATGACATAAACCAAATTCAGACATACGCAATGGTAAATCTCGATAACTTTTGATACCTTGCTTAAAAATCTGCACATGACATGGACAATTCATTGGTTTCATAGCCAGCGTTTTATCATCAGCAAGATTTAGAGCAAACATATCTTCCCTAAATTTTTCCCAATGACCAGAAGATTCCCACAAGCTTTTATCAACAAGTACCGGAGTTTTTACCTCAATATACCCCATTTTTCTGATTTTATTTCTGATATATTGTTCGATAATGCGATATATGCTCCAACCCTTATCATGCCAAAATACCATACCTTGAGCTTCTTCCTGAAAATGGAACAAATCAAGTTCCCGCCCTAATTTTCTATGATCACGTTTCTCTGCCTCTTCAAGCATATACAGATAATTGTCCAACTGCTCTTTTGTTGCCCAAGCTGTACCATAGATTCTTTGTAACATAGGATTTTTACTATCACCTCGCCAATATGCTCCTGCCACTTTCATTAATTTAAAATGTTTAATGAAGCCAGTTGATGGAGCATGCGGACCACGGCAAAGATCAATAAAATTACCTTGCCGGTATAAGGTAATATCCTCATTTGCTGGAATTTCCGAGATTATCTCAGCTTTATAATGCTCGCCAATTGATTTAAAGAATTCTATAGCTTGATCACGATTCCATACTTCTCTAGTGATTTTCTCATTTCTTTTAACAATCTCATGCATTTTTGCTTCTATCTTCAGCAAATCTTCCGATGAAAAAGGTTGCTCCTTAGCAAAATCATAAAAAAAGCCATTTTCAATAGCGGGCCCTATAGTTACCTGGATATTGGGAAATAACTCTTTAACTGCCTCCGCTGTTATATGAGCAGCATCATGACGTATTACCTCTAAACATTTAGAATCTTTATAGGTTAAAATTCTTAAATTACAATCAAATTCTATCGGCAAGCTTAAGTCCTTTAGCTCATTATTTACCTCAATAACCAAAGCATCTTTTGCTAGAGAAGTAGAGATTTGACTAGCTATCTCCAACCCCGTAATATTTTTTGTAAATTGCTTTTGCGTTCCATCTGGAAAAGTAATAGTAATCATTGTATCTTATCTAATTTCAACATCCCCATATTATATTGTTAATAGCTTATATTCAACTTAAATTTTAATGAATTCCTCACTAACAGACTTAGGGAATAAAAATTATAGTAGTAATGAATTGTCATCAATTGTTGGTATAGCTCCATATGCTTGTGATAGTACATAGGCGTCAGCTTAAGAAAATAAAGTAGAAAAGTCGTCTATTAGCGAGCCACCTTAGTGGCGTGGCAATCCATTTTTAATCACTTTTTTGGATTGCTTCGTGACCTTAAGGTCTCCTCGCAATGACGGTTTTTCAATTATTGTTTTCTTGAACTAACGCTTATGAGATGGAGCAACGCCTATAAATAATAGGCAAACAACGAGTGACGACATAACCAACTTCTCATCAATTGACTATAAGTATATTTTACACATTACACTTCGTTTACCTGCCTCCATAAAAAATAAGCTTAAACAAAAATCTATAGAAGTATTAGTTTAAGTAATGACTATGAGTAAATAATTTAAATATAAAACCATATTTTTATATGTATAATAATTATTCTTATGTTATTCTGGATGATAAGACATGCAATTTTCTTTTTTAGACTTAAATAGGATAATATTAGAAGATCTTGATCATAGCAATAACGAAGATAGATATTTTTGCTTAGGTAAAGTAAAAAAACATATTTTAACTGTTCGATTTATCACTAGAAATAATATCATAAGGATTTTTGGTGCGGGTTATTGGAGAAAAGGAAAAAAGATTTATGAAAAAGAAAATAAAATATAGTGATGGTGAAATAAAAGAAGTGAAAATAATAAATGACTTCTTACCAGCACCTGAGAATTTAATCCTAAAAGACAATTCCGTTAAAGTTACTATTTCTTTAAGTAAAGAAAGTGTTGATTTTTTTAAGTCTCAAGCGTCTAAACATCATATTCCCTATCAAAAAATGATAAAAACCTTATTAGATAAATATGTTAACCGTTATATGTAGAATTTTTAGACCTCTTGCAAAACTCGCTTATGATTAGGAATTGGAAGGATACGCTTCACCTCGAACCGTAGTGTACTTAAGTGTCATAAGTAGAGTTTTGCAAGAGGTCTATTATAATAAGGTCAAGATGCAATATTTAGAAAGAAACTTTATAAACATTTCCTACCACGTAAACACCATTCCCTAGGAGTAATAGTTTTCATGATTCCTTCTTTCGAGACTAATTTGCTGTTGCCTTTCTGATCAAGCAACTAACATTATTATTTTGCTCATCAGAGATTTCCAATGCTGTTCTATAATGATAATCAGTAGCATTAATGTTTACCCCACGCATAATCAAAAATTTTGCCATATAATAATTGCCAGTTTCTGCAGCTTCATGTAAAAGAGTGTAATTATCATTTCCCCTTTTTTGAATGATTGAGTAATTATCCAAAAGAACCCTAAGAGTAAATAAATTATTTTTTCCAACTGCTTCAAATGCTCTATCTGTTGAATCATTTACTATACTATTAGTAATATGCACGTCTCTATTATAATTATCAATAAACCTATTTATTATCTTTCTTTGATTCTCTCTATGCTCACTATCATAAATTCTCTTAAACATTTGAATAAATGCATACATCGCCATTTGATTTA